>PNKC01000040.1 GCA_013822275.1 Anaerolinea sp. | reverse complement strand
CCCAGCGCCCCGCGCCGTCCCTCCTCAGCCCGCCCCACCAATCAGAACCAGGAGCGATCAAGCGACGGGCTTGATCCGCCGCCGCACCGAGCCACTCAGCCCCGGCGGGGCACTTGGAGTCCGGCGTTTTGGCTCTCTGCTCTCTGCTCTCTGCTCTCTGCTCTTCGCTCTTCGCTCTTCGCCCTCCGCTCGTGCCTCGTGCCTCGTGCCTCGGGCCGGGGGCCTCAAGAATTGGGGCACTTCCGTACCTTGCGTTTTGCTCCGCGCTCTCTACCCTCGTGGCATGCCCCTCTTCCTCTCCTTCCATGGCGGCGCCGGCACGGTGACGGGCTCACGCTTCGAACTCGAAGCCAACGGCCACCACTTCCTCATCGATTGCGGCCTCTTCCAGGGACTCAAACCGCTCCGCGAGTTGAACTGGCAACCCCCTCGTTTCAACGCGCGCGCGCTTGAGGCCGTCTTCCTCACGCACGCCCATATCGACCACTCCGGTTACCTGCCGCGGCTCGTCAAGGAAGGCTATCGCGGCCCCATCTACTGCACCGAGGCGACCGCCGAGCTCGCGGAGCTTCTCCTCCTCGATGCGGCCAAGCTCCAGGAAGAAGACGCCGATTTCGCCAACCGCAAAGGCTTCAGCAAGCACCACCCCGCGCTCCCCCTCTTCGATGAGGAAGACGCGACCCGCGCAATCCGCAGGCTCCGCCCCGTACCCTTCGGAAAGATGCTCGATGCCGGCCCCCTCGGCGTGAAGTTCCGCCATGCCGGCCACATCCTCGGCGCCGCCTTCATCGAATTCCACCTGGAGACCCAGCCTGGCAATGCCAGGATCGTCTTCAGTGGCGACCTCGGGCGCGTCAACCAGCCGCTCCACGTGGACCCCGACCCGTTGCCGGAATGCGACACGCTTGTCCTGGAATCCACCTACGGCGACCGCGACCACAACACGGCCACCTTCGCCAGCGAACTCGGCGCCGCCTTCCGCCGCACCATCAAGCGCGGCGGCACCATCCTCATCCCCGCCTTCGCCGTCGCCCGCGCCCAGCTCATCACCCTCCTCCTCGAAGAGCTTCGCGAGCAGGGCGAAATCCCGGATGTCCCGGTCCACATCGATAGCCCCATGGCAGTTGACGCCACCAGCATCTACGAGCGCCACTCCGGCACGAAGCTGCTCGATGCCCTCCCACCGGGCCGCAAGCGCCTCTTACCCAGGACCGTCCAGCTCCACCGCACCGTCCAGGAATCAAAGGAGCTCGGCGCGATGCGCGGCTCGCGGATCATCATCTCCGCCAGCGGCATGCTCACCGGCGGCCGCGTCCTCCACCACCTCGAACGGCTGTTGCCGGACCCCAAGAACCTCATCGTCCTCAGCGGCTACCAGGCGGCCGGCACCCGCGGGCGCGCCCTCCAGGAAGGCGCCCTGACCGTCCGCATGCACGGCCAGGATATCCCGGTGCGTGCCGAAGTCCTCAACGCCGAAGGCCTCTCTGCCCACGCCGACCGCAAGGGCCTGATCGAATGGGTGCAAAGCGCACCAAAGCCCCCGCGGAGCATGTTCCTCGTCCACGGCGAACCCGAGGCCACCGCAGCCCTCGCGGAGGACTTCAAGCGCCTCGGCATGCACCCTCTCATCCCCCGCATGGACGAGCGCTTCCAGTTCGAACCCACCAGCAAACGGTGGAAATCAGCTGGCCGCGTCGAACGCTAACCAAATTCCGAGCCGCGAAGCTGGCGAACCGGTCCAGCGACGGTGCCATTGGACCGCTCATCGGCCACGGCGCGCTGATGCGCGATGCGTGGGCGGCCCCCAACCAGCACGACGGGCGACGGGTGAATCATCGGCCCGCTGCTCGACCGGGTACAGCTCTCAGCCCGGCGGACAGAAAGGGCGGCGAGCGCCGTTGCTCCCCTCCCCACGCCCCTGCTCAGTCCGAACTCAAGTAGCGCGAGAACCACTCCTGCGCCAGCTTCGCCACCCGATCAAGCGCGCCGCGCTCTTCGAATAGATGCGTGGCTTCGGGCACAACATCCAGCCGCTTCTCGCACCGGAGCGCCCGAAGCGCCGAACGGTTCAGCTCCAGCACAACGTCATCGGCGCCACCAACGATGAGCAGGGTCGGGGCGCGGACGCCCGCGAGCTGCTCATCCGCGAGGTCCGGGCGCCCGCCGCGTGAGACCACGGCATGGACGAGCGCGGGACGCTGGGCGGCAGCGATGAGCGCCGCCGCCGCGCCCGTGCTCGCGCCGAAGCAGCCGATGCGGAGCCCTGTGAAGCGTCCATCCGTGGCAAGCCAATCGATGATGCGAATCACTCTCTGGGAGAGCATGGGGATGTCGAACCGAAGTCGCCGGGTGCGCTCGTCCACGGCTTCCTCATCGGGCGTAAGGAGGTCCAGGAGCAAGGTACCAAGCGTGGCATCGTTGAGGACCGCCGCCACGCGGCGGTTGCGAGGGCTGAACCGGCTGCTGCCAGACCCGTGGACAAACACCACCAACCCCTCGGCGCCGGCCGGGAGCACAAGGTCGCCCGCCAGCTCAACGCGGTCCACAGGGAGAGCCAGTGTTTCCGCCATGGCGGCCCGAGGCCGGGACGCGGATGTCATCTCTCCTCCTCCTCTGTCTGCTCTTGGAACCTGCCCACGCCTGGAGCACGTCCGGTGCGTCCGCCACGAAGGCAACCGGTATTACCGCGGACTTCACGCCGCGGTGAGCAATCTCCGGATCGCTGCGGGCAATGAGGACAGGATTTGGGCCGCCTCGCCATCCGACACGTGCCGGCCAACCACTCCACCAACGGCCGCCAGCGCGTCCTGCCCATCCATTGGCCGTATCCCCGCTTCGCTGACGAACCGCGCCATGAACGTGTCGGCAGTGCGCTCGTGGACAAGGCTGTGTGACGGGTCCCAGCCTTCGTAGTACAGGCCGCGAATGAGGAGCGGGAGCTGCGCAGCGAACTGAGCCGACTCATCCAGCCCGATGTGGTCGCGCAGCACGTGCAGAAACGACCGCAGGATCTGAAACGCCTGGTGGCGATTGCCGTGGAACAGCCGCGCGATTTCGTCGACCCAGATGTAGGTCTGTTGCACGGTGTGGTCGATGCCTTCGAGGCCACGTTCGGCCATTGCCTTCCTCCCTTATCCC
Source organism: Anaerolinea sp. (assembly GCA_013822275.1). Lineage (GTDB taxonomy): Bacteria > Chloroflexota > Dehalococcoidia > Tepidiformales > Tepidiformaceae > PNKC01. The sequence goes on along the minus strand of PNKC01000040.1, from coordinate 22,602 downwards.
TCGCAGGGTCTCCACTCCCGGAGCAAGCCCGAGCCGTGCAGGCTGCCCTGGCGCGAGCCTTGCCCCAGCCCCCAACCACTGTCTGCCCCGTTCGCGGCCGGCGAACAGCGCCGTTCGGCCCATTCTGGCGGCCCGGTCGGCACTTCCACGTTGAGACGGGCCCAAATGGAAGACCACGCCCAGACCCCCAGACACGGGCAACGCCGTGTTGCGACGTTCGGCACTCCGCCTCCGGCCCATCGGACCTTCCGCCAGCCAGCCAGCGCGGGCATTCTCAACTCACCGGCGGCTGTGGCGCCGGCAGGGACGTGCGGCGAGCAGGCACGGTCGCGGCGCCGACTTGCGACCGGGCAACGAATATCGGGGAAGCGGCGGAGTGTGGTCGGGCGCACAGGCGCCCAGGGGGCATAGCTGATGGACGGCACGAAAGGACAACGAGCTTCGGAGAACCTGCGCCCATGGGAGCCAAGGCGCGACGCGATCATCGCCGAGGCCGGCTTCGACCCCTATCGGGAAACGAGCCACCTCCCCGACCCCACGTCATGTCCGGTGTGTGGCGCGCTCTACGCAAACGGCAGGTGGCAGTGGCGCACCGGTGAGGCGGCAGCGAAGGAGAGCCCGCACGCCGAGGTCTGCCCGGCATGCCGCCGCATCAGGGACGGATACCCTGCTGGCTACCTCACCCTTTCCGGGCAGTTCCTGACGCGGCATCGCGATGACGTCATGGCGCTGGTCCGGCAAGAAGCGAGGGTGGAGACGGCTGAGCATCCCCTGAACCGGATCATGGAAGTCCGTGATCAAGGGGCCGACATCTCCATTACGACAACCGACGTGCACCTCCCACGCCGCATGGCAGAGGCCGTCCACGACGCCTTCGGTGGCGAACTCCGGGTCGGCTACGCGGATGAGGACAACCTCGTGCGGGTGTCATGGAGCCGTGCTGACGTCCCGGAAGCGCCCGAGACTGAGGCAGCTCCGCGCCCCCCGATCGAAATCCAGCGGAACAATGTCATTGTTGACCCCGAGGCGGAGAGCTACCTCGCCGAGCGTCTCGCCCATCTGCCCACGTTCTACCCGGCGATCCTCTCCACCCGCGTCGTGCTCGATGCGCCGCTCGGCCATCACCGGAGCGGCGGCCCCTTTAGCGTGAATCTCTTCGTCGATGTGCCTGGAACAGTCGTCGCGGTGACACGGCAGCGGGCCGAAGACCTCCACGTGGCCATTAAAGAGGCCTTCGACGCCGCGCAACGGCAGTTGGAGGACTATGCACGAGAGCAACGGGGGGAAGTCAGCCCGCTCGAAGCGCAGCCTCGCGGCCGGGTCGTGCGTCTTTTCCCGGACCGGGGCTACGGTTTCCTCGCGGCTGAAGACGGACACGAGCTGTACTTTCATCGCAACAGCGTGCTGGAGGACAGCTTTCCCCGGCTCGAGGTCGGCATGGAGGTCCGCTATGCGGAGGAGTTGGGGGAAAAGGGCCCCCAGGCGAGCACGGTAGCGCTCCCGGGGTAGCTGCCGTCGCCGTCCCGCCATCCGGCCGCATCCGGGACGCGAGTTACCAGCGAAGCTTCAGCGCTCCGGTAGCCATCTCTTCGACCTGCGTCCCCAGCGCCCTGCCTTCGCGCTGGAGCGTCCTCGCGAGGCGCCGGCCTTCTTCGACGGTGCCGCGCCGAAGGCGGAAACGGTGGGAGCGAAACGGCGCCATCTCCAGTCCTGCCAGCTCGCCGGAGTTCGCGTCCATGCTGCAGAAATAAGCGACTGCGAGTTCCGGCGAGTACTCCCCGTACCCGGCTATCCCCTCATAGTCGGTAACGAAGTCGCCACAGCCGTAGAGGATGAGCCTTCCGCGATAGACTTCGATGCCCTTCGCGTGATGTGAGGAGTGACCGTGCACGATATCGACTTCGCCCGAATCCACAAGACGGTGGGCGAACGACCGTTGTTCAACCGGTATGTCATAGCCCCAGTTCCCGCCCCAATGGATTGAGACCACGGCCACGTCCCGCGGGCGCTTTTCGTTGCCTATCGCTCCCGCGATGGCGTCAGCGTTGCTGTTGGAGAAGTCCCGAAGCAGCGCCACACCGGGGTCCTTCTCCGTGGCGCCCCAGCTTTCGGGAATGCCGCTGGTAGCTGAACCAAGGCCGCAGACGAGCACTCGCCGTCCCTCCATCTCAACAACCGCTGGCCTCAGGGCCTCCTTGAGACAGCGCCCGGCCCCGGTGATTCGAATACCTGCATGCTCCAGCGTCTCCAGCGTCTCAAGAAGCCCCTCAACCCCCCAGTCCATCACGTGATTGTTTGCAAGCGAACAGCAGTCGATCCCGGCGGCCACCAGGCATGGGACATTCTCCGGGTGCATGCGGTAGTTGATGCCCTTCGGAAACGGGAAGCCGCTTGTGGTCACGCTGGTTTCGAGGTTGATAATCCGGGCATCCGGCCGTCCAACAATCTCGCTCAGCGCGTCTCCCCAGACGTAGTCAGCGGCCACCGCGCGCGGGATTGGTCCTCCGCCCGCGCGTTCGGCGAGTGCCACGTAGGTGAGCGCCGAGCTCGTGCCGGGCTCGTAAATTGCCGGCTCGCACGGATGCGCCAGAATCTGGTCGATCCCGCGACCGGTCATCACGTCTCCACACAGGAAGAGTTCCACCTCACTGCTCCATCGAGCCCTCGCCCCTTCGCCCGGCCGATCTGCCGCCATCCTGCCAGCCAGAGCCCGTGCTCCGCCACGGCCCATCGGTCCTGGCTTGGGCCACCCGCGGAGATTCCCAATGCGAAAGGCGCCAGGATCGGCGAGCCACCATCCGCTGTCCGCGCGTGGGACGACGTCCGGAAAGGCCTCTTCGACGCGGCGGCCGTTTTGGAAGATCCCGTCCCCACTCGCGTGGGGGCGAACCGGCCGATGGAGTCACCGCCCAGAGCGGGCACGAGTCGTCCCCACGCGCTTGGGTCACACGACTCGCACGATCGTGGTGCCAACGTTCACTCCCCCGAGCAGTTCGACGAATGCCTCGGGAGCCTTCTCCAACCCATCGAACTCAGTCACCCGCGGTTTGAGCTCGCCGCGCTCGATCCACCCGGCCATCTCTGCGCGCGCTTTGTCGTAGCGCTCCATGTAGTCAAAGACGAGGAAGCCTTCCATGCGGACCCGGTTGTTGACCAGCAGCCCCGGGACACCGCGCGGGCCGGGGCCGGGGTTCGCCGTGTCGTATTGAGAGACGGCCCCGCAGCAGACTATCCGGCCGTGCGTGTTCATGCGGAAAAGCGCGCTTTCGAGGATGTCTCCGCCGGTGTTGTCAAAGTAGACATCGATCCGGCCGGGCGTGGCGGCTTTGAAGGCGGCGCGGAAATCGGGGTCTTTATAGTTCACGGCCGAATCGAAACCGAGTTCTTCTACGAGGATCCGGCACTTCTCGACCGAGCCAGCAACGCCAACCACGCGACACTGCTGGCGTTTCGCAATCTGGCCGACAATATGGCCTACGGAACCGGCGGCGGCAGAGACCACTACCGTTTCCCCCGGCCGTGGCTTGCCGACTTCAAGCAGCCCAAAGTAGGCCGTCAGCCCGTTCGTCCCGAGGACTCCCAGGTGGAGCGCGGGATCCGTGCCCGCGTCCACCCGTCTCACAGCGCGGGCCGGGTGGACCGAATAGTCCTGCCAGCCCGTCGGGGCCACCACGACATCCCCCACGCGAAACGCGTCGGAGTTCGACGCTTCGACGCGGGCGACGCCAGTCCCGCCCATCACGACCCCGGCGACAGGGGCGCCGGCGTAGCTGGCGCTGCCTTGAAGGCCTGCCCGCTGTCCGGCGCCGATGGTCAGTGCGAGCGTGCGGCACAGTACTTCACCCTCCCGGCAAGTGGGGACGGCAGCTTTCTGGATCTCGAAGTCACCTGGCTGCAAACGGCCCGAAGGCAACCTTGCGATCAGGACCTGGCGGTTATCGGCCATGCTGATTACTCCTTTTGGAACTCGGAACTCGGAACATCCTACGGCCGGAACTGCAACGCCCTGGGGACGAGCCGGGCCGGTTGGGAGGTCACCTTGTAGGCGTTCTCCACCCATTCGCAGATTAGGCGGCGGGTGTCGCGCGGGTCGATGATCTCCTCAATCTGGAACCTGGACACGGGGCCAAGCGGTCCACGCGCGCTTTCGATGCGGGCGTTGAGTTCGGCGCGCAGCGCCGCCGGGTCATCGGCTTCCGCGAGCTGCCGGCGGTAGGCGGCTTCGATCCCGCCCTCGGGCGGGATGCCGCCCACGTCGGCCGCGGGCCAGGCTACGCGCACCGAAGGCCGTGACTGTGGCGTCGCGAAGTTGTTGCCGGCAACACCGAAGCTTCGGCGCATGAGCACCGTGAAGATGGGTACGCCAACCTGGGCGAAGGCGACCATCCACTCGGCGCCCTTGCGGATCGTACCGGTGGTCTCATGCTCCACGCCTACCGCAAACCCGGGGTTGTCGACCAGGTTGAGGATCGGGATGTGGAACAGGTCGCAGAGGTCAAGGTGGCGGGTCAGTTTGCTGCAACCGTCGGCCGTTAGCGCCCCGCCGTTGATGTGGCGGCTGTCGGAAGCGATGACCCCGAGCGGGTGGCCGTTGAAACGGACGAAGCCGGCCACCTGGTCGGTTCCCCAGAGCGGCCCGACTTCGAAGAACGACCCCGCATCCGCCATCAGCCGGATCGCCTTCCGCACGTCGAACGTCGTTGTGCGCTTGCGGGGGATGAGCGTGAAGAGTTCCTCGTCACGGCGGTCCACCCGGTCCGCCGGGTTCAGCGGCAACACGGGGGGCACTTCGTAGACGTTCGAAGGGAGGTAGGAGAGGAAGCGCCTCACCATTGCGGCCGCTTCTTCTTCGGTCTCGGCGAGGTTGTCCACCGAGCCGTTCCTGCAATGGATGCGCCAGTCACCAAGGTCTTCCTTCGAGATGTCGTAGCCCATCGCGTGGCTGACGACAGGTGGCCCGGCAACGAACAGCTGGGCGATGTCGCGGACCATCACGGAGAAATGACCCAGGACCGCCTTCGCGGCGCCGATGCCGACCACGCTCCCGAGCAGCATGTTGACCACGGGGACGGTGGCCAGCTGCTCCGTGAACATCGAGCTGCCGAGATGGCCCGGCAGGAACGACCCGCCGCTGCCCGTCACCCGCGGCCTGCCCGCCGTGATCGCCCCCGTGCTCTCGAGGGCGTTGCTGTCGCCCTCCCTCTTCTGCGCCGGGACCATCGCTGCCACGCTGCCCCCACCCGACGAGCCATCCAGCATCCGCACCGCCGGGACGCGCAGCTCGATCGAAAGGCGGTCCAGGTAGCCGCTCTTGGCGCTAATCGCCCCATCCGCATGGCCGCCGCGGGACGTGAAGTCGTCGGCACAAACGACCGCCGTTCGGCCATCGATCGAGCCCCAGCCGCCAACGTGGTTCGCGGGAGTGAAGTCCGCAACGCGCCCCTCGTCGTCATACGACGCGAACCCGGCGGCGCTGCCGACCTCGCGGAATGAGCCTTCGTCGAGCAGCAGCGCGATACGTTCCCGGCAGTTCAGCTTCCCCCGGCTGCGCTGGCGCACGACTCCCGGATCCTTTGAACCGGGCGCCAGGCGGGCGTGGGCGATGCTTTGAAGGGTCGCGATCTCGTCCAGGATTGGAGCCCACGTCTGTTCCGCGCTTACGCTGCCCGTTGCGAGCTCGCGCCCGGCCGCCTGTTCGCCAGGCTCGATGACAGCGATGACCTGCCCGGCAGCGACGCTCTGGCCGGCGCCCACCTCCAGGATGGCGGTTACCACGCCAGTGCACGGGGCCGTCACCGCCGTCTCCATCTTCATCGCACTGACAACAAAGATCGTGTCGCCTTCCGCGACGGAGTCGCCTTGCTTCACCGGCCGCTCCACCACGTTGCCGGTCAGCGGGCAGGCAACCGGGAGCATCCCGGGAGGCACGGCGAGGGTCTCGGCCGCAATTGCTGCGGCGGGCAGCCGGGCGCCAGCGTTCGTGGGCGCCTGCTGGTCGAGGAAGGCGATGGCGCCTGTGCGTCCCGATGGCCGCCCGGCCACAACTTCCGGCAACCCGGCGAGCCAGTTCGTCGTCGCCTCGCCAGCCCGGAAATGGGGATGCGAGAGGACCGCGCGAAGCTCGCCGAGGTTTGTTGGCAGTCCGGCGATGTGGAACTCGTCGAGGGCGCGAAGCGTCCGGTCCACGGCGGAGACAAACGAGCCTGAGGAGTTGGAGGAGCCGATCACCTTCGCCAGGAGCGGGTCGAACTGGGGAGGTGGCGCGTACCCCAGGTACCCGCAGCCATCAACCCGGACTCCGGCGCCGGCCGGTTCCCGGTAAGCCGTGATGGCGCCGGTGCCGCGGGCCACCACGCGAGCCTGCACCGCGAAGCCGCGTGGGTTGCCAACGTCCTCCTGGGTGCCGAGACCGATCGCCGCAAGCGAGGCCCCCGAGGCGATCCGGAACTGCGCTTCCACCAGGTCGATCCCGAGCACCTGCTCGGTCACCGTGTGCTCCACCTGGATCCGCGGATTGCATTCGATGAAGAAGTACTCGCTGGTATCGGGCGAGACCAGGAACTCGACCGTGCCCGCGTTCACGTAGCCAGCAGCCCGGCCGAGCTTGGTCGCGGCCGTGAGGATCCGTTCGCGGAGGTCAGGGGCTAACCCTGGCGCCGGGGCGATCTCCACCACTTTCTGGTGCCGCTGCTGCACGGAGCAATCCCGCTCGTAGAGGTGGACCACGTTGCCGTGGGCATCCGCGAGGATCTGGACTTCGATATGGCGCGGCCGTGCGATCGCCTTTTCGATGAAGAGGGTGCCGTCACCGAAGGCCGCCCGAGCCTCGTTCCGGCAGCGCTCGAACGCGGCCCCCATCTCCCCGGAACTCTCGACCAGTCGCATCCCGCGTCCGCCACCGCCGGCCGAAGCCTTGATCATGACCGGATAACCGAGGCCGGAGGCAACCGTCGCTGCTTCTTTCGAGCTCGCGACCGCTTCCACGCTCCCGGGGACAACCGGGATGCCCACGGACCGGGCCAGGTGCCGGGCCCGCACTTTGTCTCCGAACAGTGCGAGTGCGGTGGCGGGCGGACCGACGAAGGCCAGCCCCTCCGCCGCACAGAGGGCGGCGAAGTCGGCGTTCTCCGAAAGGAAGCCGTAGCCGGGGTGGACGCTATCGCAACCGGTCCGTTTCGCAATCCGGATGAGTTCACGCGCATCGAGGTACGGCGCGACGGGGTCGGCCTTCGCGCCCCCGGAGGCGCTCAGCTCAGCCATGCTGGTGCTGAAACGCGTGTGCAGCGAGAGCGAATCGATCGGAGCAAAGACAGCGACGGATTCGATGCCGAGCGACGAGGCTGCCTTCGCGATGCGGATGGCTATCTCGCCGCGGTTACTGATCAACACACGCTTCAGCAACGCTGGCCCTGCCTCTGCACCGACCATGAGAGCCTCCTTCGGGGCCGGCGCCGTTTCGGTCCGAATGCGGATTTTCAACGGCGGCGGTGAGGCTGAATCATACGCGAACTGCCCGGCTGGCCATCGCCCCGCGCCGAGGGGCGGACGCGTGGACGCGTCCCGCCCTGACGGCCGAACCTAGAGCGGTGCTCCTCTGAGCCCAAGCAACCCCTTGATCATCTGGACTTCGCCCAGGTGCTCCGCCGTATGGCCGATGGCGAAGAACACGATCGCCTCCAACTTCGACATCCGGTCGTAGCCCGGGTACACCGTGGCAAAGAACGGCAGATCAATCTCAGCGGCGGTCTCACCGTCCGGCATCGCTACAAGGGCCGAAGTGATGCTGGCGCCAACAGCCTTCGCGTAGGCGCACAGCTCGGCGGCGTCGAGGTCCAGCCTGCCGATCTGCTCGCGCGTCAGCCCGTTTCCGAACGGTGTCGCCCCGGTCTCGGTGACGGGCAGCCGTGCCGCCCAGTTGTCTTTCAAGAAGACGCCTGGCCGCTGGAGCACCCTGCCATTCACCAGTTCGTCGGCTGCACGGTAGGTGTGCCAGGTGGCGAACAGGATTGACGTGTCGTGCCCGGCCGGCTGCCAGCGAAGCTGTGCCGGTGTGAGGCCTTTCAGGAGCAGCTCCGGGTACCAGTGCCAGAATGCGAGATTCTTCGCCAGCGCAACGGTCGCGGTCATGGTGTCGTCTCCTTTCGGTTCAGGCGTACCCTATCTCACCCGGCGGGCCGCGCCAACGAGCCCACACCGAGGCATTGCGGGGACTCGTCCCTCCGGTCCGTCGTCACCAGAGCCCCAGTGTTTGCCCTCCGTCGAGCGCCAGGGCGTGGCCGACACAGAAGGACGCCGCATCCGAAGAGAGCCAGAGAACGGCCTCCGCAACCTCCTCCATCGTCCCGATCCTCCCCAGCGGGATGCTCGCCGCCATCTGTTCGCCGGCTGCCGGCGCTGTGGCAAGCATTGAGTCCATGCTTTCGATTCGTGTAAAGGCCGGGCACACAGCGTTTATCCGCACGCCCGCCGGAGCGTATTGGAGCGCCGCCGATTTCGTCAGCCCGACGACACCGAACTTGCTGGCCGAATAGAGCGCCGCGGCACTCCATCCCGTCAGACCTGCGGTCGAGGACATGTTCACGATAGAGCCGCCACCTTGCTCGAGCATCGGAGGGATCTCATGCTTCATGCAGAGCCACGTCCCTTTCAGGTTGGTCGCCATGATTGAGTCCCAATACTCGGTGGTGACGGCGTGCATGGGGCCTTCGGCCCCGAAGATACCGGCGTTGTTGAACGCGATGTCCAGGCGGCCATAGGTTCGAAGAGCCGCCTCCACGAGCGCACGCACCTGGGGTTCCGATGAAACGTCGGTCGCGACGGCGAGCGATCGTCCGCCGGCGCCGGTGATCTGCCTGGCGGTTTCTTGGGTCTCGGATTGCCTGCGCGCCGCCACCACGACCGCTGCGCCCTCGCGGGCAAACGCCAGGGCTGTGGCCCTCCCGATGCCGGAGCTGGCTCCGGTGACCAGTGCGATCTTTCCCTCGAGTCGTCTCGACATCTGGGGTCCTCCGATCGTGTCGTTGAGGAACTGAGCTTCGGGCGCGGGGAGAACTCCTCGAGCGCGATTCTACAAGCCTCGGCCTGGCCTTGACGCGGATCGGAAGCGTCTGCCCGGCGGCCTGCGCTACAGATGGCTTTGTGCAAGGCGAGGGTGGGGTAAACGTGCGGGTGCACTGGCCGCCCGGATGCTGCGCCCCGATCGCGTTTTCGGCCCGGCGGTAAGCCATTTTGCCTACGCCTGACGTAGCGCAAATGCCGATTCGCTGGCGGCGACAGAGAGTGACGATAGACCCCGGAGGCGTTGCATGGTGCCGATAACGCGCAGACGAGTCCTTGGCGCCACGGGCGCGGTGATCGCGGGTGCCGCCGCGGCGGCTCTTAGCGAGGGCTTCCTCCCCATCGGCGGGCGGGCGCGGGCCGATGAGCAGCCCGATCCCCTCCGCCTGCGCCGCTGGGTGATGGTGTTCGACCTCCAACGGTGCGATGGCTGCGTCGGCCTGGGGTTGCCGCCCCAGTGCACCCAGACCTGCACCTGGTCGCGCTTCGTCCCCGAGGGGCAGCAGTGGCTCGAGGTGTTTGAGTCGGAATTGAACGAGCTCCCGGATGCGGGCATCCAGTTCCTGCCCGCCCTCTGCATGCAGTGTCAGAACGCGCCCTGCACGAACGTTTGCCCGGTTGCCGCAACATTCCACACGCCGGAAGGCGTTGTCCTGATCGACCAGGAGCGATGTATTGGCTGCCGGCTGTGCATGGCGGCGTGTCCCTATGACCGGCGCTTCTTCAACTGGGATGAGCCGGTGCAGCCGCCACAGGTGAAGAGCAGTCCCTACAACGTGCAGACGCAGACGCCCGCCATCAAGGGCACGGTGATGAAGTGCGACTTCTGCACGGACCGGGCGGAAGCCGGGGGCCTGCCATTCTGCGTGGAAGGCTGTCCGCGCGACGCGATCTATTACGGGGACATCGAAGAGGACATCGCCACCAACGGCAGCGAGGTTGTCCAGCTCTCGCGGCTACTCAACGAGAACGAAGCCTTCCGCTACAAGGAGGAGCTGGGCACGAAGCCGCGCGTGTACTACATGCAGGGCCACGGCGAAAAGGCTCTGCCAAAGACGAAGACGGAGCACGAGCGCACGTTCATGAAGGATCGCCTGGAGTGGCCCTGGGAGCGAATTGTGGCCGAGCTGGAAAAGCTGGGCGCCGAAAAGCCGGCCTAGCAGGGGAGGAGAACGGGCATGGAGACTGGTGCGGGACGACTTGAAGAGCTGGCGCTGGCCCCACTGCGGCGGACGCGGCGCGGGTACTACCTGGTGCTCCTCGGATTGCTGGTCATCGTCGGGGTGGGCGTGTTTGCCTACTCGCGCCAGCTGGCCGGAGGGCTGGCGGTGACAGGCATGGCCCCCACCGAAAACAAGATCATGTGGGGCCTGTACATCACCAACTTCGTGTTCTTCATCGGCATCAGCCACGCGGGGACGCTGATCTCCGCCATCCTGCGTGTCAGCAAAGCGGACTGGCGGACTCCCGTCACGCGCATGGCCGAGTTCATCACGGTCGTCGCGCTGATGGTCGGTGCTCTCTTCCCGATCATCGACCTTGGCCGCCCGGACCGGATGTTGAACGTCATCCGCTACGGGCGCTTTCAGTCTCCCATCCTCTGGGACCTCTTCGCGATCAGCACGTACCTGTTCGGCAGCTTCGTCTACCTCTACCTGCCGCTCATTCCCGACCTCGCCACCTGCCGCGACCGGTTGCACGACAACATCTCGGCGCCGCGGCGCTGGTTTTACCGCACGTTCTCGGCTGGCTGGCGGGGCGCGCCCGACCAGCGGCGCATCCTGGCCATGGCTCTGGTGCTCATGATGATCGTCATCATCCCGGTTGCGGTGTCGGTCCATACGGTCGTCTCGTGGATCTTCGCGATGACGTTGCGCACGGGATGGAACAGCACGATGTTCGGCGCCTACTTTGTGGCCGGCGCCATTTTCTCGGGCACAGCAACGCTCATCGTGGTGATGGCGATCCTGCGAAGGACGAATCACCTCGAGGCGTACATCACCCAGAAGCAGTTCGTGTACCTGGGCTACCTGATGGCGGCGCTCGGGATGGTGATGGTGTACTTCAACCTGTCGGAGTTCGTCACGGCCGGCTACAAGCTTGAAGAGGGTGAGCCCGTCTACCTCAACCAGGTGTTCACGGGCACGTTCGCGCCAATCTACTGGTTCTACATCTTCGGGGGGCTCCTGTTGCCGGCCCTGATCGTGCTCATGCCCTGGACACGCAACGTGGCGGGCGTGCTGGTGGCGGCCGTGTTCGTGGACATCGCGATGTGGCTCGAACGCTACATCATCGTTGTCGCCACGCTGCGCGTACCCCAGATGCCCTATAACGACCTGGCGACCTACGCGCCGACGTGGGTGGAGGTGGCGATCACGGCCGGGGCGTTCGCGCTCTTCGCATTCCTGATTATGGTGTTTGTGAAGATCGTGCCCGTCATCTCCATCTGGGAGGTGAGCGAGCAACTGGAGCAGGAGCAGGGCCAGCCGGCCATCGACGCGCTCCCATTCCCCGCGGCCCAACCGGCCGGCGGCTCTTGAGGCAGGCCACGAGGAGAAGGTGAACGAGATGCGTAGATTGCGATTCGTGGGAATAACCCTGGTCCTTGTTGTGCTCGCTCTTGCCCCGGCCCGGGCGCTGGCAAATCCGGGCGATGATGAGGAGGGAGGGAAATTCCGCGATGAGACCGGCGAAACGGCGACGATCGTTGTTGAGGCGCCGGCCCAAGCGGAACTGGGGGCGAAGATTACGGTGCGCGCCACCCTCACGGACGGCGCCGGCCTTCCCGTGGCCGGGGCTCCGGTCGAGTTCCTCATGCCGGCGACCTGGGGCGATGAGATCCAGGACGAGATGCTCGTGGGCACGGCCCAGACTGGCGCCGACGGGGTCGCGGTAGTCCAACTGGAGGTTCGGCGCTCGGGCGAAGTGGAGGTTATCGCGCGGTTCGACGGCGACGAGCGCTTCAAGTGGGCCGAGAGCGCCGCCGGCGTGGAGGTCCAGGGCGAGTACCAGCTCTACACGCCGAAAGTGGGCATCGAGGTCCGGGGGCTCGGCTCCTGGGTGTTGGCGGCGGCCATGGGCACGGTCTGGTCGCTCTACTTCGTCGTGGCGCTCTTCGTCCTGGCGATAGCACGTTCGCCGCTGGAGCCGGCAGTCGAGGGCGTGGCGGCCGACCGCAGCCGGCGGCGCTTCATTGGCCGGCTGCTGGTGCCGGTTGGCATGCAGACCGTGGCCGCCGCAGGAGGCGCAGGGCTTGTGACGCTCATCGCCCGCAGCCCCCACACCCACAGCAGCCTGCATGGGTATACGACGGCCAGCCATTACCACCGCACGCCGTTCGCGCTCGTCAGCGCCGAGGGGGAGATGCTCGAGATGCCTCCTATCCTCGAGCGCGAGGTGAGTTTTGCGGAGGAAGTGATGGCGATCCTGAGGGCGAAGGCAGGACCGCACGCGTACCTGCCCGAGAATTCACCCGCGCCCGGCGGCGTCCGCCTTGACAGCTACGAGGCGATCATGGCGAACGAACGCCTGGTCGTTCCCGGCAAGCCCGAGGAGAGCGAGCTCGTGAGGGTGTTGTTCGAACCCGCCATGCGGATGCCGCCTTCCCTGCCACCCTTGCCGGCGGAGGAGCGGCAGATCATCGTCTCATGGGTGGCGCAGGGCGCGAAGAATAACTGACAGAGCCGGCGCGCAGTATGCTCGCGCCCCCCGGCGGAACGTGATCGTCGCAGGGCTCTCCCGGCGCGCGGCCGGGACCGCACCGCAGGGAGTGGCCGTGGGCAGCGAAGGCGGCATTCGCGGCTGTTACAATACCCGGCAGAGGGAGGCGATGGAACCGATCCGCATCGTCATCGCCGAGGATCATGCGTTCGTCCGCGAGGGCACGAGGCGGCTGCTCGACCAGACCCCCGGCCTGAAAGTGGTGGGGGAGGCGGCCGATGGCGCGGAGGCCGTCCGGCTCGTCGAGCAGCTCCGCCCTCACGTTGCCCTCATCGACATCGCGATGCCAAACGTCAATGGGATAGAGGCGACGCGGCAGATCAAAGCTCGCGCACCCGCAACCAGCGTCCTCGTACTCAGTGCCTATGACGACGACCAGTATGTGTTCGCACTCCTCGAGGCCGGAGCGGCTGGATATCTGCTGAAGGACGTCCATAGCAGTGAACTGATCGACGCCATCCGCGCCGTCCATGCGGGCGAGCCCGTCCTTCACCCGGCGATCGAGCGCAAGGTGCTCCAGCGGTTCGCAGCGCGCCGGGTCGACGGACGTGAGGACACGCGCCTTAGCGGGCGCGAGCTTGACGTCTTGCGGCTGGCGGCGCGCGGTGCCAGCAACAAGGAGATCGGCGGAGAGATGGGGCTGAGTGCCCGGACCGTCCAGGCTCACCTCACGCACGTGTTCACGAAGCTGGATGTCGCGTCCCGCACCGAGGCCGTGATCTACGCTCTCAGGCGGGGCTGGATAAGCCTCGACGAGACGGACTGAGGTTCACGCTGTGCAGCCCGCATTAGTGGAGACCGGTGCTGCCAGGAGCACCCCGGTGGGGCTCGTCGATACTCTGCGCCGCTTCCCCCAGCGCCTGCGTGAGCGCGAGTTCTGGTACGTGCAGGCGATCATGGCGGTCATTACCGCGGTTCACTACGGGTTCGAGGGGAGCGCGGGCATTAGCGAGATTAACGAGTTCCATAACATCCCTGTGATCCTGTATCTCCTCGCTGTGGTGTATGCCGGCATCCACTACGGCTTCGAAGGTGCAGTTCTCACCGCTGTCGTTGCCGTCGTGGTGACCGTACCGAGCATCGCCTTGTGGCATGTCGATGGGCACATGTGGGTAGGGGAGGTCGTGGGCCTTCTCGTCACCATGAGTGTCGGCGCGGTGGTGGCCTGGCGCGTTGAACTCGAGGGTCTCCAGCGCGCACGGGCCGAGGCGACCACGCGCCGCCTCACGCTCCTGCACGACGTATCCTCGGCCGTCAGCCAGACGCTCGAACTCGACCGGGTCCTGCAGGATGCCGTGGCCCGGGTCGCCGAAGCACTCGACTCGGACCGGGTCTGGATCGCCACGTGGGAGAGCGCTGAGGCCGCGCCGGTGCTCATCGCGGAGGTGGGGGAGCCCATCTGGGCGCCGGACGCAAGCACCGGGACGGCGCCTGTCTGGGAGACCATCTCCCGGGAGGTGCAGCGGACAGCCAGGGCCGTGGCCCATGATCGGCTTGCCCTGGCCGCGCCGCTGAGTGTGGAAGGAAGGCTGCTCGGGGCGCTCGGGGCGGTGCGACGCCGGCGGCAGGGCTTCACGCCGGAGGACCTCGAACTCCTTGCCGCGATGGCCAACCAGATCGCCGTGGGCATGGACAACGCACGGCTTTACCGCGATGAGATCCGGATGCGCGAGGCCCTCCGCCGTTATGCGGCGCAGATCACGCACGTTCAGGAGGAAGAGCGGAAGCGGATCGCGCGCGACCTCCACGACGAAGTCGTGCAGAACCTGATCATCGTCGGGCGCGAACTGGACGCCCTCCTCGATGCCTCCTCCGAAGCCGGCGACCGGCACTCCCGGCTTGCGGAGCTTCGGCGGTTGGCACAGGCAAGCGCCCAGTCGGTGCGCCGCTTCAGCCGCGACCTTCGGCCCTCAATCATCGACGACCTGGGCCTGACGCCGGCGATCGAGTGGCTTCTGACCGATCTCTCGCACCGGACGAGCATCAAAGGCGCCCTCAACGTAACGGGGGACCTTCGCCGGCTCGATCCCAGCACCGAGTTACACCTGTTCCGGATCGTTCAGGAGAGCCTCCGCAACGTGGAGAAGCACTCGCGCGCATCGCAAGTGGCTATCGCGCTTGCGTTCGAACCGGCTCGGGTCCGCGTTTCAGTCCGGGATGACGGCCGGGGCTTCCGGGCCAGGCGCGTCGAGAGTGATATCCACGCCGGCAAGCTCGGGGTGCTCGGCATGCAGGAACGGGCCAACCTCATTGGCGGGACCTTCGCGCTTCGTTCGCAGGCCGGGGGCGGGACCGAGGTAAGCGTCGCCGTCCCGGAGTAATCCGGCCCCGCCTTGAATTACACCCCAACAGCGACCGGCTCGCGGAGGCGACGACGTTCGCTCACTCCGCGCGCGTCGCAAGGCGTTTGGCCAACACGATCTCGCCTTCGGGCAGGTAGCCCATCGTCCCTGCAAGGGCGAGCCCCTCCGTGTTTTCCTGGTGGATCGCGACGAACACGTGCCGGGCGCCCGTGCTCAACAGCTGCTGTTCAGCATCCGCCATCAGCCGCTGGCCGATCCCGCGACGGCGATGATCCTCCGCCACGGCGAGGTGATAGATGTACGCGCGCCAGCCGTCTGACGCGGACACGACAGCGGCCACCACGCGGCCACCTTCCTCCGCAACCAGCACACCGGTGGTGCCACCGATCATCAGTGCGTTCCATTCGTCCGCGGTCGCGGGGGCCAGGCCCGCTGCCACCCAGAGCCCGCTGACCTGTTCACGGTCGCCCGGCTCGGCCGAGCGGATCGCCAGCGGCGGTGCACTTGTCATGATCATCACCCTCCTTCAACTCAATCGCACGTGAGGGGCCATCAGTCGTACGCGGCGCCCGTTATGTCCGCGACGGCGTCGCCCGGTTCGCAGCCTCCTCCAGGAGCGGTTAGCCTCTTGAGATCCTCGCGTTCGCCACGGGCTTGATCTCGAGCTGCTCATCGTAGATGTCCGTCAAGACGCGGCCGCATGCCGGACAGCTGAGACGAAGCCTTGTGGAATGCGAGTCCGCGATGCTTTGCCGATCCTCTCGGCACCGGACTTCGACCCCGCATGAACTGCAGTAACGCATGTAAGACATGGTGCCCTCCTCAACCTTCATTCCGCGCGATGGCCGGACTGCTCCGGCCTGGTGGCCTCGGCCGGCCACTGACGCCTGAGAGGTCACCGCTTCTTTGGCCACCGCAGCCCGAACTTGTGGCGCGCCAGCCCTTGCGATGCTCCCGGTTTCTTCCTCCGGAATCGACCCAAAAGCTCCATTGTCTTCTCCAGACCGGATGACGACGGTCGTCAAACCTCAGATTACTACGGTCGTCAACACTGAACGTGCCTGGCCGGCCCACACCGTCCACCTGCCAATCCGTGGGTTGACCGGTGGACATTGCGAGCGTTCGCGGCGCGCAATCGCGAGATGGCGCGGCGATAGCTACCACGCAGGGGCCGGACATCCGAGGGCGGGGTGACAGTGGGGGTAGGCGGCTTGCGACCTTGGCCTGAGCGGGACGGCGTGGCATCGTCCCGCTCCCGCTGGTCGCGGTTCTGTTCTGGCAGTCGCAGCGGAATGGCGTGGTGGCAAGGCGTTGGCCGGGGCTGCGTTGTCCGGCCGCGCGGCCTGAGCGTAGCGGCCCCTGGCTCGTTCCCGGATGCTGACCGTTGACAAAAGCATAACCAAATGGTTCCATATTCGAAGCAACGAGTTTGGAGGTTACCTTGCCCACTCCCATTGGGGTCCTTGCCGTCCGCCGAAGCATCCTCATTGCTGCCCCACCGGAGCGGGTGTGGGCAGAGTTCACCACCTTTGAGCGGATGAAGCGCTGGTTTGGCGTGGGCCATAAGTTGGTCGCCTACGAGCCGCGAGTGGGCGGGATCGTGGAGACTGACGCCTCCGGCGTCCCAGAGGGTCACGAAGGGGAGGCTCTGCGATTTCGCGGGCGAGTCGTCACCTTCGAACCAAACCACGAAGTCACGTTCGAGCAGGATTGGCTCGGCCACGGCTGGGTTGCGCCGCCCTACGTTACGATCCGGCTCACGCCCGCCCTCGGTGGCACCCTTGTGGAACTCTTTCACCACACGATCGAACGCGTCGGTCCGTCCGCTGCGGAGGACCACGCGGGCTTCGAAGGCGGCTGGGACACGCGTCACTTGCTCGCATTGCGGACGATTGTCGAAGCCTAAGGACCCGTTCGCCGCGATCGCCGATGTAACACGGCGGACGATCCTCGAACTGCTCCGGGACGAAGGCCCTCTGCCAGCCGGCGAGATAGCCGCGCGCTTCCCGCAAATCACGCGAGAAGCGGTCTCGCGCCACGTCAGGCTGCTCCGCGAGGCCGGGCTGCTAACCAGGGAGCATCGGGGGCGCGAGGTCTGGTATGCCCTCGACGCTGAGCCTCTGCGGGCGCTGCACACGGCGTGGCTGCTTAGCTTCGCGCCGCTCTGGGAATCCAGCCTGGCCGAACTGAAGCGCGCTGCCGAGGAGGACGCTTGAGGAGGCGCCGACCACATCGTCGCGTTGCTCCCCGCCGCGCCGCCCCGCCCCTCAGTCGCTGGCGAAGGGGAGTTCGCCTTCGACGCGGCGGCCCTGGCTGGCGTGGAGGCGGGCGATCTTTTCGGGTTCGGCTTCGTGGACCGTCGTTGTCTTGGTGCCGCGGACCATGGCGATGCGGCCGGTCCGCGTCAGTTCGCGGATCCCGTACGGTTCGCACATCTTGATCAGGCCGTCGATCTTGTCCTCGTCGCCGACCACCTGGAGGATGATCGAGTTCGTTGCGATGTCCACCACGTCGGCGCGAAAGACGGTGGCGATGTCCAGGAGTTCGTGGCGGTTAACGTTGTTCGCGCGGATTTTGATGAGCGCGATCTCCCTCGCCACCATGTCCTCGTTCGAAAGGTCGCTCACCTTGACCACGTCGATCAGCTTGTAGAGCTGCTTTTCGACCTGCTCCACGGGCGCGCTTTCGCCGTCCACGACAAGGGTGATGCGGCTGAGGCCTTCCACTTCGCTGTGTCCCACGGTGAGGGATTCGATGTTGAAGCCACGGCGGCGGAAGAGGCTGGAGACGCGCATGAGTACGCCAGGCTTGTCCTCCACAATCGCGACGACGGTGTGCTGGGTGTGCGGAGCCGGCTTCGAGCCGTTCGTTGTCGTCGTGCTCATCGCGCAAGCTCGTGGGCCGGAGCTTCGATCGTCTCGGCAAGGGAGGCGCCCGCGGGGACCATGGGCCAGACGTTTTCTTCCTGGTCGATCTGGAAGTCGAGCAGGATGGGGCCCTTGTAGGCGCGGGCTTCTTTGATGGCGAGGGGCACCTCGGCCTTCGTCTCCACGCGGATGGCGCGGATGCCGTAGGCGTCGGCGAGCTTGCAGAAGTCTGGCTGGGAGATGCCGGAGCTGCTGTAGTTCTTGTCGTAGAACAGCTCCTGCCACTGGCGGATCATGCCCAGGTAGCCATTGTTGAAGATGGCCATCTTTACGGGCAGCTGCTCATCAACCAGGACGGACATCTCCTGGAGGGTCATCTGGAAGCTGCCGTCGCCGCAGATCGCCCAGGTCTCCATATCGGGGAGGGCGACCTGGGCGCCGATTGCGGCTGGCAGCTCGAAGCCCATGGTACCGAGGCCACCCGAAGTGATCAGCTGGCGGGGGCGGTTGTAGAAGTAGTGCTGTCCGGCCCACATCTGGTGCTGGCCGACGCCGGTGACGATGTTGGCGTTTCCCTGGGTCTCCTCGTAGAGCGTGCGGACGACGTATTGGGGCAGCATGCGGCGCGATTCGCGGATGTGGAGGCTCGGGTGTTCTTCGCGCTGGTTGTCGATCCAGCGGATCCAGTCCGGGCGGGACTGCTGCTTCACCTGCTCGGTAAGCCGCGGGAGGACGTTCTTGGCGCTGCCGACGATCGGCACGGCGGTCGGGAAGTTCTTGCCGATCTCGGCGGGGTCGATATCGATGTGGACGATCTTGGCGGTGGGGTTGAAGTCCTTAAAGCGGCCCATGGCGCGGTCATCGAAGCGCATGCCAATGCCGATGACGACGTCGGCGGCGTCGGCGGCCATGTTGGCGTAGAACATGCCGTGCATGCCGAGCCAGCCGTAGCTGAGGTCGTGTGATTCGGGGAAGCTGCCGATGCCGAGGAAGGTGGTGATGACGGGAATGTTGGCCTTTTCGGCGAGCTCGACCAGTTCCCTGTGCGCGTCCGCCCAGATGACGCCGTGGCCGGAGATGATGATCGGGCGTTTGGCCTGGTCGATGAGTTCGGCGGCGCGGCGGATCATGCCGGCGTGGCCTTCGACGTTCGGTTTGTAGCCGCGCAGGCTGACGGTTTCTGGCCAGTCGAACTCAGCCGTCTCCTGGAAGACGTCCTTGGGGATATCCACGAGCACTGGCCCGGGGCGGCCGGTGGTGGCGATGTGGGTCGCTTCGCGGATCGTGAGCGGGATCTCGCGGGCGTTCATCACCAGGTAGTTGTGCTTGGTGATGGGCTGGGTGATGCCGGTGATGTCGGCTTCCTGGAAGCCGTCCTTGCCCAGGAGGGAGCGGCCGACGTTGCCGGTGAGGGCGAAGACGGGGGTGGAGTCCATCCAGGAGGTGCAGATGCCGGTGACGAGGTTCGTCGCGCCCGGTCCGCTGGTGCCCAGGCAGAGGCCCATGCGGCCGCTGGCGCGGGCGTAGCCGTCGGCCATGTGGGCTGCGCCCTGTTCGTGGCGGCAAAGGATGTGCCGCATGCCGGGGAACTGGGGGAGCGTGTCGTAGAGGGGGAGGACGACGCCGCCGGGGTAGCCGAACATCGTGTCCACGCCTTCGCGCTGGAGAGACTCCAGCACCATCTGTGCGCCGGTCATGCGCGCCATAAGAAGGGTCCTTCCCACGGCCCAGAAGATTTGTACCCGGCGCTGTCCCCGGTGAGGGGATGTCCGGTGCCCGCCACGCCGTTCGGTCGTGGTGGCTCGTGGTCCGCCGGTGGCGGGGCCGCGGGCTGAAGGCAAGAGGGGCGGCCGGTAAGCCGCGATCCCTCCGACGTGAACCGTAGTTGTCAGAGAATACGGCTGTTTGACGTAAGGAGCCAAGACTCAGTGGCGCAGGAAGTCCTCGAGGCGAAGCCAGCCGGCGCCTGTGCTACGCCTGGCGTAGGGCGATCCAGACGTCGAACCGGCCGAGGTCCGACATGAGGGGCAGGTCCAGCCAGGTGAGGGGACGGGGTGAAAGGAATGAGCCAGCTCCATGGAGGAGCTGCGGTGGGGAGATGTGGCTGGGGAACCCGTTCTCTTCGAGGCCCATGGAAGCACGGCCGGTAATCATGTTCGCCAGTTCGCCGAGGGCACCCGCAGCGGTCCGGTCGATCGAAGTAACGGGTTCGCCCATCAGCGCTGAAGCGAGGTTGTGGGCGGTCTTCGTATCCGCCGAGTAAACCACGAGGCCGGCGACAGCCTTCCCCAGGACC
The DNA here is from genome assembly GCA_013822275.1 of Anaerolinea sp. Lineage (GTDB taxonomy): Bacteria > Chloroflexota > Dehalococcoidia > Tepidiformales > Tepidiformaceae > PNKC01. Next base: position 2,359 of record PNKC01000040.1, on the reverse strand, counting down.
GCGATCGTGGCGTTCCAGTCGCCGTGGGTTACGGAGCTGCGGTGGCGTGTGGGCTTCGCCGCCGTCAGGTGGACGCGGCACTCTTCCTGCAGGACCAGGACGGCGGCCTGGACGAACGGGTCCACGGCTTCCACGAGGAGCGTGCCGTGAAAGGTGGTCAGCGCACGGACAGCCGCCTCCACGGTCACGATTGGGGCTTTGGTGGCGGAACTTGTCTGCATCGGCATGTCTTACCGCTACATCATCGTTCGGAACAGGGAGTTCGGCAGTGGGAATCGCGCGACGGGTGATGGACGGGGCCCCAAATGCAGGTGATAGGGACCGCGCGAGGTCAGGGCGTGGTCTGCCGGCGAAGCCGCGGCGGTCTACCGCGGCATGAGCACCCTGGTCCCGGCGAACCGGTCGTGGAACCCGCGCTGGTCGTCACTCCTCCAGATCGAGGCGGCGACGGCCGCTGGGACGGCGAGCGCGCCGAGGAACGGCCAGAGAGACCACGGGCTCGGCCAGAGGAAACCCCAAACCACCACCAACACGATGAAGGGCACGACCGTGACGGCAAACCGCCTGGCAGCGAAATGCAAGCCAGGCCGCTGGCCGTCAAGCCCCACGACCCTCAGTTTCATCAGGCGGTGGCCAACCGTCCGGCCCCAGAGGCCGATGCCGGCGACTTCGTAGGCGGACAGCGCACTGAGCTGTGCGATGTACAGCACGGCCATTGGCAGAGGGTCGAGAGCCCTTGTCACGGTCACCCCGGTGTTCACTTTGTAGCCGGCGACGAGGAGGGCGGCGATGTCCGTTACCACGAGGAAGAAGAAGACAACGACGGCGTCGATGAGGCGGGCGGCGACCCGCGAGGCCGCATCGGCGGGCATCGGTTCGGTGGTCCGGAGTGCGCTGAGCTGGCCAATCAGGGCCGCCGCCCGGTCGGTCTCGGGGGTCTCGCGATGGGACGCTCGCTCGACGTTCGCCATTGGGGGGATGGTAGCAGCAGTGTCAATCCGTGCTGGGGCGCGGGGTCTTACGATTGTCGGGTGCGAGACGCCGCGCTTGTTGCTGTTTACGAAGCTGCCGTATTCGACGTGGAGTTCCCGGATGGCCTGCGGAGTTTCGACGCCTCAGGGCAGTTGAGCGGCGGCCGGGTTTCCGAAGCGTTCGGCGGGGTAACGGCCTGGAACCCCGGCTGGGAGCGGCTCTCCCCAACGGAGAACGAAGCCGCGAACGTGCGCCTGGCCGAGGCCATTGACGCGCTCGGCTGGCGGCGGCTGCCGGCCGCGGGCCACGACCGCGGGGGGACGTATTCGGAGCCGTCGTTCGCGGTGTTCGGCGCCACGGAGGGAGAGTTGGTGGACCTGGCGCGGGAGTTCCGGCAGGCGGCTATCTTCTGGTGGGACGGAGAGCGCTGCCGGGTGGTGTGGTGTTAACGCTTGGCGCTATCAGCGCGACGCGCGATTCTGAGACTATGAAATCGTCGATTACCACTGAGGCAGTGCCGGGAGGTGCACGTCTGCGTCCGGTACACCCCGGGTCGGTGTTGCTTGAGGACTTCCTGCGACCGCTGGGGATGAGCCAGTACCGCCTGGCGCGCGGCATCTCGGTCCCGCCACGGCGGATCAACGAGATCGTCCACGAGACGAGGGCGGTTACCGCCGACACCGCTCTGCGGCTGGGACGCTTTTTCGGGACCACGCGCCAGTTCTGGCTGAACTTGCAGGTGCGCTACGACCTGGATGTGAGCGAGGACCGGCTTGGGGACAGGCTGGAGACCGAGGTTGTCCCGCTTGCGTCCCCCAGCCACGTGTGAAGCGGCCGCGAGGCTGCCTGCTGGGGAGCGGTCACGACTCGAGCAGCCGGATCAAATCAGCCACGCTGAGGTTCGCATCCCTCAGGATGGACTTGAGCGTGCCCGCCGGGACCGTCTTCCCGGCGTGAACCGGGACCGTGACTCGGATCGCGCCACTTGCGTGGAACAGGTGCAGATGGCTGCCCTGCTGGCGTTTCGGTACAAAGCCGGCTCGTTCCAGCGCCCGTATCAATTCGCGGCTTTCGACCCGCGGGAGGCGAGTCATGCCGGTAAGAGTACGTGCAGCTTCTCGACGATCGGCTCGCCAGCTTCGTGCGGCACTTCGATGCCGTCTTCAATCAGGCACGCAATGTGCAGTTCGACGGCTTCGATAAGGTTCGCTCTAGCCTCGTCAATCGTGTCGCCGAAGGTGTGACAGCCGGGAAGGGCCGGCACGTAGGCATGGAACGAATCGTCGTCTGGTTCGATGACGGCGGTGAAGGAGTAGTCAGCCATGTGGGTATTGTAACTCCTGAACCAGACTGCCCTCGCGCACAGGCTCGCAGCCATGCCGGTGGA
>PNKC01000039.1 GCA_013822275.1 Anaerolinea sp. | reverse complement strand
AGCCGCGCGAGCGCGGGCAAGTGGTAGGTGAATCCCTCGGCGGTGGTCATGGCGATCGGGTCCCGGGCGGCGCTGCCGACGGCCTCGTGGGGGAGCGTTTCGCGGTCATACGCGCGCAGGGTGGCGTCGTGCTCCTGGCACTCGTCGCAAAAGGGGTGGTCGGTGAAGTGCTCGGGGCGGGGCACGCCGGCGAAGGCCCGGGTGATCTGCGCGAGGATTGCGGCGTCGGTGGGCACTCGTACAGAATACCTGAAGCTACACCCACGCTGGCCTACGAGGGACGAAAGCCGGCGACGGTTGCGACACCCGCGCGAAGTTCCGCCAGAACGTCAGCATCGACCGCCCCCAGCCTTCCGACGAACCGCCTGACCGACACGCTGCGCACCTGAATCACATCCCCAGCCGACGCACGGTGAAGCCCGTTCATGGGCGATGGCGTGAGGCGAATCTTCAACGGTTGCGCGCTGAACCGTTCCTGCCACGTCGTCAGAGGCACCACGACCCGCAGCGGTACGTGTTCCAGCGCCGCATTGGTCAGCACCACAGCGGGCCTCGTCTTGGCCATCTCCGCGCCAACCGTCGGATCCAGGGTGACCAGCCAAACCTCGCCTGCGCTTGGGGAGGAGTCACTCATCCGTCAATGAAGTCATCGATTGCATCCCACTCCCGATCTTCCTCGTTGTCGTCATAAACGGGCGGGAACTGCCTGAAAACGGCTGCCTGCTCGGCGGGGGTCATTCGGACAAGCTCCCGCATGCTCGGTGGGCGTTCCGTGTCACGGCGCAAACGAGTCAACGCTTCTCGCGCCTCCTCTTCCGAGAGCTCCTCAAGCAGTTCCTTCAGTTCGGACTTCGCACTCATGCCGTAATCGTATCATGGCGCGAGAAAGCCGGGCGGCGGCCCGGCTCTCGTGGCGGAGGCTGAAGCGGCCGCGGGCCGCTTACTTGACGAGCATCACCGCGAGCGCGCCCTGACCGTTGGTGCCCTGGTAGACGCCGCCCGGGATTTCCGTCACGAACTGGACGAACTCGCCGGTGATCTGGCTGTGTCCTCCGTTGGTCAACTTCGAAGTGACGTACATGAAGGCGAAGCCGAGGATGGTGGACTTCTCCGGGTTGTCGATTTTGTCAACGACCGGGATGAGGATGATTCGTGGGCTGGCTTCGCAGCCAGTTTTGATGCTCACGCTGCCGTCCGCGTTCGTCTTCAGGACATCGTTGCGTGCATTGCCGGCGCAACCTTGCGGCGCGGGGCGGGCGAAGCGGGTGTCGATCGCCTGGTTCGTGGGGCCCTGCATGTTTCCGGTCTGCGCTTCCACCTGGTCGCCCTTTTTGAAGGTGCCCTGGGAGCCGTTGGCGATGTTGTTTCGATAGGTGTCGCCGCCCGTGTTGTCCAAAGCCAGCGCGCCGAAATCGCCGCCAGAATTGGTGCCCGCCCCGTACTTGAGCGTGCAGGATTGGTTCTGCTTGAACGTTGGCAGACCGTTGACCATGCCGTTGAAGCAGGAGTTTTGGAGCAGGGTGCTATTGTCCTCGTTGCTGGCGATGAGGCCCCAGGGGACGATCCCGTTACCCCCGTTGTAGCGTCCGACGCGGACCGTAGCGGAAGCCGAAGGGTCCGCCCCGCTCAGGCCAATGAACTTGAGGAAGCGGTAGTTCACGTGCCTGCTGACTGTGACTTTGATCGTGTCGTTGGCCGAGTACGTATTGCTGAACTCGATGGTGGCGTTGCCGCTGCCGTTCTTGGTCACAAACTCAGCGGCGTTCGTGTAGGCCTGGCCGGTACTCGGCAGGTCCTGGCCGCCGGCCATGGCGGCTGCGTCCGCCATCTTCTGGAGGTCCGTCCGGGTATACGTGACCGCGCCGATGTCCACCGAGAGGCCGACGAGCGCGATGAACAACACGAGCCCGCCGGCGAAGAGTGCGAGCATCTGGCCGGCGTCGTCCCGCTGGCGACGGTAGAACTGGCGATGCAGCATGGGCATAGAGGACCCTCCGCGACGGCGCCTGGGACGGCCGTCCTATCACTCACTACGGCCTGCCGTGAACGCCTGTTACGGGGACGCGGTGTCGGCATGGGGGTCATCCGGTGACACCTTGCGCGGGTGGCCGCACGGGTACGCGAGGTGGCCCGTCGTGGGCCCGCGCAGGGTAAAGTCCGCCCGAAAGGTCCCGGCACAAGGCCCCACCGTCCGCTGTAAAGAAGGGCTCTGGATGCGTAGGCTCTGGGTACCTGACCGCTGGAGGAAAGCGATGGCCGTTTACCCCATCACCCGCTACCCCGCAACGTTCGACCTGCGCGATGGCACGGCCGTGACGCTCCGCCCGATGACCCGTGACGACGGCCCCGCGCTTGCCCAGTTCTTCCTCCGCATCCCGGAGGAAGACCGCTTCTTCATGAAGGATGACGTGACCGACCCGCGAATCATCGAGACCTGGGCTCAGCACCTTGACTACGATCGCACGCTGCCGCTCCTGGCATTCATGGGCGACCGCCTGATCGGCGATGCGGCGCTCGTCCGCCACCGGGGCGGGTACCGCCGCGACAGCGCGGAGATCCGGGTCGTAATCGACCCCGATTACCGGGGCAAGGGGCTCGGCACGATCCTGATGCGCGAACTCATCACGGTGGCGTGGGACGCGGAACTGGACCATGTGGATTTCGAGATGGTTGCCGGCATCCAGTCCGAGGCCATCGAGGCGGTAGAGGGGCTTGGGGCGCTGCATGCAGGCACATTGACCGAGTATGTGAAGGACCCGCATGGGCAGCCACACGACCTGGTGTTCCTGCGGCTGCCGCTGGGCAAGTGGTGGCAGTGGACCAATTTCTAGCCGCCCAAGGCAGAGTTAAAGGGAGTCGCGGGAACTATCAGGAGGCGCGTTGACGGCCTTATTCAACGTACGTAGAATTATGGCATGAAGGACGCGACGCAGCTCCGCAGTGGCCGCCGGCCAGGCGAGACGACAACACGGGCCCAGATCCTGGAGGCGGCGCGGGCCGCGTTTGGGCGAGAGAGCTATGAAGGCGCCACGATCCGCTCGATTGCCTCCGCGGCGGGCGTGGACCCGGCCCTGGTGATCCATTTCTTCAAGTCGAAGGCCGGCCTCTTCGAGGCGGCCATGGAGCTTCCCTTCGTCCCCGCCGAAGTGTTCCCGGCCCTGATCCGGGGTGAAGCGGAGGAGATGGGCGAGCGGTTCGTGCGCTTCTACCTTCAGACCTGGGATGTGCAGCCGGCGCGCGAGCGGATGCTGGGCCTCATCCGTTCGGCGGTTTCCGAAGAGGCGGCTGCCACCACCTTGCGCGGTTACCTGGTGGAGGAAGTGTTCGCACCCCTGGCGAGCCTGCTCCGCTTGCCGTCCCCCGAGCTTCGGGCGGCGCTGGTGGCCTCGCAGTTGATCGGCCTTGCCTTCGCCCGCTACGTGCTGCGCGTGGACCAGCTTGTGGCTGCGTCGAGCGAAGACCTGGTCGCCCTCGTGGGGCCGGCGATCCAGCGCTACCTCTCCCCGGACCTGCCGGGGGCTGCGGGAGTGAAGCCGTGACGGCCGAAGGGGCGATATCCGTCCAGGGCCTTCGCGTCATCCGCGGCGGGCGCGAGGTGCTCCACGGGGTCTCGCTAGAGATTGCCAGGGGCAGTGTGACCGGGCTCCTCGGTCCGAGCGGCTGCGGCAAGACGACGCTTATGCGCGCAGTCGTGGGCGTGCAGCACGTGGCCGGCGGGAGCGTCACAGTGCTTGGCCACCCTGCCGGGGCGCCGGCTCTGCGGACGCGCGTGGGCTACCTCACCCAGGCCCCTTCGGTCTACGACGACCTGACCGTGGCCGAGAACCTGCGCTACTTCGGCCGCGTGTATGGTGTCGCCCCTGGCAGGGCGGAAGAGGTTTCCGCCGTCGTCGGCCTGACGAGCCACCTCGGCCAGGCAGTGGGGCGGCTTTCCGGCGGCCAGCGGGCGAGGGTCTCGCTGGCGACGGCCCTGCTCAACAACCCCGAGGTGCTGGTCCTGGATGAGCCGACGGTTGGTCTTGACCCCGTCCTTCGCCGCGATCTCTGGGAGATGTTTCACGGCCTCGCGCGGGGAGGCGCGACGCTCCTGGTTTCGAGCCACGTGATGGACGAAGCCGAACGGTGCGACAGCCTGGTGTTGATGCGGGACGGACAGGTCCTTGCCGCGGAGACGCCCGCGAGATTGCGCGAGACGACCGGCGCCGAGGACATCGAAGGTGCGTTCCTCACCCTCATTGCCGGCCAGGAGGCTGACGTATGAACCCGCGCATTGCCCTCGCAACCGCCGCCCGTGTGCTCACCCAACTGCGGCGAGACCCGCGCACGCTCCTCCTGTTGCTGCTCGTCCCGGTGGTCCTCGAAGCGCTGATGAAGGGGATCTTCTGGGACCAGCCGGGCGTCTTCCAGCGGGTCGGCGTGCCGCTCCTGGGCATCTTCCCGATGACCTCCATGTTCCTCGTGACCTCCATTACGATGCTCCGGGAGCGCACTTCCGGGACGCTGGAGCGGCTAATGACCATGCCGCTGGCGAAGCTGGACTTGCTGCTCGGCTACGCGCTTGCTTTTGGCGCGGTAGCCACGCTCCAGGGCACACTCGTTTCCCTGTTCGCATTCGGGCTGCTGGACCTCAACGTGGCCGGCTCGCCCGCGGCCGTGGTAGCGCTGGCGGTGTTGAACGCGCTTCTCGGGACGGCCTTCGGGCTGCTCGTGAGCGCCTTCGCGACGACCGAGTTCCAGGCGGTCCAGTTCATGCCCGCGTTTCTCTTCCCGCAACTGCTGCTCTCCGGCCTGATGGTGCCACGCGAGCGGATGCTCTCGGGGTTGGAGGTGTTCTCCAACTTCCTCCCCATGACCTACGCTTACGATGCCCTCTACCGGGTCTCGTCCAGTGCTTCGTTCAGCGGGGCGCTGGCGAAAGACGTGGCCATCCTGGTTGGTGCGACGCTGGGGGCCTTGATCCTTGGTGCGGCGACGCTCCGCAGGCGCTCCGGCTGAGGGTCAGGCGGGGAGTTCTGGCTGGCAGGTGCGGCAGAAGCTCGTGATGCGCTGGTTGGCCGTAATTTCGCTGATCGTGCTGCCGCAGCGCGGGCACGGTTTGCCACCCAACCGGTGGACCCGCATGAACTCGCGCCGCTCTTCGTAGTCCAGGTCATCTCCCTTGATCATGCTCGAACGGACGAGCGGCGTGGCCCAGGCCATTACCGCCAGGGCCGAGCGGTAGAGGTGGCGCAGCGTGTCGTCGCTCAGCTTCGTCCGCGGGATGTAAGGGTTGACCTGGGCCTCCCAGAGGATCTCGTCGCTGTAGGCGTTGCCGATGCCCTGGACGAATTCGGCGTTGGTGAGGATGGACTTCACCTGGCCGCGGTACTTCTTGATCCGCCGAAGCCACTCCTCTCCGGTGAGCAACGGGTCGAGCAGGTCTGGCCCATTGGTGGTCCAATTCGGGATGGCGGCGAGCTGGCCGATCCCCACGAGGTAGATCTTGCCCATCAAGCGGTCGTCGGAGTAACGCAACGAGCGGCCGCCTTCGATCCCGAGGGCGAGGCAGCACTTCGCGGGGATCTTCCTGGCGGGGTCCACGTACTGGAAGCGGCCGGTGAGCATGGGGTTGATCGCCAGGACGCGCTCCGAGGCCAGGGGGAAGAGAAGGAACTTGCCGTGGCGAAGGGCTTCGCCGAAACGGTCGCCGGGGAGCGTATCGCGGATGACCTGGGCAGGCGTGCGAAAGACGACCGGGATGCGCGCTTCGGCGCTGGCGATCGTCCGGCCGGCGATATGCCCGTTGAAGTAGCCGCGGATCGCTTCGAGTTCTGGTATTTCCGGCATGATTGACTAACCCACCAAGACACGAAGGTTTCGAAGAGTATGGGGCGTGAACTCTATCCCACAGCCGAGAATTCAACGCTTCGAGGGTCGGTGACGTGCTTCGAGGCGTCCAGGATCTCGAACTCGACCACGTCGTCGAAGTCCAGGATGACGCCAGGCTTGTCCTCATCGCTTTCCGCCACGGGGACATCCTTCAGCACTACGGTTAGCGTGTCGCTGTCGAGATCGTAGGTGATCTTCACTCGCTCCTCCAGTACTTCTCGATCGTAGGGCTGATTGGCGGCCGGTCACCAAACAACCCGATCCGTTCGCGACCTCTCGGTGTCCCGGTGGTTCCGGCTTCGCCAAGGGTAACGAGTCCGAGACGCATGGGCGGCGGAGATACCGTACACTGGAGACAGCTCCTGTGGATGGCCGCCCCTGCTCAAGACAGGCCTCACGCCGACGCCGCTCGTACCAGATCTCGCCATGCCCCCGCGCGCCCTCAACGGCCGCCCCAGCATGCTGTTTCGATGAACACAAACCATACCGCCCCCCGGTCACGGACCGTTGGCGTGCTCGCCCTCCAGGGTGATTTTCGCGAGCACCGCGAGATGCTAGAAGCGATGGGCCACGAAGTGCGCGAAATCCGCAAGGTTGGGCAGCTCGAGGGCCTCGACGCGTTGATCATCCCCGGCGGCGAAAGCACCACCATCGCCCGGCTGATCCTGACCAACGGATTCCAGCAACCGTTGCGGGACTTTTGCGCCAGCGGCAAGCCGGTCTGGGGCACCTGCGCCGGGGCGATCCTGCTGGCGAAACACGTGGACAACCTGGACCGGCCGGGGATAGAGATGATGGATATCTCCGTGAGGCGCAACGCGTTCGGGCGCCAGGTGGACAGCTTCGAGGCGGACCTCCGCGTGAAGGGTGTGCCGGGTGAACCGTTCCACGCCGTCTTCATCCGCGCCCCCCTGATCGACGACGTGCGCTGGCCGGCGGAGGCGATGTGCACCCTTGAGGACGGGACGATTGTGGCGGCCCGCGAAGGAAACATGTTCGCCACTTCCTTCCACCCGGAACTGACGGGCGACAACCGGCTGCACGCGCTCTTCCTCAGCCTTTGCCATTCGCCGGGGGGGCCGCCGAAATGAGCGAACTGCGCGCGGATTCCCTGAGCCCGATTGACGCCGCCACCCTCTGGCCGCAGTTGCATCGCCTGGGGACGGAGGTGATCGCGACCCGGAGCGCCGAGAACCTGCTGCTGGCCTCCGGACTGGCGGCCACGGGCCTCACACACCTGCCAAAGGTACCCCGCACGGTCGTGCTCGGCGTAAAGCGGGGGCTCAGCTACCGCGGCGTGCTCATCGCCCGCGAACTCGCGGGCGGGGCAGGCTGGGAGGTCTGCAGCGTACGGCTGGCAAGGGATAAGGACGACGAGGCGATTGTGGCGCTGCTGACGGGGGTTTCGCGGGAGGTTGCCCAGCGCGGCGGGCGGACTGTTTACCTGCGCTATGCGGACGGTTCGCCCCATGCCCAGGCGTTGCGCCGCGGTGGCTTTTACGCCTACCGGCTGGAACGCTTGTACGCGGTGAGGTTGACAGACAAGCCCGCGGAGACCCTCTTCCGGCCGGCCAGCCGCGCGGACCGCCACGGCGTCTTTCGCCTCTACTGCCGCGCCGTACCGGAGATCGTGCGGCGCCACGAAGCGCCGACGCAGCAGGATTGGCGCGCGGTCCTGGATTCGTACGACTGCAACAAAGAGTTTGTGCTGGACCGGGATAGCGGCCTGAACGCCTGGGTTGGCCTTGGCGAGCGAGAGGCCCACCTGCTCATCGACAACCCGGCCGGGGGCGCGGTGGAGGCCGCCCTGGACCTGGTGGAGACACTGTCCGGGAGGCACGCAACCCTGGTCGTCGCGGAGCACCAGGGAAACGTCGAACATGCCGCCGTCGAGCGTGGCTACACTGCCCTTGGGGTGCGCTTGATGTGCGCGCGCAGGCTCGGAGTAATGAATACGTTGAAGGAGGTGGTCGCGGTACCGGCCGAAACCGTCCCGCTGCCGCAATAGCCGTGTCGCAACCAACCTTGAATATGGCACTCCCAACCGAACAACAGATCGTGACCGACGACCTCGCGCTGCTCCTGGAAGCGCTGCCCGAGCACATTGTCGAGTCGCTGAATGAACCGGAGCGGCGCGTGGACCTGCTTGAAGTCGTGATGGACCTGGGGCGGCTGCCAGAGGCGCGCTACCCCGGCCGCGAGGTGATCCTTTCGCGCAGCGAGGTGACCGAGCAGGACCTCCTCTACGTGATCGAGCGGATCGGCGACTTCGGCGCCGACAACCGCGCGGGGATCGAACGCACCCTGCACCGCATCTCCTGCATCCGCAACCGCCGCGGCAAGATTGTGGGCCTTACCTGCCGCGTGGGCCGCGCCGTCTACGGGACGATCCGCGTCATCGAAGACCTCGTCCTCAGCGGGCGTTCGCTCCTCTTCCTCGGGCGGCCCGGTGTCGGCAAAACCACGATGCTGCGCGAAGTCGCCCGCGTGTTGGCGGACGAAGCGAACAAGCGTGTCGTGATCGTCGATACTTCCAACGAGATCGGCGGCGACGGCGATGTCCCCCACCCGGCGATCGGTGGCGCGCGGCGGATGCAGGTTGCCACCCCGGCGATGCAGCACGCGGTCATGATCGAAGCGGTCGAAAACCACATGCCGGAAGTGATCGTGATCGACGAAATCGGCACCGAGCTGGAAGCCGCGGCGGCTCGCACGATCAACGAGCGCGGCGTACAGCTCGTGGGGACCGCCCATGGGACCTCACTCGAAAACCTGATGCTCAACCCGACCCTGGCGGACCTCATCGGCGGGATCCAGTCCGTGACTCTGGGCGACGAGGAGGCGCGCCGGCGCGGGACGCAGAAGTCCATCCTCGAACGGAAAGCGCCGCCGACGTTCGACGTGATCGTCGAGATCGAGAGCTGGCAGCGGGTGGCGATCCACGGCAACGTCGCCGACACCGTTGATGCGCTCCTGCGCGGATTCAACGCCCCGCCCGAGACGCGCCAGCTTTCGACGAACGGCCGGATCGAGATCGTGGACGACTCGGAGCGGGAAGAGCGAGGGATAACCGCGGGGGCGCAGGGGGCCCGCGGGCCGCGCGGGGGCACGCCCAACGCCGGCGCCTGGGAACTCGGCCACAAGCGCGGCGGCGGGCACGTACGCGAACGCGGGGAGCCGGAGTTCGAACGGTTCGAGCGTCTCGCCGGAACCAGCTTCGCACGGAGCACTGGCGAACAGGCTATCAAGATCTTCCCCTTCGGCGTTTCGCGCAGCCGGCTGGAGCAGGCGACGCGGAGCACCGGCGTGCCGATCGAGCTCGTCCAGGATGTCCGCGCAGCGGAAGCCGTGGTGACGATGCGCAGCTACTACCGCAGCAAGCCGGCAGCCATCCGCGAGGCGGAAGAGCGCTCGCTCCCGATCTACGTGGTGAAAGCGAACACCGCCTACCAGATGGAGCAGGTGCTCCACCAGTTCCGCGGCGACGACGGCGCGGGTGGCCGCGGACCGCGGCGCGACCCCATGGTCGAGGTGTTCAAAGAGACCGAGGACGCGATCGCGCGCGTGATGGAGGAAGGCCGCCCGGTGGAGTTGCCCCCCGCGAACAGCTACGTCCGCCGCGTGCAGCACCAGATCGCGACGCGCTACAACCTGGACAGCAAGAGCTCTGGCAAGGAGCCGCAGCGGCGCGTGAAGATCCTCCCGGGCGGCTCTGGTATGGGCTTCGCGCGATGAATTGCCGCTTGCCTCCCGGCGGATGACGATCCGCGCGTGAACGAACGCTTCATCGTCTTTGAGGGGGGCGAAGGCTCGGGAAAAAGCACGGTCGCGGCCGCCGTCGTCGATCGGCTGCGGGCAGACGGGCTGGATGTTGTCCACACCCGGGAGCCCGGGGGAACAACCGCAGGCGAGGCTGTGCGCGGGCTGCTGCACCTCCAGCTGGCGCCGTGGGCGGAGGCCTTCGCTTTCCTCGTGGCGCGCGCACAGGTGGTCGCTGAAGTCATCCGCCCGGCCCTCGAACGCGGCACGGCCGTCATCTGTGACCGCTACGAGGCGAGCTTCCTCGCCTACCAGGGGTATGGCCGCGGATTGGACGTGGACAGCCTGCGGACGGCCAACGAGATCGCGACGGGCGGCCTGCGCCCGGGGTTGACGGTGTTCCTGGACCTCGACCCCGCCGTGGGGCTTGCCCGCAAACGGGGCGAGGCCGAGTCGATCCGGATTGGATTGGAGACGCTCGAGTTCCACAACCGTGTGCGACAGGGTTACCTCAGCCTGATGGCCGGGGCGCCCCCTGGAAGCTGGGTGACGTTGGACGCGGCCGAAAGCGTGGGGAAGGTGGTGGAGGCCGCCAGCAGCGCGGTCCGCGCCGCGCTTGGCCGCTAACCGAAGCCAGGGTTGCGATTCAGGCGGCAGGTGACCCGGCCGCGGCCAGCTCGTCGCGGATAGTGGCGAGGAGGATGCTGAAGTCGTACGGCTTCTTGACGCAGGCGAACCCGAGCTGGGTGCAGACTTCCTGTGCCTCCGGCGAGGCGCTCACGAAGATCGCTGGCAGTTTCCAACCGTTGTTCTTGACCGCCCGGGCGAACTCCTCGCCATTCATCACAGGCATCATCAGGTCCACAAGGGCGATATCCGGGAGGCCGTGCTCGGCGATGAGGTCGAGCGCTTCCTGGCCGTGCGTCGCGTCCAGCACCTCGAAGCCTTCGCGTTGAAGCATGAGCTTCATGAGGCGGCGCAGGGCGAATTCGTCTTCGAGGATAAGGATCCGGGGGGCGGGCTTCACGCAGCCTCCCGCATGGTGGCAGCCCCGGGGAGGACGAGGCGCATGCAGGTCCCGGTGTCGCTCGGGGCGACGCTGAGGTCGCCGCCCATGGGGCGGGCGAGCTCGCGGGAGAGATGGAGGCCGATGCCGATGCCGCCGGTCTGGCGCGCGGAGGCGAGCCGTTCGAAGCGTCCGAAAACGCGCTCGCGCTCCGCCGCGGGGAAGGCTTCTTCCAGGAGAAGGAGGGCCTCTTCAACGATCGCCGTCGCCTCGGCTACCCGCTGGTAGTCGGTCTCGCGGCCAGTCTGTTCGAAGCTGCCGACGGGGCCGCTCGGCGCGCCGGTGATGGAGGAGCTGGTGTAGTTGGTGGCTGCGAGCAGGAGGGTAAGGTCGTGCGTCTTCTCATTGGCGGCGCTGAGGCGGCGGAAGCCGATCCAGGGGAGGACGACAAGGGCCGCCAACGCGAGCGTGGCCACCCCCACGAAGAGCCAGCGGCGAGCGGATGGGTGCTCTGGACGTTCGTGGTCCGTTGGGGAATGCACGTTCTCTCCGCGATGCGACTTCGTTGAATCATCGGTTGCGGGCGACGTCAGGCGCAGGGGGAGAACCCGCATCCGGGGCGGCGGCGCCCGCGCTTTTCTCGTGGCGCGTGTGCCTTCACCCCTCTGGGGGCTTTCCCGTTCGCTTCCCGGCGTAAAGCGCGGTTTCGTGTCCCAACGGGCGGCGGGTGCTATCCTCGGCTTCACCAGGCTCAACCACAAGCGCCAGAGCGCGTGATTTCACCCAGCAGGAACCGCCACCACTATGTCCAACCGCCAGGCCCGCCGAGAACAGTCGCGTCAGTCGCGGCCCACGCGCACCCCGGGGCGCCCCTCCGGGGGGAGCCGGAAGACGAGCGCCCCCGGAGGAGGCGGCCCAGACTGGCTGTCGCGCCCCTTCCTTCTCGGGTTGGCGGCGCTGATCATCGTCCTCGGCGTCGTCGCGGGGTTCGCCGTTTCCTCGAGCGGCGGAGGCGGCGACGAGGAGTTCGTGAAGAAGCTCGAAGCCGGCCAGGCAGCCTTCCCGAAAGAGCTCGCCAACGGGACGAAAGTGGGGAAGGACGACGCCCCGATCAAGCTGGTCGCCTACGAAGACTTCCAGTGCCCCTTCTGCCTGCAGTACACGGCGACGCAGGAGCCGGACCTGATCGAACAGTACGTGAAGACCGGCGAAGTGCAGATCGAATTCCGCCACCTCACCATCCTGGGGACGGAATCGGCGCTTGCCGCCATCGCCGGCCAGTGCGCGGCGGATCAGAACCGCTTCTGGGATTATCAGAACAAACTCTTCCTGGTGCAGGCCAAGGCTGGCCACTTCAAGGACGAAAAGCTCAACGTCGGCCGGTTCACAATTGAGAAGCTGAAGGACTACGCCGCCGGGCTGGGATTGGACACCTCCAGGTTTGACAAGTGCCTCGACGCGAACGAGCACCTGGACGTAGTCCAGGACCAGGTTCGCCAGGCGCGCCAGCTTGGCATCACGTCCACGCCCGGCTTTGTCGTCAACGGGTCGCCCATGGGAAGCGGTGCACCGGCCGACATGGAAGGCTGGAAGAAGATCTTCGAAACCGTGAAGGCGGCGGCCAACGCCACCCCGAGCGCGACCGCCCCGGCCGGCGCCTCACCCGCCGCGACCACCACGGCCGCGCCCGCCCCCTCTGCAACGGCGACGGCGACCAGGGCGCCCTAACGGCGGCGGGGGATGAAGGCATGACGAACATGAACGTTGGCGGTAAGTGGCAGTTGGGTCCTCGCGTCTGGGGGCCCGTCGTTGGCTTCCTCGGTGTCGGGGCAGTCGTCCTGGGGCTGATGGTCGCCCTGGGCGTGAACGCCCAGACCAGGATCGAGTACGACATACCGACCTGCACCCTCGGCGAACCCGGCTGCGAAAATCGCCCGGAAACCCACGAGCACGCCGACTTCCTCCTGATGATTCGCGGCCAGCAGTTCGATTTCGGCAAGCCCCAGTTCATTTCCACCGAATCCAGGCCACTCAGCGGCACGGTCCACATCCACGACCCGCGCTACACCGTGCTCCACATCCACCGCGAGAACACAACGTGGGACGAGTTCTGGCGCTCTATTGGCTTCGAACTGAACGACACCTCCCTGCTCGGCACCACGAACGACAAGGTCTGCTTGAAGACGCCGGACGGGTCGAAGCTGTGCAACACGGCGACAGAGACGTGGAAGTTCTACCTGAACGGCGTGAAGGTGGACGGCCTGGCCAACCTGGACATCAACGACATCGACCGCGCGCTTTTCAGCTACGGCCCGGAAACAGAAGAGCAGGTGCTACAGCAGGTGCTGAAGGTCTCTGACCAGGCCTGCATCCCGAGCGAAATCTGCCACGCCCGCATCCCGCCGGGTGGCGAGGCGAAAGAGAACTGCGGCAAAAGCAGCGACACCTGCCGGTAGGCCACGCTCCCGCCGGTTCGCCAGGTCCGAGCCGCGACCACAAGGGAGCGGTTGGTGACCCCCGTAATCGAGTACCTGCGAAGCGACTCGACCCGTCGCCTTGACCCCGCACCGCTGGGCCGCGCAACAACCACTCCCTCGCAGCGTGGCTCGGCGACGGTCGAATCCTCCCTGGCTTCAGTTTGACTCACCAGCGTTCGCGCTGATGCGGCGAAGCAGCACGCCGGCGATCTCCTGGCCATGCGTCTCTTGAAGGAAATGGCCCGCGTTGAGGGCGTCGAAGGTCGACTGTGAGTGGCGCGCGGCCCACTCGCGGCCCCAGGCCTCCGTGAAGACCTGGTCCGCCGTCCCCCAGATGAAGTGGAGGGGCTTCGTCCACGACAGCAGATCGTCCCAGCAGCGCTGCTGTTGGGCGGCGGTCTCCGGGTTCTGGCCGTCAATTGGGATGGAGAGCGGGAACCGCCGTGGCCCGGCTTTGGAGGCGCGGTCTGGGAAGGGCGCCTCGTACGCCTGGGACGCCTGCTCCGGGGTCAGTTGTGGGGCGGCGCCATGGGGGAAGCTCATCAGGAAGTTCTTCAAGACCAGCCCGCAGCCCTGCGCCTGGTCCATCGCCCCGCCCGGCTGCCACAACGACTGCCAGCGGCGGATGGCTGCCGTGTACTCGAAGCCCTGGTGGTGGAGCCACGTGTTGAGGATCGCGAGACGATCAAAGCGCTCCGGCATATCGACCGCCTGGCGCAACCCGATCGGCCCGCCCCAGTCCTGGCAGACCAGCGTGATGCGTTCGAGGCCGAGGCCTTCGATGAAGGACCCGAGGGCGAGGCTGTGCCGCTCGATCGAATACCAACCGTCGTCCAGGGCCTTGTCGCTCTTGCCGAAACCGAGGTGGTCCGGCGCGATGCAGCGATATCCGGCCGCGACGAGCGGCGGGATCATCCGCCGGTAGAGGTAGGACCACGTCGGCATGCCGTGGACCATGAGGACGACGCCGTTCGCGCCGTCGCCCTCGTCGATGTAGTGCATGCGGAAATGCGCGCCATCCACCGAGACATCACGGTAATGTGCCGCAAAGGGGAACCCGGGGAGACCAGCGAACCGCTCTTCGGGGGTGCGGAAAACCTCCACATTGCCTCCGGCTGCATCCCAACGACGTGCCGGGAAGGCTAGCGAGCGTCCGTTGAGGTGTCAAACACAGACGGAGGACGCGCGGGGTCGCCCTGACGGCACAGGCTACTGGGAGCTACAGTACCCGAATCGCGCCCCGGTTAGCCAGGCGCTCAACGTCGTCCGCATCCAGGCCTGCCTCGAGAAGGATTTCGCGGGTATTCTGGCCGAGTTGCGGTGACGCCCGCGTGGCCGCGAGGGGAGTGGCCGAGAACACGACTGGCGGGGCGACCACAGTCAGCCCACCGAGCGACTCGTGCTCGAGGCGGATGACGAAGCCGTTCGCCAGCACCTGTTCGTCGTCAAGGAGTTGCTCCCGCAGGCGCATGGGCCCGCATGGGATGCCCGCGGAGGCGAGCTTGCGACACCAGTTCTCCGCCGTGTCCGTCCGGAGTTTGCCCTCCACGGTGGAAAGGAGGTCGGCGGCGTACGCCCGCGCGTCATCAGGTTCCCAACCCGGGTCACGAGACCAGCGATCCTCGAATCCCACGACCTCCATCATCTTCAGCCGGAGCGGTCTTGCCAGCGCAGCGACGGAGATCATCCCGTCGGCGGTCCGAAGGAAACCGTAGTAGACGCGCAGCGGCACATGAGGTTGCAGATCGGCCCGCTTTGCCAGCACGTCGGACCACGACTCGCCATCGGCGAAGGCGTGCTTCAAGTACTCGACGAACTCATCTCGCCACCCGTCGATGACATCAACACGGTTGACGTTGTTGTTTTGCAGTACGAGCGCCGCCTGGAGGAGGGCGACATCGAGCCGCTGGCCCTTCCCTGTGCGTTCCCGCGTGTAGAGCGCGGTCGATACCCCCCAGGCCAGCAACAAGCCGGCTGCGTAGTCGATGATTGGCTCGGGTGGCATGAGCGGGCCATCGGCGGTGATGTTCAAGAGGCCGGAGTAGCCGGCGAGGACGACATCCATCCCGGGGGTATTCGCCATAGGCCCGCTGCGCCCGTAGGCCGTGTTCTCCGCGTAGATGAGCCGTGGGTTTTCGGCCGACAGGCTCTCGTAGTCCAGCCCGTGGCGCTGTGCCTGGCCAGGGCGGAAGTTCGCGACCACAACATCCGCCGCCAGTGCCAGCAAGCGGACCGCGGCGGCAACCTCCGGGTCGCTGAGGTCGACTGCCAACGAGCGCTTGCCGCGGTTCTTGTTCAGGAATTGGCGACCTTCGCCAGGGATGATTGCGCCGTTGCGCCTGGTCTCGTCGCCGTCGAGCGACTCCACCTTGATGACGTCGGCGCCGCCATCTGCCAACAACTGGCCGCAGTACGGCGCGGCGATGAACCGGCCGAACTCCACCACGCGAAGCCCTTCAAATGGCCCGGGCATTGGCTTGCTTCCGTTCAGTCCTGGGAGGTTCGAAGCCTCGCGGGTCGCCGCCGGTCCAGTCCAGCGAGATCACGAACTCCCGGAAGGCGCGGACCACGTTGGATTCCCAGCCGCGGTCCCGCGACACGAGATAGAAACATCGCTCAGGGGGCGAAGCCAATCGAAATATGGCGAGGCGCGGGTCATCCGGGTCCACCGCGTACCGGGATACGATGGCCACGCCGCCACCGTCGCGTACGGCGTGTTTTATCCCCTCCAGTGCCCCAACAGTCAGGCGTGACGTGGATTCAACACCGGCGGCCGCGAACCACTCGTTGATGAGGGTTTGGATAGGGGCGATGCGGACTCTGACCGCCTCGCTCGGGCCAAAGTGAATGAACGGTTCGCTGGCAAGATCTTGAGGCGTGATGGCCCTGCGTAACTTCGAGAGCCGGTGGCCGGCGGGGCCGATTCCGATGAGGGTATCAGCAAGGAAGGCCGCTTTCTCCAGTCCCGGCCGGGGCGTGGAGTCGCTGTGGATGCCAAGGTCGAAGCTGCGGGCCGCCACCCCGCTGTCCACCTCGTCGTTGGTCCCGGCGGCATAGACCCGAATGTGGATTCCGGGGTGGAGACGTTGAAAAGCGACGGCCATCGTGGGGATGATGAACTCCGCTGCCGTGGTGCCGGCGGCGATGCGGAGCTGGCCCTGATCCAGCGAGACGTCGTCACGCAGATATCGGACCAGGTCGCTCTCGTCGTCCTGCCACCGCCTTGCGAACTGGTACACGACGCGTCCATGTTCGGTGAGGACAACCCGTTTTCCATGCTGTTCGACCAGCTTCGTGCGCAGCTGAGCCTCGAGCTTGCGCACATGCTGGTGGACTCCCGGCTGTGAGAGGGTGAGTGAAGCGGCGGCCTTCGTGTAGCTCTCGTGCTCCGCCACGGCGAGGAAACAGACCAGAGCCTGGGAGTTCAACTCCATAGGCGCGAATCATCGGCCATGATGATGATTCGCTCAAAGGTCATGACAGCATCTGGCCGGGGCGCCCCGCCGAGGGCCACCCACACTGAATAATCATCAATCTCGACGTTGATAATCATCACTATCATCATGTTGCATGACCAGATTGGCGGCGCGTATGCTTGCCGACCAGACGCAAAGGGAGATTTCAAGGTTGCCACTTCCGCTCGAAGGCTTTCGCATCATCGACTGTTCCACGGTCCTGGCCGGGCCGCTCGCCGCGACCCACCTGAGTGACTTCGGGGCCGACGTGATCAAGGTCGAACTCCCCCAGGCAGAGCCGCTCCCGATGCGGGCGACGCGGCTGCACGAAGAGCGGAACAAGCGGTCCGTCACGATCGACCTGCGCACTGAGGAGGGCCAGGAGATCCTTGTCCGGTTGGCACGGGATGCCGACGCGCTTGTCGAAAACTTCCGCCCCGGCACGTTCGAGAAATGGAACCTGGGCCCCCAGCGACTCCTCGAAGCGAACCCGCGGCTCATCATCCACCGTCTCAGCGCCTTTGGGCAGACAGGGCCGTGGAGTTCGCTGGGCGGCTACGACCGCCAGGCCCAGGCCATTTCGGGAGCGACCTATGTCACAGGCTTCCCCGATTCGGAGCCGGTCCGGAGCGGGTTTGCGACTGCCGACTACATGGCGGGAATCTGGGG
This sequence comes from Anaerolinea sp., assembly GCA_013822275.1. Classification (GTDB taxonomy): domain Bacteria; phylum Chloroflexota; class Dehalococcoidia; order Tepidiformales; family Tepidiformaceae; genus PNKC01. The sequence continues at coordinate 9,577 of PNKC01000039.1, read as the reverse complement.
CGCGTTCAGCATCATCCTCGCGGCCTACTGGCGTGACGCGCGTGGTGGGACCGGCCAGGTCTCCGACCTCGCCCTGTTCGAACCGATGCTTCGGGCGAGCGAAGGTTCGATTACGGACTACGGCCTCACCGGGAGCATCCGCGAACGCGCCGGCAACAGTAATCCGGGTGTAGTCCCGGCTTCGAACTTCCGCACAAGCGACGGTGTGACCGTCGCCATCAACGCCAACAACGACCGCCAGTGGGCGCGGCTGGCGCGGGCCATTGGCAGGGCGGACCTCGCGGACAACCCGGACTACCGCATGCCCGCGCGCCTCAAGCACGCGGAGGAGATCTACGCGCTCATTGGCGAATGGGTTGGAGCCCGCCACGTCCGGGCCGTAGAGTCGGCGATGGTCGAGGCGAGCGTCCCGTGTGCCCCCGTACTGAGCGTCCAGCAGATATTCGAACACCCTATGATCCGTGGCCGTGGGGCGATCGTGAGCGTGCCGTGGGGAGAGAAGGAACTGGCCATGGTGGCCCCACTGCCGCGCCTTTCAGCATCGCCGGGGGAGATTCGGGGCGCCGCCCCGCGCCCCGGCCAGCATACCGTCGAAGTGCTCGAATCGATCGGCTTCGACGCCGACCACATTGCCGGGCTCGCCGAACGCGGCGTGATTGGCAGCCCGAATTCGTGAGCCACGCAAGTCCCCGGGGGCTCTGGGGGCATTACCACGGGAGGGAATTGCAGTGAAAGACGAGATTCGAACCACCTGGTGGGCGAAGTCGCCCGGCCGGCGTGAGTTCCTTCGCGGAGCGTCTGCCGCCGGCCTCGGAGCCGCGGCTGTTGGCCTGGTGGGTTGCGGTGACGACGACGGTGACCGCACCGAAGCGCCGGGCGGCGGCGCGAGTCCAACACCCAGTGCCGAAAAACCCAAGCAGGGTGGTGTGCTCCGCGCCGCCCAGACGGCTGACCTGAACATGTCGACCGGCTATCCGTTCGTTTCACTGGCGGAAAACCCGTACATCAACGCTCTGCCAGTGGAGCCCGTCATTCAGTACACCGACAGTCTCAAGCCCACGCTTCACCTCGCCGAGCGTTTCGAATTCAACGCCGACCGGAGTGGCCTCGCCGTCACCCTCAAGCCCGGGCTCACGTTCCACAACGGCGCCCCGGTGACCGCGGAAGACCTGGTCTTCGGGATCAATCTCATCCAGAAACCTGACGCCTTCGGGATCAAAGGCTCCTTCCAACTGGCGGCATTCGCGAACGCCGTGAAGGAATCGAAGGTCGTGAGCGCGCGGGAGGTACAGTTCACCTTCGACAAGCCGCGCGTGAACATGGCCGATTTCTTCGCCCAGCTTCCCGTCGTCCACAAAGCGAGCTACGAAGAGACGAAGGCGGGCAAGGCGATCAACGGCACAGGCCCCTTCATCTTCAAGAGATGGACGCCCGGCCAGATCCTGACGTTTGAAAAGAACCCCAACTGGCACGGGAAGTCCGAGGGCGGCGGTCCCTACCTGGATGGTGTCGATGTGCGCTTCTTCGGCGATCAGGACGCGATGGGACTGGCGTACCAGTCTGGCGAGCTGGACCTTCTCCTCGGCCCGCCCGCCTCGCTGGCGGCCCAGAACCGCAAGCTGACCTACGTTCCCGTCAAGACGGGTCTCGAATACATGGGCATGAACGTGACCAACCCCCAGTTGGTCGATGCGCGCGTCCGCAAGGCGATCTTCCTGGCCGTCGATAGGGCGCGAATCGTCAAAGAGCTGGGTGAGGACTTCAACAAGGTCACGTCTCAGCCGTGGCCGAGCACGTCTCCAGCGTTCGACCCGAAGCTGGAAGACGCCATGTTCAACCCGGCGGAATCAAAGAGGCTTCTGAGCCAGGCGGGCTGGAAGCAGACCGAACCTCTTCCGTTTGACCACCGCACCACCGCGGCGTACGTCGCCGAGGCGTCGCTCGTCCAGCAGAACCTGAAGGACGTAGGCATCGAGACGAAGCTCATCCCTTCGGACCCCACCGCGTTCCTTGCGATCCTGCGCGATCGGAAGTTCAAGGGGCTCTGGGTGACCAGTCACTCGTTCTCGCACATGGCGCCGCTCACCAACCTCCAGCAGACTTTCCCCTACCAGCAGCCGAACATGAGCTACTACGAGACTCCCACCTACCTCGACATCCGCGCACAGCTCGAGAACTTGGACCCCTTGAGCGATGCCGCGAAGGTGCAGTACAAGCGGTTCAACGAGATCTGGGTGGAGGACCCCTGGCTCGTGCCGCTGCAGGCTAACACCGGACCACAGCTCGTCTCTGCACGCGTCCGTGGATACGGGAAATACCTGGTGACGCCAGCTATCTCCAGGTTCTGGGACGTCTGGATCGCTTGAGTTGGGCGCAAACGCCGCCACCGCACCGCCCCGGGGAAGCGCGATGCCGTCATGATTAGCTACGTCGCCGGGCGGCTGCTTCAGTCGGTGCCCGTGCTGGTGCTCGCCAGCATGGCCGTCTTCTCGGTGCTCCGGCTTATCCCAGGGGACCCGGCGGACATCATCGCCGGCGAGGACGCCTCTCCCGCTGAAGTGGAGGCCTTGCGTGAGCAGCTCGGTCTCAGTGACCCCATCCCTGTCCAGTATGTGAAATGGATCGGAGATCTGGCCCGTGGTGACCTTGGCGTCTCGCTCCGGACCGGCGTGCCCGTGACCGAACTGCTCGAACTCTCCCTCCCTCCTACCCTGGAGCTGGCGGCCGCGTCGTACGCGATCGCGCTGCTGCTGGGGATCCCCCTCGGCACGATTGCAGGCGTCAAGCCGCGCTCCATCTGGGACTGGGCGCTTTCGCTCTTCACGATCGCGACGCTCGGCGTCCCGACTTTCCTTCTTGGTGTGCTTCTCCTCTGGGTCTTCGCCGTGAACCTCGGATGGTTCCCCGCGAGCGGCCGCGTGTCCTTTCTCCATGACCCAATTGACTCGATGAGGTACCTTGCGCTGCCGGCCTTCGCGCTTGGGACCGGGCTCGCCGCTGTCCTCGCCCGCTACACCAGGACAACCGTGCAGGCGGCGATGGGCCAGGACTACATCCGCACTGCCCGCGCCAAGGGCCTCAAGAGCCATCAGGTGATAATCCGGCACGCCCTCCGCAACTCACTCATTCCAATCGTGACGATCGTCGCGTTGCAATTGGGCAACATCATGGCTGGCGCCGTCGTGATTGAGCGCGTGTTCACGCGGCCCGGCCTGGGGCGCCTTGTGGTCGATGCCATCCTCAACCGGGACTACATCATCGTCCAGAGCACGCTCATCATCCTTGTCTTCCTGTTCGTGACCGTTAACCTGGCGGCGGACGTGGCCTACGGGCTCCTGGACCCGCGAGTACGGCGCTCATGAGTGCCGCCTATCCGGAACTGACCTACGCCAGCCGCCGTGAGCGGCTGGTCCGCGAATCGATGTTCTGGGGGAGCCTCGACCGGCTTCTCCGCAATCCGCAGGGGTTCGTCGGGTTGCTGGTGCTTGGCCTCCTGATCGGGTCGGCGATCTTCGCGCCACTGCTCACCTGGCACGATCCCAACGTCCAGGACGCATCCGGACGCTTCCTTTCGCCGCGATGGGAACACCCCTTCGGCACCGACGAACTCAGGCGTGACCTCTACGCGAGGACGCTTTATGGGTTGCGAGTGTCGCTCGCCTTGAGCCTGACCTCCGTGAGTGTTGGGGCGACCCTTGGAATCATGTTCGGCTTCTTCTCGGGATACGTGGGCGGCTGGATCGACGCCGTGATGATGCGCCTCATTGATGCGCTCCTCGCCTTCCCGGGTCTGCTCTCGGCGCTCGCGATCGTGACCATCCTCGGGCCCAGCATCCGGAATGTGGCAATCGCCATTGCGTTCTTCTCCGTCCCTTCGTTCGCGCGGCTTTCCCGCGCGCAGATGCTTGGAGAACGGAACAAGGATTACGTCGCATCGGCCGAGGCACTGGGCGCCGGCGCGCTGCGGATCGTGTTTCGCCACATTGCGCCGAACGCCATTGCGCCGCTACTGACTCAGGTCGCGTTGTTCATGGCCTCGGCGGTTATCGTTTCGGCTTCGCTGAGCTTCCTGGGACTGGGGGAACGCGCGCCTGACCCTTCGCTGGGAGGGCTCATTAACACGGCCAAGAGCAATCTTCAGAAGGCGTGGTGGTACCCAACCTTCCCGGGGCTGGCTCTCGCTCTGCTGCTCCTCTCGCTGAATCTCCTGGCCGACGCCATCAACGACGCCATCAACCCGTTCGCCCGCCGCCGGGCCTAGACAACACAGGAGAATCGACCGTGCGATTCCGATTCACCCGCGAGCAAGACGAATTCCGGAAAGATGTCCGCAGGTTCCTCTCCGACACCCTGACGCCAGACTTCTGGGCCCACCACCGGGAGCACCGGTTGCCGGGCTGGTCGCCCGAGTTCTCGCGAGCGGCCGCCGCACGCGGCTGGCTCGCCACCTCGTGGCCTGTGGAGTACGGCGGCCTCGGCCTGGGGGCGATAGAGCAAAGCATCTACATGGAGGAGATGGCCTACGCGGGCGCACCACAGGAGCACCATCGTCGCGCCATCCAGCAGGTGGGGCCGTCGATCATGCTCTTCGGCACCCCGGAACAGAAGGCGGGATACCTTCCGAAGATCGCCAGCGGCGAGATTAGCTTCGCCATGGGGCTCTCTGAACCAAATGCCGGCTCAGACCTCGCAAATGTGGAAACCCGGGCGGCGCGGGACGGCGATGAGTACGTCATCAACGGGGTAAAGCGTTATACAAGTGGCGCCCACTACTCAGACTACCTCTGGTGTGTCGCCCGGACCGACCCGGATGCCCCGAAGCACCGCGGCATCTCGATGATCGTGGTCCCCTTGAAATCCGCCGGGGTCGAAGTCCGGCCGCTGCTCGACCTGCAGGGTGAGCATCACTTCAACTACATCTATCTGAACGACGTCCGCGTCCCCGTCGGCAACCGCGTTGGCGAAGAAAACCGGGGATGGTACGTGAATGCCCAGACGATGGACTACGAGCGGTCCGGCGGAGCACACATTGGGTCCTCCCGCCGTCTTGTCGACCAGGCCGTGCGATGGGTGCGGGAGAACCCCCGGTATCGTTTAAGCGACGCCGACCGCAGCCGGCTCGCGGACATTGTGACCACGGGCGAGGTGGCATGGCTGCTCGGGTACCGGGTGGCCTGGATGCGCACACAGGGGCTCTTCCCCAACCACGAGGCTTCGATGGTGAAACTCCTGACCGCGAGCATCCGCCAGGCAGTCCCGAACCTGATGATGCACATCATGGGAGTGGCGGGGCTTGCCGTGGAAGAAGCCACCGGCGATGGGGACTGGGGTGCTGATTACCTTGAATCGGCCTCGGCGACCGTCGGGCAGGGCACCAGCGAGATCCAGCGGAACGTCATCGCCACCCGCGGTCTCGGACTGCCGCGAGGCTAACAGTTCAGAGAGGCTCGTATCGGAGGGACGGACAATGGCGATTTCTGCAGAGGCCTGCAGCGAAATCATCCGGGTGTTCGACAGCCAGGGCTGGCACCGCACCGCCACCGGCGTTGACCGTCAGTCGGGGCAATGGCTCGTGGAGCGGCTGGAATCGCTGGGGCTCGCTGCCCGCCCGATTCCCTTCCCGTTCAGCCGTATCGACCCGTCCGGCTGCTCTGTAGCTGCGGGCCCGTCCCGGGTGGCTGCCGTGCTGCTGCCGGACTCGGGACTGCCGCCGCCCGGCACCGTTATCCGCGGCGTCTTCGGCCCCGGGAGCATTGGCCTCGTCCGCACGGAGTCGCATGGAGTCGCCACGGAGTTGGCGCACATCCAGCGCGCCAACTGCAGCGCGATCGTCGTCGCGGTGGACGGTCAGCCGGGCGGGGCAACTCTCTTGAACGCCTGGAACTACGACGACCCTGGCGGTGTCCCGGTCGTGCAGGTCCCTGCAGATGCCTGGGGCGAACTGGTGGCAGCGCGCGCCGCGGGTGTCCCCGTGGAAGTGCACTGCGGCGGGATAAGGACAGACACCACCGCCTCCAACGTGTTCGCCACCGTCCCCGGCAGGCACAGGGAAAAGGCGCCGATTGTCCTCCTCACTCCGCGAAGCGGCTGGTGGCATTGTGCCGGGGAGCGTGGTGGCGGACTCGCAATCTGGCTCGAGGTTGCGCGCCTGGCTGGCGACCTGGCCCTCGAACGGGACCTCATCCTCCTTGCCACAACCGGGCACGAACTCGGTTTCATCGGCGTGAAGCGCTACTTCGATGGGGATCCCGGCCTCGCGCAGCGAGCCGCTGCCTGGCTCCACCTTGGCGCCAACATTGGTGCGGCCGGGGCGCATCTCGTCGTCCGCGCCTCCGATACCGGCATGCTTGCATTGGCGCAGCAGGCTCCCGAACTGCAAGCTCTTTCGCCCTCTCCACGGTTCGAACTCAGCGATCGACCAGTTGGAGAGGCAGGAGAGGTCTTCATCCGCGGCGGCAAGTTTGTCTCGCTGGTCGGGTCCGGTTTCCCGCTCTTCCATTCAACGCTCGATCGCTGGCCGGACGCCATTGACGCCAATGCAATTGCCATCGCCGGCAACGGCGTGCTGCAAATCCTCCGGGCGCTCGACCGGCAAGCATAGCCAGGGACAGGCAGGAAGTTCGCGACCAGGCGGACCCGGTCGTCATCGGCAGCCCGGGTCGGCGGCATCGATGAGGCCATCCCCATCGTTGTCCTTGAGGTCGCTGCAGGTGGCCTTCAGGTACAGCTTGTCTTCAGGTGTGCTTTTCGGGTCGTTGGGGTCCGAGCCGTACTGAACTTCGATATGGTTGAGGACGCCGTCGCAGTCGTCGTCCTTCGCACATCCGGCGGGCGTGGGCGTGCTCGTCGGCGTCGAAGTGGGGGTGGGCGTCGAAGTCGGCGTCGGAGTCGGCGTGGGGGTCGGCGTGAGGGTCGAGGTGGGTGTCGCGGTGGGGGCCGGCGTCACAGTCGGCGTGGGTGTCGCGGTCAACGTAGGCGTGGCAGTCGGTGTGGGCGTCGGCGTCGCGGTCAACGTGGGCGTGGCAGTCGGCGATGGCGTGGAGGTCGATGTCGAGGCGGGGGTTGGAGTCCCATCCACTGTCGGCGCGGCCGAACCAGGCGTTGCGGGCGCCCCACCTGGGCCTGGCGTCCCGGCCGAACCGCCACTGTTCGATCCCTGGACATCGGCGGTGTCGCCGGGTCCAGCCGGAGCAGGCGTCGGCTCGATCGCAGAGGGAACAGAGGACGTAGCGGTCGGCGCCGAGCGGGGATCGGGGCTTGGAGACGGCGGCGGGGATAGCCCGCGCTTGTCCGCGGGTTCATCCACAGCGGTAGCCACGGCATGCTCTCCCTCGCCCTCGTCGAGCAATTGAGGCCCAAAACCCGCCGCCGCGGCGGTCACGCCGGCTGCTGCCACGAGCGCGAACCGAAACGCCTCGACGCGCCCGCGCCGGACACCGCCGAACGCTCCCCGGCGGAGCCTGGCCAGCCATTGCAGCAAATAGCGCAGCATCTGACGCAGCAGCCGGCCAGGTCGGCGCAATCTCGGCTCCCGGAGCGCGGCGGCGGTCGCGCGACCAGCCAACCAGAGTCCAAGAAGGGACAACGGCAGCAGTGACGCCTGGAATGTAACGGCGGGGCCGCGACGTTCGTGCTCGATCGCCTGGGTCAAGCCTAGTGCCGACGTTGCCAGTATGAATCCGGCCAGACCAATGAGCCCAAAGGCGAGGGCGGCCCATGCCGCCGTCCCGGCAACGCCGCCAAGACGAGCACGCGCGCGCTGCATCTGGGTAATGCCGCTCACCGGCGGCGGGGCCTGCGCCATCAGTTCGTCGAGCGAGGACTGGTCGAGGAGCAGCATGGCCGGCGGGGCAGGGGCGCTGTCCGCCCGCGGCAGGGCAGCGCCCCCGCGGGTTGCGACCGCAGCGAGCCGCCGTACTCCGGGCAGGCCAGTCCCAAGGGTCCGTGCCTGGCTGGCGACAGTAGCGACGGCGAGAACCAGCAGCCCTATTCGCGCTATCCCCGGCACACTTTGGGCCTCGCCGGTGGCAACCGTGTTCTGGATGCCTGCTGCAAGGCCCGCAAAGCTGAAGATTCCCAGTGCGAGGAACACCAAGCCGAGGACCCGGCCCGGTCGGAGCTGCCGCTGGCGCGGCCGTGCCGGCGATCCCGGCGCCACGACGGCCACAGCCGCGTCCTCGCCCCGAGCCGCGGCATAGCGCGCCAGTTGGCCTGCCGTCACCTGATCAAGCAGGAGCCATTGTTCGCCCGGCCGGGGATCGCGGGAGAAGCGGTTAGCCATCGGAGAGACGCTCCGGGTTCACGGTGATGCTCTTGAGCAGATCTGGGACCTGGAGCCGCCCGGCGGCGACCTCCGCGATTGCGGCCAGCATGGTGGCCACGCCTTCTTTCTGGACGTTCCATTGGCCGTGGCGAAGGGAAGTCCGCACAACGGCGAGCGTGGCGGCGTAGGCCGTGCCGGCGTTTTCCGCTATCACCTGCCCGGTGGCCGACGCACCTTCCGCTGCCTTGCCAAAGACCACATCGACAGGAACGCGTTCGAATGAGTTGACGGAGCCGGCGCCAGTAAGGATATCAACGCCGGTAGCGAGCTCCCCCTCGAGGTGCACCGAGACGCGCCCGGGCGATGCGACGAGGTAGAGCGGCACAAGGATCCTCTGCTCAGGCGCCAGGGTGAGAAGGACCGCCGCCTGCTCCCATCCACTCAACGCCGGCGGAGATGCCCGTGCGGCCGGGAGACGGTAGAAGCGGCAAAGGCCCTGGGCGGCGGCAGGCTGCCACCCTTCGACGGCGTACTGCACCGCCACGATCCGGGTGCCCGGTGCGAGACCTTCGAGGCGGGGTCGCAGGCGCCGGAGCAGCGCGGGACTCAAGTAGGCATATACCACTTCGGCCTCGAAGGGCAGTTCCGCAAAGTCGCCCTCGATCACCTCGGCGCCAGCGAAACCGGCTACAGCGGCCCGCGCCTGGACCGCCCTGTCCGGGTCGGCCTCGATTCCCGTGACCCTCGCCCCGCGACGCGCCGCCGCGGCGAGCACCCGGCCATCGCCGCAGCCAAGGTCCACGAACCGCTCCCCGGGCCGGAGGGCTGCGAGGTCCAGCCCCCGTTCTATCTCCTCGGCGGATGTCGGCGCCCAGAACGGCCATCCCTTCGCCGCCGTTGGGCTAGACATCAAGATCGAAGTCGCCGAGGTCGGTGTCCCCGGTATCGGTGTCGATCTCACTGAGGGCGTCGACTTCGAGGCTGAGGGCGGTGTTACTGGTGCCATCGGTGATCTCCGCTGCCGGCTCGAACCTCCGCAAAGTCGACGATTCGACGTCCGCCCGGTGCGGCCCGGGGATGATTTCCGGTTCGGCAGGCACAGAAGCACCGGTGGCGCCTTCCTCTTCCATGAGGTGCCCCGCCTCGACCGGACGCTGATGCGTCACTTGCATGTCCGACACGCCGTGTCCTTCGACCTTGTGCTCCGCCGTCCCGATGCTACCGGCCCCTTCGACCTTGATCGCGCCCACCTCTTCAGCCTTGTGCGCAATCACCACCAGTTCGTCCGCGCCGGCGACCTTGTGCTCGGCAACC
>PNKC01000038.1 GCA_013822275.1 Anaerolinea sp. | reverse complement strand
ATCGGTGACAACATCGGGGTTGGTATTCTGAAAGGGCGGGACCGTTACTTGACAGCGATCGGGTTCGCGGGCGAGCCGGATGCACTGGTGAAGGGCAGCGACGGGGCGACGAACATGAACTCCCAGACGCCGTCTTCCGCGCAGTCATCCGCCAGATGGTCGAGGTAGGAGATCTCGTCTACCGACATACCCATATCCCTGATGAGCACCATGTGCAGGGGCTGAAGGGCGTTGGCTGGCTCGTTGGGCCCGCACCTCCATGGCAAGGCGTCGATCGCGATAGCGCAGACTTCGTGGCCGTGGAGCCAGCGCGTCGTTTCGAGCGGCGTGCCCGCAGCACCGCCACCGGCATAGCCAGCCCATGAGCCGGCCTCGCGGCAGAGGGCCTGGTGCCCGGTCCGCACGAGCAAAGCGTCGCCTGAGCCGACGCTCACTCCTTCCCGCATGGCGCACTCCTCCAGCTCAGCTATGGTGATCGGGTAGCCCGGATCCAGCCACTTCTTACCTGGGACATCAAGCAACACGCCGCGCGTCACGAACCCATCCTTCGTGTGTTCGATGCCATTGCGCCGTGCGCCTCTGCTCGTGACAAGACCGGACGGGACGCCGTCGTGGAGATGGCCGTCGTTCAAGTCGTGAGACGGAGCCGGCGGCGGCAATTCGGCGACTGTCAGAGTCCGCAAAATCCCCTTGGCGGATGTCGTGAACCTACCTGCCGGGAGGAGGCGTTCTCCTCCATACCTCACCTCCAAGGTCAGCAGCGTGTTACAAACACGCCGCCGAGAACTATGGCTGGCACTTCTTCGATGAAGGCTTCGGGCGGGATCGCGCCGTCAGGCCGCACCCAGCGGAAGATCGACTGCGCGGCGTTGATGATCGTGTTCGTAACCAGTCGCACGTCTCGCCGCTCCAGGTGCCCCGATTCCATGCCCCTACGGACGACATCCATGAGGGTCGACCGATAGCGCCTTGCGACGGCACGGATACGTTCACGTGACTCTGCGGACACAGAGGGGGGCGTGCCTGTCCGCAACGTTGCGGCGTGCAACGGGATGAAACCGATGCGGACCAGATCGATGACCGCTTCTCGCAACTGGATGTCGGGCGATGGGTTCTCGGCCACGATTCTTTCCAGCCGCTCACAGGCGATCGTCATGGCCGTGGTGCTCATCTCGACGTACAAGTGCTCCTTACTACGGAACTGATAGTAGATGACCGCTCGGCTGCAGTTGAGCTGGGACGCGACATCGTCCAAGGTCGTCGCCTCGTAGCCCCTGGTCGTGAGGATCGCCGCGAAGGCGAGAATGATCTCCTCCCGGCGGAGTTCCATCTTCTGAGGGTTGATGGTCCGGTGCCCTCGCAGGCCGGTCTGCCGGGATGTCGAGTTGGCGCTGGGTGACTGCGTCACAGCCCGAGAGATCGGGGGTTTGTCCGTCATGCTCACGATGATGGTGCGACGTGACCCTGAAGTCTACCGGCCATGTTCTCGCCCGTTGACTCGCGTGAATCCAATCCCTATTGTGGCAACGTTCTAGATTGTGCACGCCTGTATAAACTCGCGTGAATGGAGGGCACGATGACTGGCTTTGACCTTACCAACGCGCGAGGGAACCCGATAAACCGTCGACGCTTTGTGGCAGGAGCGGGCACGGGTCTTGCGGGCGCCGCGGCGCTGGGCCTGGTGGGCTGCGGCGACGACGACGAAGCGGAAGCTCCTTCCGAATCTCAATCGCCCCAGGGATCGACACAGCCAACTGCGACTCCCGAACCGAAGCGCGGTGGAACATGGAAGCGCGGAGCAGGTGGCAACATTTCGCTCGCATCGCTGCCCTTCCAGGAAGCCGGGACTCTGGCTGGCGGTGGAAACGCAGCGGCCGCTGGCCTGGGCCTCGTCTGGGGGCAACTGGTCCGGATGTCGGAGACCAAGCTCGAATGGGAGCCGGACCACGCAAAGGAGTGGCAGATCGCGCCGGACGGAAAGTCGATGAAATTCACGATCCGGAACGACATCTCCTTCCACTCGGGGCGCAAGTTCACCACCAAAGACATCGCCTTCGGGCTGGACCAGCTGAAGAACGACAAGTGGAAGTCGGCGGCGACGGCCGGTCTCAATCCGGTTGCTGAATACAAGATCATTGACGACTACACCATGGAGTGGACGTTCAAGCGGCCCAACTCGACGGTGTTCGAGTTCATGTCGCTGTTCCGGATGGTCGACATGGACACCTTCGACCAGGCGGCTCAAGGCAAACTTGTAGGCACCGGCGCGTTCCGTTGGGTGAGTTTCGATCCGGTGAAGGGTGCTTCGCTTGAAGCGTACGACAAGTACCACCTTGGCCGTCCGTACCTGGACAAGATCGAGTACACGATCTTCGCCGATGCGGCCGCGCTTGCCATCGCACTGGAGACGGGCGTCATCGATGACTCTGCGCTCTCAGCGGACGAAGCGGTGCGGTTCTACGACAACAAGAAGTTCAAGGTAACAAAGCTGGCTGCCGTCGGGATGACGCCGATCACCATGCGGACTGATCTGGAGCCTTTGCAGGACAAGCGGGTGCGCCAGGCAATCGGCTTCTTGCTGGACCGGGAACGATATCAGCAGGAGAACTTCGTCGGGAGGTACGACGAGTTGGGACGGCTCCCCTGGCCAACGTATTCCCCAGCGTACGACAAGGAGCTCGATAAGCCGATCTACGACCGGGCGCGGGCGAAGGACCTGCTGAAGCAGGCGGGCTTTCCGAACGGAGTCCCGACGCCGATCAAGATCAACACGCTGCCCATCCGGGCATACTCTCCTGCCATTGCGCAACTCCTTCAGCAGGAAGGCAAGGAAGTCGGCCTGAAGTTTGAGTTCGCCCCCTTGGAGTACGCTGCCATGCTGGATCGGTTTTACCAGGGGAAGCTGGACAACCTCTGGATCGGCTTCGGCGACTCCGGGTCTCAGCTATCGCCTATGGCCCATGTCCGAGTCTCGGCGACGATTGGGAACGATATCATCACCCACGCTAGCGACCCCGAATGGTTGGCCGCGCGCGATGCGCTCAGCAACGGCGCGTCGAGTCCGGCGGACTACAAGCGGTTCAACAACGCGTACCTGGACAGTGCGCACCAACTGCCGCTCGCCCGCGGCGTGGGTGTCAATTTCGAAGGGCCCCGGGTGAAGATCGTCCGCGACTTCCTGGGGGCTCCTGTCTTCCACAAGATCTCGGTGGTCTAGCGTGGGCGCTGCCCGACCTACTTGGAACAAAGTCGTGCGGGCCGGTGAGTCAGTTGTCGCAGTGGGCGAGTGCGTGTGAACTACGTACTCGCCCGGTTGATCCGGCAGTTCATTCCAGTCGTCTTCGTCGCTTCGATCCTTATCTTCGTGCTGGCAGAACTTCTCCCCGGCGATCCGGCAGCGATTGCGCTTGGTGAAACAGCCACTCCTGAGGCGGTGACGGCAATGCGCCACGAGATGGGACTGGACAGGCCTATCGTCGTGCGATACGTGCGCTGGTTGGGCAGTGCGCTTACCGGCGACTTCGGCCGCTCCACCACTGGGAAATCGGTGACCGACCTGGTGCAGGCTTCCGCCCCACCCACCCTTGAATTGGCGGTGGTCGCATTCACCTTCGGGAACTTGCTTGGAGTAGCGTTTGGAGTCGTGGCCGGAGTGTACCGAGGGAAATTTCCCGATACGCTTATTGGTATCGCGGCCAGCCTGGTCATCGCCGTGCCTTCGTTTGTTGCCGGCCTGCTCATACTCCTGGTTTTCACAGTGTGGCTCTCCTGGTTCCCTTCGGCAGGGCGAGTTGGTTTGACCGAGAATCCCGTGGAAGGACTGAAGTACCTGGCATTGCCAGCTTTCTCGCTTGGGGCAGTGGTCGCTGCGGTCGTGTCGCGGTTCACCAGGCAGTCGATCGTCGACGTCCTCACCAATGACTTCATCCGCACGGCACGGGCCAAGGGGCTTTCGGAGCACACGGTTATCTTCGTGCACGCCTTGAAGCCGAGCATGCTGCCCGTGGTCACGATCGTCGGAGTGCAACTCGGCGGACTGATTGGCGGTTCGATCGTCATTGAGCAGGTGTTCACGCGTCCTGGGATGGGACGGCTGCTAATCGGAGCGGTCAACAGCAAAGATTACCCGACCATCCAGGCGATTACGCTGCTGTTGGTCTCCACGTACATCGTCTTCAACCTGCTTACTGATCTGCTCTACGCGTGGCTCGATCCGCGGCTACGCCCTGGCGCCAGAGGCAGAGCCTGATGGCGAACGAAGTCCGGCCAGCATCCGTGGACCAGCTCGTGTGGGCCCAAGAGTACCAGCAAAGGAGGCGATCCCCGGGCCTTGCCTTTCTTATCCGGCTAGTCCGCGACCCGAGGGGTGCGGCTGCCCTTTCGGTGCTTGGAGTGCTGCTCACATTCGCGTTCATCATTCCCCTGGTGGTGACGACATCGCCGTTCGAAAGCGTTCGCGGACAACGACTGCTCGAGCCCTCGCCGTCACATCCGTTTGGGACAGATGAACTGTCTCGCGACCTGTTCATTCGCAACGCCGTTGGATTCCGTTCGACTCTGTTAAGCGGGCTCTTCGCAGTCATTGGCGGGTGGCTTATTGGGATAACATTGGGTTACACGGCCGGGTACCGCGGCGGGATTGTCGACACGCTCATTTCGCGGGCGATCGATACGCTCCTTGCCTTTCCGGGCATCCTCCTGGCTGTCCTCCTCATCGCATGGTTCGGGCCGGGACTCACGAGCCTGTCACTGGCCATCGCCGTGTTCAACATCCCGTTCTCGACACGCCTGGCGAGAGCCGCGGTACTCCGCGAAGTGGTGCGAGATTACGTGCTGGCGGCCCAAACCGTGGGATGTACTGGGGTCCGTGTACTCTTCCGGCACATCGCCATCAACACGTTCGGCCTCTTTGCCGTGCAGCTTCCGATAGCGATCGTGAACTCGATCCTGATCATTGCCGCTCTCGGGTTTCTCGGGCTCGGCGCGCAACCACCCAACCCGACGCTTGGCGGCCTTCTCTTCGATGGGAGACGGTTTATGCGGCTCGCCTGGTGGTATCTCCTCGCTCCGGCCTCGATTGTGGCCGTTTTCATGCTGGCTTTGAACTTCCTGAGCGACGTGCTTTCCGAAATGCTTGACCCGGTCAGGAGAGGGAGAGCGTAGATGACGGGAGCGATGGTGATTTCATCGTGAGTTTGCCTCTCCTCGGGACGACGGTGTTAGACCTCGGAGACGAGCCAGTGGCGCTTGCTTCGCGACTGTTGGCCGACCTCGGTGCTGATGTCATCCGGGTGGAGTCTGTCGCTGGGGACTGGTTGCGGCAGCGCGGCCCGTTTGTCGCCGACGAACCTGGCATTGAGCGTGGCCTGGCGCACATCCTCTATAACGCCGGCAAACGCAGCCTCGCGGTCGACTTCGAGCGGCCGGAAGCATGGGATCTCATCCGGTCGCTCGCTAGTCGCTGTGATGTCGTCATCGCACCACTAAAGAGGAATGGTTCGGTTGAAGCCTTCCTCAAAACGGTTGGCGGAACCGGGTCACCGACGGGAGTCGTCGAGCCCGTCTTTCGGCGCGGCTCTCACGCTGAGGCTACCGATCTTATTGGCATTGCTGCGGGTGGCCAACTCTATCTGAACGGATACTCGGAAGAGGCACCGAACCACCCCGCGGGCAACCTCGCGTATAAGCAGCTCTCGCTCGCCTGTGCACTCGCAGCCATGTCGATGGTCCTGGAGAAAGCCGCTGCGCGCAGCCCTGGATGCGTTGAAGTGTCCATGCAAGAAGCAGTGATGTGGACCACCATCCAGTCGGCCAACGAGAACTACTGGCACTGGCACAAGATGAGTCCCAGTCGGCGCGGGCTCGAAAACGTGGGAGGGCAAACGGTCTTTCCCGCCCGTGACGGGAAGTACGTCTCTCTCTATCACCATCCACCGGCATTTCCCGCATTTGCTCGCTGGTACGCTGAAGTGACCGGTGACGGCCGTTTCACGCTTCCGCCCTGGGATGACGGCTTTTACCGCTTCGAGCACGCAACGGAGATATCTGAAATAACTGCGCGCCTGTGCGCCTCGATGGATCGGGACGCGATAGTCGCGGAGGGTCAGAAGCGTGGCATTCTTGCTGTCCCGATTCAGGACGTCGCCGATATCGCTCGCGACCCACACCTTCGAGAACGGAACTTCTTTCAGCGAATCTGGCTTGAACAGTTGGGAGCGGAGCTTGAGGTGATGCGCGCCCCGTTTGTCTCGTCAGCCTACAGTATGGAACCGAAAGCCCCACCCGCGCTCGGCGAACACTCGCGCGAAGTACTGCGCGACTTGTGCGGGATGAACAGCCAGCGAATCGACGCGCTGGTGGCAGGCGGAGTTGTTGGTGCTCTGGCGCAGAGGGTGCGCGCATGACGCCGCAGCCGCTCGCAGGCATCCGCGTACTCGATTTCTGCTGGATGATCGCGGGGCCGCTGACAACGCGCCTGCTCGCCGACCTGGGAGCTGAGGTGATCAAGGTTGAGTCTATGGCACGGGTGGACCGTATCCGCGAGGTTGGCGTCCAGCCACCCGTGCCGCAGGCGGAGACGAATGGCGTCTTTAACGACTGCAACGTGAACAAGAAGAGCATCCTTCTCAACCTCAACCACGACCGCGGAATCCAACTGGCAAAGGCTCTGGTTGCTCGCTCCGACATCGTCACCTCCAACTTCACTCCCGATCGAATGGACAGATGGGGGCTCGGCTACAAGGACCTGAAGTTGGTGAGGCCAGACATCATCGTTGCGAGCATGCCGGTCATGGGCACAGAGGGGCCGCGCAGCTCGTGGCGTGCCGTCGGCAACGGTGTCATAGCCATGGCTGGACTCAACGCCCACACCGGCTTCGAAGGACGGCCACCCGTCGGCCTGGGGACGCTCCACTCCGACTTCACATCCCCTTACCTCGGCGCCTTGCAGATCGTGGCCGCGGTGCACCATCGGAATCGGACCGGCGAGGGGCAGTTCATCGAACTGGCCCAGTACGAAGCGACGGTCCACCTCCTTGACACGGAGCTGCTTGAGTGCCTGGTCAATGGGCGCGAGCCGGGGCGACGTGGCAACAGTTCACAACAGTACGCGCCGCACGGTGTCTACCGCTGCTCTCGTGATGACCGCTGGATCGCTATCGCCGTGCGGGACGCGGCGGAGTGGCAGTCGTTCTGCCGGGTGATGGGGCTGGAGACGCTCGCGGGGCGGGTTGAGTTGTCGACGCTTGAGGGACGGAAGAAGGCCGCGCCCGAGATTGATGCGGCGATCGAGACGCGGACGATGCCGGCGGATGCCTGGCAGCTCGCGGACGCGTTGCAGGCCTCCGGGATTCCCGCCTCACCGGTGGAGAATGTCGGCGACCTCGTTGGACGGGACTCGATGCACCAGGGCTTCATCGAGGAGATCCAACATCCCGCTGGAGTCTCAATGCTGCTCCAGCACGAGCCGATTAACTGGAACGGCGAGCGGTTGCCGCTGGAGCGTGCGCCGTTCCTTGGAGAACACAGCGACGAGGTTTTCCGTGGGCTCCTCGGGCTGGACACAGATGAACTCGCCGAATTCGCCGCCGAGGGCGTCCTTTCATAGTGAGGGCGCATCCGGTGGTTACCGACCCAAATTCAGCACTCGTGGTCCAGCCACGGAGGGAACTCTCATGAGCATTTCTCGACTTCTCATCGCCAACCGGGGTGAAGTCGCCGTCCGGCTTATCCGGTCCGCCGCAGAACTGGGCATCACAACCGTTGCCGTCTACTCGACGGACGACGCCAGCAGCCTGCACGTGGCGCTTGCTGATATCACCGTGCCGCTCGAAAAGAGTGGCGCTGCCGCCTACCTTGATATGGATGCCGTGATTGCCATCGCTAGGGAACATGACTGCGACGCAATCCACCCGGGATGGGGATTCTTGAGCGAGAACGCGGCCTTCGCGGCAAGGTGCGCGGACGAAGGTATCACCTTCGTGGGTCCCACTTCGGCAACACTCCAACATCTGGGCGACAAGGCTCGCGCTCGGGAACTCGCAGCGGCCAACAACGTGCCCACGCTCAAAGGGAGCGCGGGCGCCATCAGTCCGGAACAAGCGGCCGAGTTCCTCCGTGCCCTCGGCCCGGACGGCACGATGCTCATCAAGGCCATCGCCGGGGGCGGTGGCCGAGGTATGCGTGTCGTGACCGCCGCGGCCGACGTCGAGTCAGCGTACCGCCGCTGCCAATCGGAAGCGTTGAACGCGTTCGGGAACGCCGCGGTCTATGTCGAAGAGTTGATGCCCCACGCTCGCCACATCGAAATCCAGATTGTCGGAGACGGACGCGGGGCAGTCTCGCACCTCTGGGAGCGTGACTGCTCCATCCAGCGCTCGCACCAGAAGCTCGTGGAGGTCGCCCCCTCGCCGATTCTGCATCCAGAGTTGCGCCAGAAACTGGCGAGTGACGCTGTCCGCATGGCCAGGCAGCTTCGGTATTCGGGTCTTGGAACCTTCGAGTTCCTCGTAGACTCCAACACTGCCGGGGCAAGCGCGGAAGCCCGCTATGCCTTCATCGAAGCAAACGCCCGGCTCCAGGTTGAGCACACCATCACGGAAGAGATCTTCGGAGTGGACCTCGTCCGGCTGCAGCTCCTCCTGGCTGGCGGGGCAACTCTTTCCGACGCTGGCCTGCTACAGGACGAGATTGGTGTGCCGCGCGGTAGCGCCATGCAACTACGCGTCAACACTGAGTCGGTGACCCCAGACGGTCGTGTCCGCCCATCTTCTGGGACCCTCAGCGTCTTCCGCCAACCGAACGGCCCCGGCATACGCGTCGATAGTCACGCGTATGCCGGATACACCACGTCGTCGGCGTTCGATTCGCTACTGGCGAAGGTGATCGTGTACTCGCCCTCAGGTTCGTTTCAAGACACAGTTGATCGCGGTAAGAGGGCACTTCGAGAGATGCAAGTGCTTGGGGTCGAAACCAACCTTCCGTTTCTTAAGAACCTGCTGGACCACACCGCGTTCCGGGCTGGCCAGTTCCACACCACCTTTGTGGACGAGGAGATCGGGCAGCTCGCCGCGGTTCGGGAGGATGGCGGTGGAGAGCTGCCGTCCACGGGACTTTCGGGCCACACCGCGGGGGCGAAAGTGGATACGAACGACCCCCTCGCGGTGCTCACCTATGGCAAAGCTCGAACGGTTTCCGGTGCCAAGGTCCCGACCGGCCTGGAAGCGGAGCCCGGAGCGGTCCTTGCGCCGATGCAGGGCACGGTCGTCAGCTTCGAAGTGAGCATTGGTGAGACGGTGAGGAAGGACCAGGAGGTTGCTGTCCTCAACGCGATGAAGATGGAGCATGTGCTCCGGGCCCCGGTAGGCGGCGTCGTCCGGCGCTTCAACGCCGCGCCGGGCGACACCGTGGTTGCGAACCAGATGCTGATCTTCATCGAACCTTCCACGGAAGCTGGCGAGGCCGGGGTGCGGGGTGCGGCTGCCGATCTCGGGCACATTCGTCCGGACCTTGCCGAGGTGCTGGAGCGGCACGACCAAGCGTTGGACTCATACCGGCCGAAAGCCGTCGAGCGAAGGCACGAATCGGGCCATCGCACCGCTCGGGAGAACATCGAGCAGCTATGCGATCCGGGAACCTTCGTTGAGATGGGGCCGCTGGTGCTTGCGGCCGACTCGCGCTTCTCACTGGAAGAACTCATCGACAAGAGTCCAGCGGACGGGATGATCACAGGCATCGGCTGTATCAACGGGGACTACTTCGGAGAGCCAAACACCCAATGCATGGTCATGTCGTACGACTACATGGTCTTCGCGGGCACGCAGGGTGGTCGAAATCACGCCAAGACGGACCGCGCTCTCGATGTGGCCGAACAGGCCGGGCTCCCCATCGTCCTGTTTGCCGAGGGTGGTGGCGGGCGGGCCGGCGGTGGCGGTTCTGCCATCCAGCGGGCGCAGACGGGCACTCCGCCTCCTCCGTGGATGGGCGGTTCGGCCGGTAGCAACCGCACCTTCGCGCATTTCGCGAGGATGAGTGGCCTGGTACCGCTGGTTGGCATTACGAGTGGACGCTGCTTCGCTGGGAACGCGTCTTTGCTAGGGTGCTGCGATGTCATCATCGCCACGGCCGATGCGAACATCGGTATGGGCGGGCCGGCGATGGTGGAGGGCGGTGGGCTCGGCGTCTTCGCGCCGGAAGACATTGGCCCGATGTCTGTCCAGGTCCCCAACGGCGTTGTCGACATCGCCGTGCAGGACGAAGTGGAGGCGGTGGAGGTGGCGAAGAAGTACCTCTCCTACTTCCAGGGGCGCACGTCGACCTGGGAGGCGCCGGACCAGCGCCGGCTGCGCCACATCGTCCCCGAAAACCGCCTTCGCGTCTACGACCCGAACCTCCTGCTGGAAACACTCTGCGACACCGGCAGTGTGCTCGAGATCCGCAAGGAGTTCGGTCAGGGGATGGTCACCGCTCTCGGGAGGATAGAAGGCCGGCCGCTTGGCATCGTTGGCAACGACCCGCGATTCGTTGGCGGAGCAATCACTTCCGATGGTTCGGACAAAGCCGCCCGGTTCATGCAACTCTGCGACGCATTCGACATCCCGCTGCTCTTCCTCTGTGACACTCCCGGGATGATGGTCGGTCCTGAAGTGGAAAAGACAGCGCTCGTACGCCATTGCAGCAGGATGTTTGTGATTGGTGCCAACGTGGCCGTGCCCTGCATGACGATCATCGTGCGCAAGGCCTACGGCCTGGGAGCGCTCGCCATGGCCGCCGGGTCTTTCAAAGCGCCACTCTTCACGGTCTCATGGCCAACAGGTGAGTACGGCGGCATGGGGTTGGAGGGGTCGGTGAAGCTTGGGTATCGCAACGAACTGGCGGCGATAGCAGACCCTGAAGAACGCCGTCGCGTGTTCGACGAGATGGTAGCTGATGCCTACGAACGCGGGAAGGCCTTGAACGAGGCTGTCATCTTCGGCGTGGATGACACAATTGACCCGGTTGACTCTCGTCGCTGGATCTCGACCATGTTGAAATCGGTGCGGTTCGAACCGCGCGGCAAGGCAAAGAAACGAATGGCGGTCGATGCCTGGTAGACCACTCGGGCTCACGACGGATGCGGCCCGGCTGTCACGATGATAAGGGAGAGGTGAAGAGTCATGGGAAAGCTGGATGGGAAGGTTGCGGTCATCACCGGCGGCACGAGCGGAATTGGCGAGGCCACGGTTCGGTTGTTCGCCCAGGAAGGCGCCAGGGTCGTGCTCTGTGGCCGCTCAGTGGAAGCGGGCGAGGCCATCGCGAGCGAACTCGGCACGACCGTGCGGTTCGTCCAGGCCGACGTGACCCGGGAGGAAGACATCGTCCGGACCATCCGGGCTGCCACCCGACACATTTGGGCGGCTCGATGTTCTGTTCAACAACGCCGGTGGGAGCACACCAGGCGGCCTCGAGACGATGACGGTGCAGCAGTTCCACTACGCGATGGACCTCCTCCTGGGGAGCGTCCTGCTGGGGATCAAACACGCCGCCCCCATCATGCGCGAACAGCAGTGGGGCCGGATTATCAACAACTCGAGCATAAACGCTATCCGCATCACGAGCGGCGACTGGCTGTACGGCGCGGCGAAGGCCGCCGTGACGCACGTCACCAAGGCAGCGGCCATCCAGCTTGCCCCGGCAGGGATCACCGTGAATGCCATCTCGCCGGGGGCGGTAGCCACACCCATCTTCTACGGAGGATCGGCGAGCGCCCGCGGCCTCGAACCGGAGCACGAGAAGGCGAAGCTACGCAAACTGACCCAGAACCTCGCCAATTCCACGCCGGTGGGTCGGGCGGGACTGCCAATTGACATCGCTCACGCCGTCCTTTACCTCGCAAGCGACGAGGCTGCGTACATCAACGCCCACGACTTGGTCGTCGATGGCGGGATGGTCGCACGGGGCACCTGGTAAGCCTCCGCAAGGCCGTTTTCTGACGAAGCCCGACTTGCCTTGCCCTTCTCGGAGTGCCGTGAGGGAGAAGTATTGACCGGACGGGACACCAAGGCGATTGGACACTCAAGGGGCACGGGCGCATTGACCGCCCCCGCTACCAGCAGTCAGAACACGCCTACCAGGGGTCGATGTACGGGTACTTTTTGGCGGTCCGAGGCGGGACCGGTGGCAACCGGCGGAGACTACTGGCTATCCAGTCGCGCGTGTCCGCGGGATCGATGACGTCGTCAAGACCGCCGCCCACGGATGCGTTGACCGCTTTCGCCCCCTCGTACGCCCGTGCCACGCGGCGCTCAAACTCCTGGCGGCGCTCCTCGGGGTCCTCGAGCGCTGCGAGCTCTTTGCGGTAGCCGAGCTTCACCGACCCTTCGATGTTCATGCCAGCGAACTCGGCCGTGGGCCAGGCAACCGTGAAGAACCCCACAAGCGAACTGGCGCCGCACATCGCCTGCACGCCCAGGCCGTAGGCCTTCCGAACGATGACGCCAAAGAGTGGAGTCGTCATATTGGCGCCGGTGTTAAACATCCGGACGGAGTGGCGGACGAGCGCCGTGCGCTCCACATCTGGCCCGACCATGATGCCCGGACAGTCCATCAGGCTGAGCACAGGGATATCGAAGGCGTCGCAGAGTTGCAGGAAGCGGGCGCCCTTATCCGCGCCGTCGGAGTCGATCGCCCCAGCCAGGTGGTGCGGGTTGTTCGCAATCACGCCCATCGGACGGCCCTCAACGCGGATAAAGGCTGTAATCACGCCGATCCCGAACTTCTCCCGGATCTCAAGGACCGAGTCCCTGTCAGCGATCGTCTCGATGACCTCGCGCATGTCGTAGAGGCGAAGGCGGTTCTCGGGGACGACGTGGCGCAGGCGGCGCTGGTCGTTGGCCTCACACTGCCTGGTCGGGCCCTGGAAGTAGGAGAGGTACTTCTTCGTGACCTCGACCGCTTCTTCTTCATCCTTGACGAGGATATCGACCACGCCATTCGGGACCTGGAAAGACATCGGTCCCACTTCCTCGGGCGTGTAGATGCCAAGGCCGCCACCCTCGATCATCGCCGGGCCACCCATGGCGAGGGTCGAGCCCTCGGTGGCGATGATCACGTCGCAGGCCGCCACA
The DNA here is from genome assembly GCA_013822275.1 of Anaerolinea sp. Classification (GTDB taxonomy): domain Bacteria; phylum Chloroflexota; class Dehalococcoidia; order Tepidiformales; family Tepidiformaceae; genus PNKC01. Next base: position 13,844 of record PNKC01000038.1, on the reverse strand, counting down.
AGCGCCGTGTTGCCCGCGAAGGTCCGCCCGTTGACGACGGCTATGAGCGGGACAAGGCCGCTGAGCCTTGAGAACGTCGTAAACGTATGGGTGTCGAACGCCACGCCGGGGCCGATCCGGTCATCGCCGGGGCGGCCACCGCCGCCTTCACCGAACAGCACCAGCGGCAGCCGGAAGCGGGTGGCCAGTTCATACATCCGGTCCTGCTTGTAGTGGTTGCGACCTCCCTGGGTCCCGGCCAAGACGGTGTAGTCGTAGTGGACTACGATGGCGCGTGACCGTTCGTCACCGAACAGGTCTCCATTGATGGAGCACGTCCCGGCTATCAGGCCGTCCGCCGGTGTCTCTCGGCGCAGCGTCTCCATGTCATAGCGCTGGTGCTGCCGCGCGACGATCAACGGCCAGTACTCCTTGAACGAACCGGGGTCGGCGAGTTGCTCGATGTTCTCGCGGGGCATGCGGTACCCGTGGCCGTGCCGTCTCGTCACAGCGGCCATGCGGTGCTCGTCCAGGGTGACCGCGTGCCGGTCGATGCTCTCCCGCAGGTCGGGACGAATGTAATCCAGGTCGAGGTCCACTTTGGCGCTCACAACGCCGCCCTCGACCTCCGCTTCCTGGATGAAGACGATCGGATAGCCCTCGCGGACGACATCTCCGACAGCCATCGTTACCCCGCGGACGATGCCGTTGCGGTCGGACGCGATGACGTGCTCCATCTTCATGGCCTCGACGATCGCAACCTGCTGGCCCTTCCGCACCTGATCACCGACCGTGACGTCGATGGCGACGATGGTCCCCTGGATCGGCGCGGAGAGCCCGAACGAACCCTCGGGTCCGCTGAGTTCAGTCTCGAGGGCCGTCTCGGCGACGGATGCCCGCTCGGCCTTCACCTGGGCGTCGTGAGCGAAAAGGGCGAGCGGGTCGCGGCTGGTGACGCGGGCCCCGGCGAAGCCACTGTGCCGGTCCGCCGTGTCCGTGCGTGCCGCTCCGACGAAGCGGGTCCGCCGTGCTTCTCCGGGCGCTGCGAGTTCAGCAATGTGTTCCTCCACCCAGCGGGTGTGGATGCGCCCGGCAGCGAAGTCCTCGTGGGCGATGATGTTTTGGAGGAACGGGATGTTGGTGGCGATGCCCTCGATGTGGAACTCGCGGAGCGCGCGGGAGGTCCTGGCAATCGCGGCTCCAACGTCCGGCGCGGGCGAGTGCCCGATCACCTTGGCGAGCAGAGAATCGAAGGCGCTGCTGGTGCGGTAGCCCGTATAGCCGAAACCATCGGTGCGTACCCCGGGTCCGCCGGGGGCTTCGTAGACGGTGAGCGTCCCGCCACCCGGACGGACGGTGCCGTCGGCGCCGATTGTCTCCATATTCACGCGAGCCTGGATAGCGTACCCGCGCGGCCGGGCGATGCCGGGTCCGTCGAGGCCAAGCTCCGCCAGAGTGGCGCCTTCAGCCAGGCGAATCTGCGCCTGCACGAGGTCCACGCCAGTCACTTCTTCGGTCACGGTGTGCTCAACCTGGAGGCGTGCGTTTGCCTCGATGAATACGAATGGAATCGTGCCCTCGCGGCTGGAAACGTCGACGAGGAACTCGAAGGTTCCCAGACTGGCGTATCCAACGCTCGTGGCGAAGCGGACGGCTGCACCGATGATCTCGGTCCGGAGGTCATCGTTCAGGCCCGGCGCGGGGGCGATTTCGACGACCTTCTGGAAGCGGCGCTGGATGCTGCACTCGCGCTCGCCAAGGTGGGCAATAGCTCCGCTGACGTCGCCAAGGATCTGGACTTCTACGTGGCGCGCGCGAGGGATGAACTCCTCGACGTAAACGTCTTCCCGGCCGAAGGACGCCTTCGCCTCCGACTGGCAGCGGCGGTAGGCGGACTCAACGTCCTCCGCCGAGGTCACGGCCCGGGTGCCGCGGCCACCGCCACCCGCGACCGCTTTTATGATCATGGCGCCGCCCGAACTCAGAGAGGCGAAGAACGACGAGGCCTCGTCCAGGGAGACCCCGTGGTCGAGGCCTCGCAGCACCGGGACGCCCGCGGCTGCGGCGGCAACGCGAGCGCGGGCCTTATCGCCGAACAGTTCGAGGTGCTCCACGTTGGGCCCGATGAACGTCAGCCCGGCTTCGGCGCAACGTTGGGCAAAGTCGGCGCGCTCCGCAAGGAATCCATAGCCCGGGTGGATTGCGTCGCAACCGGCCGATTTGGCGGCGGCAATTGTCGCCGCGCTGTTGAGGTAGGCTGCCGCGCCGCTTGCCGGGAGGGCGATCGCTTCGTCGGCCACGCGGACGTGCAGGCTGTTCGCATCGTCTTCCGAGTAGACGGCGACGGTACGCAGGCCGAGGTCGGCGGCTGCCCGTGCGATACGGATAGCGATTTCGCCGCGGTTGGCGATGAGAATGGCGGTTAGGCTCATGAGGTCTCCAAAATGCAGGGCTGCGAGTTGTGACTGGTCAACGGGGCGGGCCGAGATCGTCGAGTGTACCCGTCACGCGCTCCGCGACGAGCGATGCGTACTCGTTGCCGGTCATTCCCAACTCCTCCGCGAAGACCTCGCGGCTGTGCTGGCCGACGCAGGGCGCGGCACAGACGGGCGCCGCAGGAGCGGCCGAGAACTTCCACGGGCGCCCCGGGAGCCACGTCGATCCCGCCTCGGGATGATCGACCTTCGTCACGAAGCCGGAGGCGACGAAGTTGGGGTCGGGGCGGCTGTACAGTTCGTAGAAGGGGACAACCCGGGCTGCCGCGATGCCCAGGCGCCCGAGCGCGTCCTCCGCCGCAGAGGCGTCCTGTCCAACGGCCCATTCCTCGATGATTGCATCGAGGCTGGCTTCGTTCGCCTTGCGTGCTTCCATGCTGGCGAACCTCGCGTCTGTGAGGCGGCTGTCGCCGATGTGGGTCGCGAGCCTGTGCCAGGCCTCGTCCGTCTCGGCGGCCAGCGCAAGCCATTCGCCCCCTCGTGTCTCGTAGTTGTTGTGGGGAGCGATCCGGGGGTGGTGATTGCCCCGCGGCCGGGGGACGCGGCCCGTGGCGTCATGTTCCACGATTGCGTCGCCGCACACTGCCGTAACCGCTTCCATCATCGAGAGATCGACCCGCTGGGGCTCTCCCGTCCGATCACGGTGCGCCAGCGCCGCCAGTACCGTCGCGGCGAAGAAGTAACCGGAAACTGGGTCGGGATAAAGTCCGCCGGTGTTCATCCCCGGGTCGCCTTCGTAGCCGTGGAGCGATGAGAGGCCCGCCATCGGTTCGGTCGTGGCACCGTTCCCGGGATATTCCCGGTACGGCCCATCAGTCCCATAGGCGGAAATCGATGCCCAGATCATTCCCGGCCGCAGTTGGTGCAGCTTCTCCAGCGTGACGCCCCAAGAGGGGAGGACGTTCGGCCGGAAGTTCTCGGCAATGATGTCGAAACGTGGGATGAGCCGCCAGAGGATCTCGCGGCCCCGCTCCTGGCGCATGTCCAGGGTGATCTCGCGCTTGTTCAGATTTACCGAGTTGTAGAGGCCCTGGGTGTTGCGGGCGTGCTGGACGCGGCGCGGGTCAACCAGCCCGGCGGGGACTCGGCCGCGGACGCGCCTCCAGGTGTCGGTGCGGTGGAGCGCTGCCACCTGCACCACGTCGGCGCCGAGGAGCGCCAGCAGCTCGGTCCCGAATGTACCCGACCAGGCCTGTGCGAAACTGAGCACGCGGACGCCGCTCAGTGGTCCGGCGGCGAGCGCCTCCGGGGACAGGCCGGCCGCCCGCCCGGCTGCGGGACGCACGGCCGGTGGACGCGTGAGTTGCGCGGGCGGTGCGTGCTCGCCGAGGCGAGGGGCTGGCCGCGAGAGCTGCCATGGGGAAGGTGAAAGCCGCGCCGGCGGACCGGCCGCCCGCACGGTCCGGTCTTCTATCTTGGTCTCAACGAGAAAGCGGCGGGCCGCAAGCTGGGGGTCGCGGACGATGTCGTCGATAGCCTGGAGCACGCCGCTGATGCTCCGAAGGCGTGCAAGCGCGTGGAAGATTGGCCAGCGCTCCATCGACTGCAGGCTGTGAGCCGCCCCCGCTACTACTGCCGAGAGGTCCTGCGAATGCCGTCCCTCGTCCGGGATCAGGTCCTCCCGCTCTCCCAGTTGGGGAAGTTGAAGCACCTCCATGGATGCGCGCCAGTTGTGGAAGTCGCCGAAGCCGAAGTTCATGCGGCCGTCAGCGGCATCCCAAAGCGGCCCTGGTTCGCCCCGGTGGCGCCCCCCTGCGGGGCCGAAGCTGAAGCCCGCATTCTCGTAGACGGCGGCAATCGCCCAGGGGTGGACCGTCAGGGCGAACGCTTCCACCTCGCTCACGTCAACAAGTTCAGCCTTGTCCCCGAAATCTCTCCGGCGGAGCGCGGCCGCTGCAGCGAGGAACCCGGCGACTCCTCCTATATAGCCCGTCTGCTGACGCGGCATCTGCAACGGGGGCTCGTCACGGTAGCCGTTGATGAAAGACCAGCCCGTGCGCGCGCTCGCCGTGAGGTTATTTCCGGTCCGGCCAGCGAGCGGGGACGTGTGGCCGTGTGGCGTAATCGACACGTGGACCGCATCGTGGCGAAGCGTGCGGAGGGCATCAGCGAACCAGGCGCCTGAAATGGGGTCGGCATCGGTCACGACGACGTCAGCGCTTGAGAGCAGATCCTGAACGTCTCTGGCTTCTTGAACCACAACGGAGCGCTTGTTCCAGTTGACGTACGCGTGCAGGTGACTGCGTTCGGGTCCGGGCCGGTCGTCCAGGAATGGAGGTTCGTGGCGGAGGGCGTGACCGCCGGGCCGTTCGACGAGGGTAACGTTGGCGCCGAAGTCACCGAAGAGGCGCGCCGCGAACGCGCCAGAAACACGACCCGACAGGTCCACAACTTGCAGGCCTTCAAACGGAGCTGTCACCCCTGTTTCACCTCGCGACGGCCGGCATCATAAAAGCAGAAAACGAAGTCCGGGTCACGGAATTCGCCCGCGTAGGCGGGGGTCCAACTCGTCCCGAAGAATATCGCCAAGCAGGTTGAAGCAGAGCACCAGCAGGAAGATTGCGACCCCCGGCACGATGGAGAGCATCGGTGCGCGGTTGAGGAATCCGAACCCGAATTGGAGCATAGAACCCCACGTGGGAGTTGGAGGGGCGATCCCGGCGCCGATGAACGAAAGCCCCGCCTCGGTCAGGACAGCGTAGCCCATCCCCAACGTGCTCTGGACGATGACCGGGGCAAGGGTGTTCGGAAAAACGTGGACTCGGAGAATTCGGGCGTGGGTTGCGCCGACTCCGCGGGCAGCGAGCACGTAATCCAGTTCGCGCACCGATAGCACCTGGGCTCGGACGATGCGTGCGATCCACGGGACGTTTGCGATTCCGATGGCCACGATGAGGTTGGTAGGGCTCTGACCGAGTGCGGCGACGAGCCCAAGGGCGAGAATGAGGCCGGGGAACGCAACGATGGCGTCCATGCACCGCATGATCGCGTCATCGGCAAATCCACGCGCGTAGCCGGCGACCAGCCCAAGTGGCATGCCCACCGCCGCACCGAACGCGACTGCCCCTACCCCTACCATGAGGGCAATTCGAGACCCAAAGATCAGGCGCGAGAGTACATCCCTTCCTAGCTGATCGGTGCCGAGCGGGTGGTCCCATGAGGCACCGCGAAGGCCCTCGAAAGGGCTCTGCGCAAGCGGGTCGTAGGGAGCGACTACATCGGCGAATATCGCCGCCAAAAGGACGAGAAAGATGAACCCAAAAGCAGGAACTGCCAGCCGCTGGCGGGCCAGGCGCCCAGCAATCTCGACGAGACGTCCCCGCGTGGCCCGCCAGGAGTCCACCGGGACGTCCCTGGCGGCGATTACGCCCAGGTCCACGGAACGTTCCCCTCTTGGTCTCACGAGTAGCGGATCCGCGGGTCGAGTGCCGCGTACACCACATCGGTGACGATGTTCATGAACACCACGGAAAGAGCCACCATGAGGACAATCGCTTGCACCACCGGGAAGTCGTTCGTCCGGACGGATCCGACGAGCAGTCTTCCAACTCCCGGGATCGCAAAGATGGTTTCGACGACGACTGCCCCCGCCAGGATCCGGCCTAGCAGCAGGCCGAGCACGGTGACCACCGGGAGCAGTGCATTCCGCAGCCCATGGAGCCAGACGACGCGTCGCTCGTGTAGCCCCTTGGCCCGGGCCGTTCGTATGTAGTCTTGACGGAGCACCTCAAGCATCGAGGAACGAAGCTGCCGCGTGACCACCGCTGAGAGTTCCCAGCCGATGACCGTCACGGGCAGGATCATGAGCTTGAGAGCTTCCCCAGGGTTACTCGTGATGCGTTCGAATCCGAGAGCTGGCAGCCATCGAAGCTTTACTGAGAAGAGGAGGATGAGCATGATCCCAAACCAGAACCCCGGGACAGCGACTCCGGCCACAGAGAACATCGTGACCACCCGGTCAATGACCGTGTTATGCCAGACGGCGGCCGCGATGCCCGCCGGGACTCCGATGAGAAGCCCGGCCACGAAGCCTGCGAGACCGATCTGTAGTGTGGCGGGGATCCGGCTGCGCAACTCCTCCGAGACCGGTTTCCGCGTCTGAGTTGAGTCTCCGAAGTCACCGACCATGGCGCGGCGGAGCCAGTAGCCATACTGGACGGGGATGGGTTCGTCCAGGTGAAGCTCCTTGCGGTACGCCTCGACGATTTCCGGGTCCAGCGTTTCGCCCTGGCTGAGGAGCGACGTTACGGGGTCTCCCGGGAGAAACAGGAGCAACGAGAATGTCAGGAAGGTGACCAATAGGAGGAGGGGGATCGTCTGTAACCCCCTCCTTACCAGGTACGCGGTCATCCCTGCTGGCTCCACGTTCGGTGGGGCCAGCCTTCGGCATCAGTTAGGCGAGCCATAGGTTGCGGTAATTCCACTTGGCCTCACCATTGTAGATCTGTTCCGTGTTCTTCACACTCTTGGTGAAACCAGTGTAGCTCCGCCCGTACAGCAGTGGCACATGCCAAGCATCTCCGAGGACAAGTTCAGCCATCTTTTGATAGATCAACTTGCGTTTCTCTATGTCGTATTCTGTGCGCCCTTGGCGGATGAGATCCTGCACTTCGGAGGACTGCGTCTTGCCGGTGTTATAGTAGGCATCCTTGTCGTAGATGGTGGTAGCGATCCAGTCCGGCTCTGGATAGAGGCTCCATGACGTGGGATACAGCTCATGCGTCGTACCCTCAAAGAACTCTTTCGTTGCCGCTCCCACGGAAAGCGTGGTGATCTTCGATTTGATCCCGATTTTACGCAGCGACTCCTGCCAGAGTTCGCCGGCCTGGATCAGGGTGCGGCTCTCCCAAGTCATAATCTTGAGCTCCGTGTTCGTGTCGAAGCCTGATTTCGCGAGATACTCCTTCGCCTTGTTCAGGTCGTACCTAGGCCGCGTAGGGCTGGTCTTATAAACCCAGGTCCCCGGGGGCCACATGCCGGCATCGGCGACATCGGCGGCCCCCAGCCATACCGCCTGCTTCGCCGCTTCCGGATCCAGGGCGTGCATGATCGCCCGGCGCAAGTCCAGGTTCTTTCCGGCCGCGGTCTTCAGGTTGACGGCCATGAGGTTGGCGACGCCCGAGCCCTTCCGCTCCACGATCTGGAGTTGCGAGTTGGCCTTGGCCGTGTCGAGATCCTTGGGGTCGATGCCTGCCACATGGACGTCACCCGTCTGAAGCGCCGCGAAAGCCGCGGTGGAGTCCGGGATAATGCGGATCGTCACTGCATCGACATAGGGGAGCGCACCACCGGGTGCGTCCTTGCCCCAGTAGTTGGGATTCTTCTTCATCTTCACGTGCGAACCGGATGCCCAGCTATCGAACATGAACGGACCGGTGCCGACCGGATTGGAGCGGAACTGATCCTTGTACTTTTCGACGGCCTGGCGGGAGAGCACGGCGCCACCGCGTCCGCCAAGCGCGTTCATGAGGCCCGCCGCTGGCGCCGTCAGTTTGAAACGCGCCGTCTGCGGGTCGGGAGTTTCGACTTTCTCAACGACGAGGAACGACTGGCGTGCTGTGGACTTCGTGGCGGGATCCTTGACGCGTTCGATGTTCCAGGCCACGACCTCGGAGTTGAACGGAGACCCATCATGGAAGCTCACGCCGCTGCGCAACTTGAAGATGATCGTTTGGGGGTCGGGAATCTGCCACGACTCTGCCAGCGACAGTGAGGCCTGTAACTGGCTGTTGGCATCGTGGCCAACGAGGAAGTTGAACATATCCTCGAAGAAGTAATGGTCGCCGCCGCTCACGCCATCGTGTGGATCCAGGGACGAGGGCTCGAGGCCATAGGCCACTTTCAACTCGCCCCCACGCTTGATTTGCGGGGCGGCCGGGCTTCCCCCGGCCTGAGGGGACCCGCCGCCGGGCGTCTGGGCGTCCTTTTCATCGTTATCGTCTCCGCAGCCGACAAGCCCGAGGGCTGCGGCACCAAGCGTTGCCGAAGAGGCGCCGACCAGGAAGCCGCGGCGACTTCGGGGGCGTTCTGCCCAGCGCTGCCAGTAGGGCTTGTTGGAATCAGTCATGGGTGGTTCCCCCTCACTGCCGCGTCTTTGACCAGCAGGATTATTCCCGGCAGTATAACCCCATGGAAACCGGCGTCAATCACTCCAGGGAACGGAATTCACAGGTAAAGTACACGGCTGTGAGGGGAGATGAACCAGAGGTCGGCCTTCGCGGGTATCGAGTAATGGATGCCGCGCGAACGGCCGGGCGCAGAGCCGCCGTCATCCAGGCGGCCGCGCGCGTGTTTTCGGAAAAGAGCTACTACGCCGCCACGATGGATGACATTGCCCAGGAGATGGGCGTCAGTAAGGGTGTGGTCTACTACCAGTTCCGCAGCAAGGAAGAGGTATTCACCGAGATCCTTGTCACGGCCATCTCGGAAGCGCTCCGCCGTCTGAACGAGACGGTCGCCGGGAGCGGCTCTCCCGCCGAACGGCTGCGGGCGGCCATTCGCGAACTCATCACTTTTAATTTGGACGAAGCAACGCCGAACCATACCGCGATGATGGTCATTGGGAACATTCGCGGCCTCTCGGCGCCCAGCAGGGAGGCCGTACGCAAGCTTCAGCGAGCCTACCAGCGCACCGTCGCGGACCTTATCCGCGAAGGCCAGGCCGCGGGCCTCTTTGACGTGGCTGACCCATCGGTGACGGCAATGAATATCCTCACTGCGGCTAACGGGGTCTCGAACTGGTTCGTGCCCGGGCGTTCGGTCAGCGAGGACGAGGTGGCGGACGATGTAAGCCTCCAGCTGATCCGCGGCATCCTGTCGAGCGAATCCACATCCGGCTACGATGAACAACGATGACTCTGGCAGAAGGTCTAACACTCCCCGCCCCGCTCTCCGGTTTGGTTCTGGCAGTGCTGGTGGAACTGGGTACCGACGTTCAAGAGGGCGATGAACTCGTCATTTTTGAATCAATGAAGATGGAAATACCCCTCGAGGCGCCGCGCCATGGACGTGTGACGAGGATCCTCGTTGGCGAGGGCGACAAAGTCGCCGAAGGCGACGCTGTGCTGGTGATCGCATGACCAACAAGCCCGAGGAGACGTCCTCGGACACGAGCAGAATGCCGCGTGCCCTGGGCTGGAGCGCCGAACTGGATGAGCTCGCGAAGCGGCGCGAATTTGCTCGTGGTATGGGCGGGCCGGAAGGTATCGCGCGCCAGAAGGCCCAAGGAAAGCTCACGGTCCGCGAACGCATCGACCTGCTTGCCGACCCCAGTTCGTTCCGTGAGTTCATGGGCCTGATGGGCAGCGCTACCTACGAGGACGGGACGCTCACGAAGTTCACTCCCCGGGCTTCGGTGGATGGGTTCTGCTCTGTGAATGGCCGCAAGGTCGTGGTCACGGGTGGTGACTTCACCGTTCGCGGGGGGAGCGGCGGCGGCTCGCATGGAGGACTGGGCATGGAGATGGCGGCCAACCGCCGTGCCCTGGAATGGCGAGTCCCGTACGTCCGGCTGTTGGACGCGGCGGGCGGCAGCGTCCGCTCGTTCGAAGACATGGGCCGTACTTACCTCCCGGACGGCAACTCATTCACGGCGCCGGATGTCCAACTGCTTCGCGTTGTGCCCGTGGTCTCCGCGGTGATGGGTTCGGTCGCGGGCCTCCCGGCGGTGAATGCCTGCATTGCCCACTTCAACCTCATGGTTAAAGGCACCAGCCAGTTGTTCCCCGGCGGCCCCCCGGTCGTCAAAGCTGCGCTCGGGTACGACGTGACGAAGGAGCAACTGGGCGGGTACCAGATGCACGCCTCTCAGAGCGGCGTGATCGACAACCTTGCCGAGAGCGAGCCCGAGGCGATCGACATGGTGCGGCGATTCCTCGGCTATCTGCCGTCGAACGTCTGGGAGATGGCGCCGCGCGAAGAACCGGGAGACGATCCCTGCCGGCGCGACGAGCGTCTCCTCTCCGTCATCCCCCGCGACAGCCGCCGGGCGTACGACGGACACAAGCTCATCCGCGCCGTGGTGGACGAGGGTTCATTCTTTGAGATTGCTCCGCTTTACGGCCGCGCGCGAATCACGGGCCTTGCACGGATGAACGGCTACCCCGTGGGCATCATGGCGAACAACCCGATGTTCGGGGCGTCCACGGATGTAGCCGCGGGCGAGAAGGTCATCCGCCTCATCCGGCTCTGTGATACCTTCCACCTGCCGATCATCTCCCTGGCAGACGAGCCGGGGTTCATGGTGGGGCTCGAATCCGAGCGCAAGGGGATAGAGCGTGCCGGCGCGCGGATGGTCATTACGGTGTGCGACAGCCAGATGCCATGGGCAACGGTAGTCGTTGGCCAGTTGTACGGCGTGGCCGGCCAGTGTCATCATCGGCCATCCGGGATGTTCCAGCGCTACGCCTGGCCGTCTGCCAACTGGGGCTCCATGCATATCGAGGGCGGCGTGGCCGCTGCGTACCGGCGCGAAATTGAGGCCGCGCTGGACCCAGACGCACGTCTGGCGGAGATCGAAGCGCGGCTCAAGGCGATGGCATCACCGTTCCGTACCGCCGAAGCGACAGGCCAGGACATCATCGACCCGCGGGACACACGCCGTCTGCTCTGCGAGTTCGTGGAGGAGGCCCAGCCAATCCTGCGAAGCCAACTGGGCCAGACGGCAACGCCGTACTTGCCTTGAGTCCCGGGTAGCGAAATGAAACCGTTCCGCGAGCTTCAGATTGTCGAGATCGCCGGGTCGCAGGCCGGCGCATTCACCGCCAAGATGTTCGCCGACTATGGTGCGTCGGTCGTGCGTGTAGAGCCGCCGGGCGGCGATCCTCTTCGCCAGAACGGCGAGCCATGGAACGGCATGGGCACCGAGTTCGCCTACTTCAACACCAGCAAACGCTCTATCTGCTTGGACCTCGCGACCGAACCTGGCATGCATGAACTCGGGCGACTGATGACACTCGCTGACGCGGTCATCGAAAGCTCGGCACCAAACCCACTCACGCCGGTCAGCGGGGAACTTGGCGATGACCACCTCGTCCGTGTCTATTTGTCACCCTTCGGCCTCAGCGGTCCCTATGCAAGGTACCGGTCGAACGTCTTCACTGATGATGCAGTCGGCGGACACATGGCACTGTCCGGCGAACCTGACCGCGAGCCCATCCGGAGGGCCGGGCTTCACACGCACTTCCAGGCAGGGATGCATGGCTTCATCGGCTCCATGTCGGCCTTGCTGGCAAGGGAACGCACTGGCCGGGGGCAGACCGTGGAGGTCTCGCACTTCGAAGGCATGGCCGCCCTCCACCAGCACACCACCTCGATGTGGACCCATGGCGGCCATATCATTCGCCGGGAAGGGAATGCCCAGCCGGGCGTTTGGCACCCGGCTGGCGTCTATCCGTGCAAGGACGGCTACGTCTTTCTCGGACATTCGTCGGGTGGCAAGCTGATCCCCTTCGTCGAGGTGCTGGGATATGGGCATCTCTTCGACGACCCCCGCTTCGCGACGGATGGCGCGCGGGGCGCGAACAAGCGGGCGTTCGACGAAGCTCTCATCCCGCGCCTGATGGAGCTCACGGTGGCGGAGATCACGGAGTTCGGGCGTGCCGTGTTCTCGCCAATTGGGCCCGTGCCGACGATGCTCGAGGTGCTTGATGATGAGCAGTTCACCGCTCGCGACTTCTGGGCGACGCTCGTCGGGGACCCGCCGCTGAAGGTACCGCGTGGGCCGTTCATCATCGGAGGACACGCGCCGACTCCTGTTGCCCCTCCCGGCCGGCCCGGCACGGCGGACGTGGACGAAATCCTTGCGGGCTGGACGAAAAGCAACCGCGAACTTCCTTCCGAGTTCCCGGTCGATGGCCCGCTCTACGGCGTTAGAGTCCTTGATCTGACTCGCGTCTGGTCCGGGCCGATCGCAGGCCGATTGCTCGCTGACCTCGGAGCTGACGTCATCCACGTGGAGTCGCCGTGGAACCGCGGGCTTCAGGTGAGGGACGTGAGCGTGGCTGCCTTGAGCCACCTCTACCCGGATGACGACGGTGGCGAGCGGCAATGGAACCGGTCGGGCGGGTTTAACAAGCTCGCGCGGAACAAGCGCGCGGTCACGCTCAACCTCCAGGACGAACGCGGGCGCTCGGTCTTTGCCGAGCTCGTGAGGCATGCCGACGTTGTCCTTGAGAACTATAGCCCCCGGGTCATGCCGCAGCTCGGGTTCGGCTTTGCTGACCTGCAACGGCTCAATCCGTCGATCGTCTACACCGCTATCTCTGGCTACGGTTCAACAGGGCCCGGCCAGAACCGAGTTGCGCTTGGCCCGGTGATTGAAGCGGCGGTCGGATTGACGGCGATGATGGGCTACTGGGACAGCGGGCCGTACCGTTCGGGGGTCGCGTGGGCGGACCCCGTGGCAGGGATGTCGGCGGTTGGTGGGACGCTTGTGGGGTTGTGGGACCGGGCCGCGAGCGGCAGTCAACCTCAGCGGGTCGAGGTCGCGATGTCCGAGGCGATGGCGACCTTTGTCGGGGAAGAATTGCTGGCGGTGCAGGTCCGCGGGACGAACGCGCCCCGGCTCGGGAACCGCGACCTGAAGCACGCCCCTCAGGGCGCCTACCGCTGTGCCGGCGAAGATCGCTGGCTGGCGATCAGCGTTACGAGCGACGACGAGTGGCGCGCGCTTTGCGAAGTTGCCGCGCTCGGTTCATCGCTTGCGGCACTCAGTGTGTCGGAGCGCCACAAGCGCCACGACGAGATCGATCAGGAGATCACCGCCTGGACACAGGCACAGTCTCCGTGGCGCGCGACTGACCGCCTCCAATCCAGCGGCGTGATCGCCACACCTGTCAGCGACGGCCGAGATCTCGTCGAGGATCCACACCTCGATATCCGCGGTTTCTGGGCGGAGATGGACCATCCCGATGTGGGCCGCCGTCGTTATCCCGGGAGCCCAATCAAGCTGAGCGAGACTCCCGGCACCTACCGCTTCCCGCCGCCAGGTCTTGGGGAGCACAACCAGGATGTCTACGTGGGCTTGCTTGGGATGTCTGGCGAAGATCTGGCTGCACTGATAGCGGCCCGCGTCGTCGTCGAGGTGCCGCCGGCCGCGATGGACGAAATGACTGCGGTGTAATCCGACCAAACTTGGGATGGGCATCAGAGCCCCGAGTGCGACTCCGCCCCGTGGCACCGCGCAAGGACCCGGGCGTGGAGCGGAACACGTTGACGGACCCTTGAGGCGCGTTTCTCGAACACTCGCGCATGAGATCAACCGGGACAGTGCTTCCTCAGGAACTGCTGCGCCCGGCCTTCCCCCGCAAGTACCCCACCGCCTCCACCATCACCCGGCAATCGACCTCGTTTTAGGCAGACACCTCCGCC
>PNKC01000037.1 GCA_013822275.1 Anaerolinea sp. | reverse complement strand
GGACGGCGAGCCGGCCACGGTCGATCAGCTCCGCGCGCTCGCGGAGGGCCTCATCGACATCCACGGTCAGTCGGAGCAGCTGGCGATCCTCCGGCCGGCGGTGCAGCTCGCGGTGCTGGATGAGTTCGCCTGCCTTACGGCGCAGCGGGAAGAAGTGGCCGCCGCCGTCCGTTCGCTACGTGACGTCCGGCGTGAAGCGCGGTTGCTCGCCAGCGACGCCCGGGAGCGTGAGCGGCTGGTGGACCAACTCCGTTTCGAGACGGACGAAATCGCTGCCGCAGGACTTGCCGATCATGAAGACGAGACGCTCCGCCGCGAGCAGTCCCGCCTTTCCGGCGCCCGGCGGCTGTTGGATGGCAGCGCCGTGGCCCTCGAAGCCCTTGAGTCGGCGCCGCTTGACCAGGCAACCGTGGCGGTGCGCGATATTGTCTCGCGTGATCCCTCAGCCACGGACCTCGAGATCCTCGCCACAACCCTCGAAGCTGCCGCCAGTGACCTTGCCCGCGCACTTCGCAAATACCGCGATGGCCTGGAAGAGGACCCCGGACGGCTGGCGGCGGTGGAGGAGCGGCTGGACCAAATCGCCCGCCTCTGCCGCAGGTACGGAGAAGGGGTAGCCGACGTCATCGCCTACGGCGAGGTGGCCGCCGCCCGGCTGGTAACGCTCACGAGCGCGGAGTTCTCGCTCGAAGCGCTGCAGGCCAGGGAAGCCGCGCTGCTCAAAGACCTGGGAGAAAGGGCGGCGGCCCTGTCGCGCGCCCGCCGTGGCGCCGCGGGTGACCTCGTCCGGGCCATTGCGGCCGAGCTTGAGCATCTCGGGATGGCCAGCGCGACGCTTTCTGTTGGCTTTTCCTGCGAGGACGACCCTGAGGGTCCGCTCGCGCCGTTGCCGGATTACGAAATCGTCCTGACGGCGAGCCCGTTGGCCGGGGAAGGCGAGGTGCATCCTCGCGCATTCAATGAGACGGGCATCGACCGGATCGAATTCCTCGCGTCGTTCAACCAGGGCGAAGCGCCCAGGCCACTCTCCACGGTGGCCAGCGGGGGCGAAACCTCCCGCTTCCTGCTCGCCCTCACGACCGTCCTCGGGGCCGCCTCGGAAGGCCGGCTGGCCGTGCTGGACGAAGTGGACGAAGGCGTTGGCGGACGAGCCGGGGCGCTCGTCGGCGAGGCGCTTGTCCGCCTCGCGAGGCGCCACCAGGTGCTCTGCGTCACGCACCTGCCCCAGGTCGCCGCTTTCGGCGACCGGCACTTCGTCGTCACGAAACAGAGCGACGGCCAGCAGACGTGGTCCGAGGTTGAAGTGGTCGACGGCGGCCGGCGCGTGGCCGAGCTGGCGGCGATGCTCGGTGGCACGAGCGAAGCGAATCGCCGGGCTGCGAAAGAGCTGCTCCTGACGGCGGCCCGGTAGCGGCTGCGGTCCGTTATACTCCTGCCGATGGCGCTCTACGTGGCCTACTTCAAGTTCAGGCCCGGCACAAACGTGCTGCAGGGCCTGGCGGCATTCGAGCGCAGGAAGACGTTCGAACACCCCGCCCACGCCACGGTCCTGGGCGAGTACTGGGTGAACGCCGCGGAAGACCAGCCCCAGGTGGTCCTTATCTGGGAGGCTGAAGACGAGGGCCCCGGCGATTACTACGAGGCGGCCTGGGGCGACATTTTCGACATCACCATCGCCCAGGCAACGCGCCCGGTATCCGAAATCCCGGACGGCATCCCGGAGCAACTTGCCTCGCGAATGTAGTCGCGCCCGTGACATATGTCGCAGTCCGCAGGTGGGGGGAGGGCGAAGCTCGGCGCGTGGCCCGTCCCCTGACCGAGCAGTCCATTCCCCTCGCTGTCCGGCTGACACCGCGGGAGGCGCCGGTCATCCGCGCGCGCTGGCTGTTTGCGATGTGGATGGCGGTGGGAGCGCTGGTCGCCGTGCTGGCCGGGCTTGTCCTGGGCATCCTCGCCGCCCTTGAAACCAGCATCGGGGGCGAACGCTGGACGCCCAGCGTGCAAGCCCACGGACGGTTGCAGCTCTTCGGGTTCGTGGCGACCTTCGTCGTGGCGCTGGCGATGGAGTTCATTCCGAGGCTGAACCAGCGGCCGATGTTCCCTGCGCGCGTGCGGGTAGCGGTCCCGGCGATGCTCGGTTCCGGCGCCCTCCTCCTTTCGGCGGCACAGGTGTTCGAGCCCGAGGTTGGATTCCTCGCGCTTCCAGGCGGCGTGGTCTTGGGCGCAGGGGCTGTCGCGTTCGTTGCCGCCGCGACCCGTGCGCGGGGGCCGCGACCGTTGCGTCTTGATCCCCAACCGTTGTTCATTCAGGCTGCGGCGGGCTGGCTCGCCGTGGCTGCGGCACTTTCGCTCTGGGCGATGGCGAAATCCGAGGCGGGAGTGGTCCCGCTTGAGCATTCGCGGGCTGTCGTGGAAGTGTTCCTGCGCGGGTTCGTGATGCTGGCAATCATGGGCGTCGGTCTGCGGGCGTTCGTAGGCCACCTTGGGCTGGAGCCGCTTTCCTCCCGGCGCCAGCTTGTGGTGTTGGTTGCGCTCAACGGGAGCCTGGCGGCGTGGCTACTGGCCCAGGGCCTCGGGCCGCTCCCGGAAGCGGAGCTGCTCTGGCGCGCGGCCGATGTGGTGCTCGCAGGGACGCTCCTGATGTTCACGGTATGGCTTGGCATGCTCCGGCGGCTCACCCCGCGGTGGCCGCCAAAGGGCGTGCGCTATGAGTTGCTTATACCCGTAGCATGGACTGGCCTTGTTGTTTACGCCGTCATGCTGATGGCTGCTGCGGTCGTGCCCGGACTGGACGACCTCAGCCTCTACCAGGAAGGCGGCATCCGCCACGTCTACCTCCTTGGCTTCGTGGTGCCGCTGATGGTCGCGATGGCGCACGTCGTCCTCGCGCGCTTCGGGACGGGGCGGGTGGAATGGGAGAACGCGCTCACGACAGCATTTGTCCTCGTGTGGCTCGCATGGCCGCTGCGCGTTGTGCCGGCGCTTTTTGATCAGGCGTCGCTCGACGCCGGGCGCTGGCTGTTCGCGCTCGCAGGGGTGCTGGCGATGGCCGGGCTTGGCCTTGTCGCCGCGGTCTGCCTGCGCACCGCGCTCGTGATGGTGCGCCCAGGCCGGGCCTGAGGCAACGTGGCGGCGTAGTATTGCCCCACTTTCGCTTGGAGGCTGCAGATGCCATGGGTTGAAGTCGGCGGGACGGACATCTACTACCAGGAAACAGGGGTCGGCCAGCCGCTCGTGCTGTTGCACGGGATGAGTTCGTGCGCCGAAGCGTGGTTCCAGCAGTTCGAGCACTTTCGCAGCCGTTTCCGCGTCATCGCCTACGACAGCGTGAACCACGGCCATTCGTCCAACAGCCCGCGGGACCAGGACGAGCCGGACCGTGCCGACGAACTGGAAGGCTTCCTCGCGGCGTTGGGCATCAACCGCCCAATCCTCGCGGGCAACTCGATGGGCGCGAATACGCTCCTGCGCTGGGCCACGCGGCACCCCGCGGACGCCCTCGCGCTAGTCCCGTCAGGGATGGGGGTTGCGCCCGAAGGGCAGGCGGTTGGCCCGGCAGCGGCGATGCCGCTCGACCGCGAAACGCTCTTCCTGCCCACCGGCGATGCGCTGACCGAGGGGTTCAAGAAGGAGCAGCCGCGGATGTACGAGCGCTACCTGCGAATCCGCTCCACCGCGACCCGGCTCGAAGCACTGCGCCACCCACGCAAGTGGGCGCCACGCACCTGGGACGAGCGCAGCAACCTGGCCGCGGGCGTTTCCAGCGTCACTTCGCCCATGCAGATCATCGTCGGCGGCCTGGACAGGTTGGTGCCATGGTGCGAGAGGCTGCACGAGCTGGTGCCCGGGTCGCGGTACAGGGTGATCGAAGGTGCGCCACATAACGTCTACTACGAAGCCGCGCAGGAGTACAACGCGGAGGTGGACGCGTTCCTCACGACGGTGGTCTAGCGGCGCCTGGCCCGCATGCAAGAAGGCCCGGCGGTTTGCCGCCGGACCTTCTTCCGTCGTGCCCTGGGGTGAGCGAATCTATCGCCCCTTGAACTGCGGTTCCCTGCGCTCCGAGAACGCCGAGATGCTTTCCTTGAAGTCCTCCGTGCGGGCGAGCGGGAGGAGTTGGAGCAGGATGTGGTCGACCGCTGCTTCGAACGACTCCTCCATGCCCAGGCGCATCATCCGCTTGGTCGCCTGCACGGCGAGGGGGGCGTTGTTCGCAATCTGGTGGGCGACCCTGTTCGCCTCGGTCATCAGGTCTTCGTGCTTCACGACCTTGTTCACCAGACCGAGCTCAAGCGAGCGGTTCGCATCCAGGATGTCGCCCAGGAACGCGACTTCCGCAGCCTTCGCCCAGCCGAGCAGCCGGGGGAGGTACCAGCAGCCGCCGCTTTCCGGCACGATGCCGCGCTTCGCAAAGACAGCGCCCATCTTGGCGTGCTCGCTGGCGATGCGGATATCGCAGCCGAGGGCCATGTCCATGCCGTAGCCGGCGGCGGCGCCGTTGAGCGCGCAGACGATCGGCTTGTCCATGCGGTTGATGACGATTGGCGGCGAGTTGTGCAGGTCGAACAGCTGATATCCGCGGTTGCCGGAGAGGACTTCGCCCTCGCCGGACGACTGGTCCTTGAGGTCCAGGCCGGAGCAGAACCCCCGGCCGGCGCCAGTGAGGATGACGGCGCGAACGTCGCGGTCGAGGTTGGCGGCCTGCAAGACCGTCGAGAGGTTGCTGAGCATGGGCCCGCTGATGGCGTTCAGGCGGTCCGGGCGGTTGAGGGTGATGGTGAGGACGTTGCCTTCCTGTGCGACGAGCAGTTCTTCGGTGCTGGATGTGATGGTCACGGGGGTGCCTCCATGGGCGTGCGTAGGGTGCTCCGGAGTGTTGCATCATGCCACTGACCCCGCAACAAGCGTGTCCTACTTCAGGAGATACTCATGCAGCGTGAGGCCGCTGTCGCGCACCTTCTTCGCCACGTCCCTGCCGACATAACGGATGTGCCAGTCCTCCCGGGCGTAGCCGGTGACCTCTTCCTTGCCAGGCGGGTAGCTGACGATGAAGCCGAACCTCCAGCTGTTGTCGGCTAGCCACTTCGCTTCGGCGGTGCCGTTGAAGCCTTCGAACGAAGCGACATTGCTCGCCACGTCCGTAGTGGTGCCAAGCTGGTGCTCGCTGTGGCCGGCGCGGGCGCTGGTGCGGTCGGCGTAGGCCTGGCCTCCCGCGGCAACATTCTGCTGATAGGTGATGACCTGCTGCTGGTAGCTGCGGTAGCTGCTCGTGGCGTACAGCCTGTACCCGTCCGCCGAAGCGGCGGCGACGAGTTCGAGGAAGGCTTCCTTCGCTTCAAGGCGCATCAGTTGTTCGCCCCCCTGGCTGGCCGAGCCGGGGAGAGCCACAAGGTCCGTTGGCGCGCAGTCAGCGCCAAGACGGTGGTTCTTGTCCACCGGGACGAGGATGTTGTTGCAGGGAAGGAGTGGTGTGTTGTCGATGTCGCCGGGGCCCACCGTTGCGGGAGGCTGCGACGCCGTTGGCGGCTGGGAGACGGTTGCGCCGTCCGCCGTTGCGGTCGCCGTCGGGCGGGGGTCGCCAGCGCCGGGTATCGGCACGCCGCCGCCGTCGCCGCCGAACTTATCCGCGACGACGAAGATGAGGACGATGAAACTCAGGGTGATGGCGATGAGCGAGCCGGCGAACACGGGGAACCATGCGCTCCGGGGCTGGCTGCCCACCGCGGCCTTCGTCGTGCGGGCCTTGGGGCGCGATGCGTCAACCATTCCCCCGAGCATAGCGGCTGGCGCGCTTCTGGCCCAAACAGGCCAGAAACCCGCCCATCGGTCCTATAGTGCCGCGGCAGGCCGCGGGTCCCTGCGGACATCGTCTACAAAGGCGCGGAGGAGTGCGTTCGTGATCGCGGGCTGCTCCAGTTGGAAGAAGTGGCCGGCGGCGGCGATCGGCTCCTGGCGGGCGAACATCATCAGGTCGCGCAGGAGGTTTGGGTCACCCAGGGGCTTTTCCGCCCAGAGCGCCATGAACGGCTTCTTGTCGGCGGCGCGAAGCAGGTCCGGGAGGAGGTCCGCGACTTCGTCGCCGCGCTCGAGCATCCCCGCCCCGACTTCCGCGTCGCAGGTGAGCATTGTCGCCCGGATGTTGGCGGCGAGGTCGTCCGGTGTGGATTCGATGAAGAAGGCTTCGATGAAGCCCTGAACGGGGTCCATGTTTCCCGCCTCGCGCACCGCGGCAACGGTGCGCGGCCATCGCCGGGGCCCATCCGCTTCAATAGGGGAATCGCCGGTGACAATACCGGCCACGAGCTTGCCGTGCCGGTGGTTGAGGATGAGCGCGATGATGCCGCCAAGGCTGTGACCAACAAGGACGGCGGGCGCCACGCCCAGCTTGCGGAGCAGCGCGGCCACGTCCTCCGCCGCCGTGAAGACATCGAACGGTGGCGTCGCGGGTGATGCGCCGCGCCCCCGGAGGTCCACGGCGATACAGCGGTGGTCTCGCTTGAGGGCATCGGCCTGTGGTTGCCAGAACGTGCGATCACAGGCCCATCCGTGGATGAAAACGAAGGGCGGGTTACCAGAACCTTCGTCGGTGTAGGCGATAGTGGCGTCGCCGAGGGTTACCTCCGCCAACGGACGTTCCTTCCGCGGGGCTTCCGCTTCCCCTGGATCAACTTGCCAGCGATGACGAGCGAGGTGCCGAGGGCTTTGGCGGCGAGCGGACGGGCGCGTTTCGCCGCCTTCGCGCGGCCTTTCTTCAACCGCGCGCGATCGATGCGCCGCGGAGCGGCGGCGGCGGCGTGGCGGGACGTTTCGGCGAGTGCCGCAGCCACTTCCATCGCTGCGTGCCGCGCCCGCTCGATGTCCACATCCTGGACGGCATGGCGGGCGCGTGTCACGCCCCGCTGGCCCACGACCGAGAGTTCGCTGACGAGCGCCGCCGCGCGCTCGCGTGCCTTCTCGATGTCGATCCCGCCTGCGGGGACATGGGGCAGGTGCTGGGCGACAGCCGCCGTGCGTCCGCGGATGCCGCGTTCGCGCCGTTTCGTCGCGGACTGCCGTCTGAAGAGGTACCCGAGGCCTGCAAGCGCGGCCGCCGAACCGATGCCCACAAGGAGGAGCGTGAGCATGCCGGGGCCTCGCCGCCGATGGGCTTCGTGCTCTTCGACCAGCTGCGCGAGCGGGGGCGGTTCGCTGGCCGCGATCGGGGCGAAAAGACCCTGGTCCACGTCTGCAAGGAACTCGCGCACGGCGGCGGTGAACTCATCGGGGTTGTCGCCGGGGACGCTGTGTCCGGCGGCGGGGACCACGACAAGGCGGGCGCGGGCCATCTCCCGCGTCACCCGTTCCGCGATCTCCTGGCTGAGCACGTCGCTCTCGGCGCCGCGGATGAGGAGCGTGGGCACGCGGATGTCCCGGAAGAGTTGCCAGCTCTGGTCATTCGTCAGTTCGGAGCCGATGCGGATGCCGCTGTCCTCCTCGCGGAAGCGCTTGTCGAACTTCCACGTCCACTTGCCAGATTCGGATGGCTTCAGGCGGTGGCGCATGCGCTCCCGGATGTTCTCGATGCTTCGGCGCTGGTTGAAGCGGTGCGCCATCTCCACGAACTCGTCGAACTCCAGCTCATCCGGGCCACGCGTGAAGCGGATGATATTCTCCACGCCCTCTTTTGCGGCCTCGGGGCCAACGTCGACGAGCACCAGCGCGCGGACGTGCTGGGGGTAGGTATTCGTGTAGGAAACGGCGTTCAGGCCGCCCATGCTGTGGCCAACCAGGACAATCCGTTCCAGTCCGAGGGCGGCACGGAAGCCTTCGAGGTCCGCGACGAAGGCATCGCGGCTGTAGTCGCCGTCCGGCGCCCAGTCGCTGTCGCCGTGGCCGCGCTGGTCGATGGCGATCAGCCGGTAGTGGTCCTGCATCCGCTCGGCGAACTCGTCGAACATGTGCCCGGAGACACCAAAGCCGTGGACCATGAGGATCGGCGGCGCTTCCGGGCTGCCCCATTCCTGGTAGTGCAACTTGAGATTTTGGACGTGAACGTCGCGTTCGAGGTATCCGGTCGTGACCATTGGTGGTCCACCTCCAGCAGAATCGCGCGAGCGAGGGCGAACGAACCTCGATGATAGCACCGGAAGGGGAAAGCGTGCCGGCCGTTGGGCGACTACTGGAGCGGCGGAAGGCCCTGTTCGGCGAGAAGCTGGTTGTAGTGACGGACCACGCTGTCGCCCTGGTAGGCCCAGCCGCCGCCCGGGTTGAACGAATAGTTGTATGCCGCCCGGACCGCGTGTTCGCCCGCGAAACCCGCCTTCTCACCCGCATGCCACGCCTCGGCAAGACCCCTGGCGCCACGGTCGGCGTTGACTTCCGGGTCAAACCGGCTGTCGCCCATCCCCGAGCCGTAACCCTGGTCGTGGAGTTGGAAGAGGCCGACCGAGTGACCGCTGTCGCCGATCGCATCCGGCCGGCCGCCGCTCTCGGAGAGCATCACGGCCTTGAGAAAGAGCGGCGGGACGTTGTACTTCTTGCCGATGCGGTTGAGCATCCCGTCCCACTGGTCGGGGTCCGCATTTGCGTTCGACTGGATGGCCGTGTGGGGAGTGAAGCTGCGCCCGGCGGCGCTCTTCCGGGAAGCGGCGGCGGTTTGACGCGAAGCAGAGGACGACAGCGGCGCGGGACTCGCATCAGGCAAACGGAAGGCCGCGCCGGATGTGGAGGAAGCGCTGCTGCCGCGCTGGCGCGCGATCTCGCCGGCTTCGAGAAGTGAGACATGGGCAGCCGAAACAAACCCGTGCGCGGTGGGGTCGATGGCCATACTCCTTGAGGCTAGTATTGAATGCCCGCCGCCGCATCGGCGAAATGCACCGCTGTGCTGCGTTGAATCCCTGATCTGAAGGTGCTGAATGGCCGAAAAGCGAATCCCCGACCCGACTCTGATGGCGCGCCTGCAACTCAGCGTGAAGGGCGTTGATTGGGCGGCGTCGCTGGTGGCCCACAAGCAGCATGAACAGCCGGGCGGCGAGTGGTCCGCCCACCAGCACCTGGTCCATCTGCTCGCCGTGGAGAGGGAGGTCTACCAGCCGCGTGTGATGGCGATGCTCGAACAGGAGCGGCCAGTCTTCCAGCCCTGGGGCGCGGAAGCCTTCATGGCCGAACGCTACACAAAGCGGGAGGGCGGCGTCATCGAACTCGCCGAACGGTTCATGCGCGAGCGCGAGAAGCTCGTCGAGGTCTTCAAATCGCTGACGCCCGACGAGTGGGCTCGTACCGGTAGCTGGCCGGACGGCGAGGTCGACGTTGCCTGGGCGGCCGAACGAGCCCTCGCCCACGGGCTGGAACACTTCACCGGCCTGCTCTTCGTTCACCAGGAGCTGGAGCACTTCCACGCGCGCCAGTGGGCGAACGGCCAGCAGTAGCGTGGACAAGTGGGAGTCTGGGCGGCTTCTTCTTCGGCACTACACGCCAGCGGATGCGGAGTCCTACTTCACCATGTGGCGCGAGAACGCGGAGCACCTCCGGGAGTTCATCCCAGACGCAGTTGCCCGCCTTGGCTCGGTTGCTGAGATGGTCAAGCACATCGCGTGGATGGACGCTGGAAGGGCCGCAGGGCGGCTCTTCATCTTCGGAGGGTGGTCGAAGGACGGCGGCTACGTCGGCGAGGTGTACATGGGGACTCGTTCGCCAGATTTCAGCGAATTCGAGCTCGGTTACTTCCTCGTGCGCGATGCCGTTGGCCAGGGCTTCGCCACGGAAGCGGCTGAGTGCCTCGTACAGGTCGCGTTTCAGGAACTGAAGGTGGCCCGTCTCTGGGCAAGGATTGCGGCGGATAACGCTGCCAGCATCGCCGTTGCGATGCGCTGTGGCTTCCAGCTCGTGGCCAGGCATGCAGGCGGCAAGGTGAAGAAGGATGGTTCCGTAGTGGACCTGCTGGTGTATTCGCTGACCCCGCCAACGGCCAGCGGCCAACGACCCTACCGGTAGTTGCCGAACTTCAGCTCGATCCCGTAATCCTCGCCTTTCACGGCCGCGATCACCTGCTGCAACTCGTCGCGACTGGGGCTGCTGATGCGCACCGCGTCGCCCTGCACCTGCGCCTGGACCTTCTTGTACTTCTGGTCCTTGATGAACTTCACGATCTTCCTGGCGACTTCGCTTTCGATCCCCTGGGTAAGCGTGATCTCCTGGCGAACCGTGCTCGATGCCGCCTTCTCGACGGTCCCGCGGACCATGTTCTTGATTGGCACGCTGCGGGCGATGAACCGTTGCGTCAGCACCTGCCAGATAGCGTCCAGCTTGTATTCGTCTGTGGTGTGGATCGTGAGCTTTGCCTTCGCCTTGTCGAACTCGATCTCCGCCAGGACGTTCTTGAAGTCGAATCGCTGGGTGATTTCGCGCCTTGCCTGGTCCACGGCATTCGCCACTTCCTGCAGGTCGGCGCCGGTCGTGATGTCGAACGTCTCGTCTTTGGCCATACGGTAGATGGTAAGACCACGCGCGGGCTGGCGGAACGGCCTTGAACAAACCGTACCCCCTGACTGTGCTGACGCTGTCAGGCTACACTGGGCGTAGTCACGCGAGAACGGGGGCCACAGCATGAGCAACGACCTGGACCGGGCGAAGCAACTCCGCCGCGAATACGACGAAAGCGTGGTCCAGGAAGGCTCGGAGCTCGCCGGACCGTTCATGACGGTCTCCAGCCGCCCGATCGAGCGGCTCTACGACGCCACCGACGTCGCTGACATCGACTACGAGCGCGACATCAACCTGCCCGGCAACTACCCCTTCACGCGCGGCGTCCACAAGACCGGCTACCGGGGCAAGCCCTGGACGATCCGCATGTTCAGCGGCTTCGGCTCCGTCGAGGAGACCAACCAGCGCTACAAGGACCTGCTTGCCGCCGGCAACAACGGCCTCTCGATCGCCTTCGACATGCCGACGTTGATGGGCTACGACCACGACGAACCGTGGGCGGAGGGCGAGTTCGGCAGCTGCGGCGTCGCGGTCGACTCCCTGAGCGACATGGAGATCCTCCTGCGCGACCTCCCCCTCGAGAAGATCACGACCTCGATGACGATCAACAGCCCGGCGCCGGTCGTCTGGGCGCTGTTCATCGCCGCGGCGGAGAAGCGCGGCGTGCCTCGGGCAAAGCTCGCCGGGACCCTCCAGAACGACATCCTCAAGGAGTACATCGCCCAGAACGAGTACATCTACTCACCGGCGGACTCGATGCGGCTGGTGACGGACACGGTCGAGTTCGCATCGAAGGAGATGCCGCTCTGGAACCCGATCAGCGTCAGCGGCTACCACATCCGCGAAGCCGGTTCGACGGCTGCCCAGGAACTCGCCTTCACCCTCGCCGACGGCCTTGAGTACGTGAGGTGGGGGCTGGCCCGCGGGCTGGACATCGACAGCTTCGCCCCGCGGATCAGCTTCTTCTTCAACAGCCACAACGACTTCTTCGAAGAGGTGGCGAAGTTCCGGGCAGGCCGCCGCATCTGGGCGCGGCAGATGCGGGAGGTCTTCGGGGCGAAGAACCCGAGGTCGTGGCTGATGCGCTTCCACACCCAGACGGCGGGCGTCTCGCTGACGGAGCAGCAGCCGGAGGTGAACCTGGTCCGGGTGGCCATCCAGGCGCTTGCGGCGGTCATGGGCGGGACGCAGTCACTGCACACCGACGCGATGGACGAAGCGATCGCGTTGCCGAGCGACAAGGCGGCGCGGCTCGCCGTGCGGACGCAGCAGGTGATCCTCCACGAGAGCGGGGTGATCAACACGATCGACCCGCTTGGCGGCTCCTACTTCGTGGAGAAACTGACCAGCGAGATGGAAGCGGACGTGATGAAGTACTTCGAGCAGATCGAGTCGCTCGGCGGGGTAATCCCGGCGATCGAGACGGGCTTCTTCCAGAAGGAGATCGCGGACGCCTCGGCGCGCTTCCAGTTCGAAGTGGACACGCGCGACCGGATTGTGGTGGGCGTGAACGAATACCTGACGGACGAGAAGCCGGACATCCCGATCCTGAAGTTCGACCCCGAGGGCGAGAAGCGGCACCTGGCGCGGCTGAAGAAGCACAAGGCGGAGCGGGACGCGACGAAGCACGCCGCCGCGCTGGCAGCCCTTGAGCAGGCGAGCCGGGACCCGAAGACGAACACGATGCCGTACCTCATCGACGCGGTGAACGCCGGCGCGACGGTGGGTGAGGTCTGCAACCTGTGGCGGCGCGTCTACGGCGAGTACAAGGAACAGGTCGTGGTGTAGTTCCTGCCGGGTGCACGTCCGCGTATCGCCCCAAGTCGTCTTGCCAGGTCCAACCTGCGCCCTCGGGGACACCAGGAGGGCCCATCCGGCCGTAGTTCCTGATGGACCGCGGTGCCACGCTCGGAAGAAGCGGAGACAGCCCCGGCGCTTGTCCGGTCAGGCTGGTGGAGTTGGGCCGTGACCACGTTCGGGCATCCCTCGATTGTGGACGGAACGTGCCGTTCCTGCGGAGAGAAGCTCCCTCCAACCGTGCGGCATTGCGCCGGCCGCGGGACGTTGTCCGGCACAGCGTCAACCTCCGGCGTGATCAGTCTGACATCGAGCGGTGGCGGGAGCTGGTCCGGGACGGGGAGCGTGCAGTGACGCAAGGGGAGACCGTGCCCGCAGCCGCGCTGAACTGGCCGACCATGCCAAAGCCGCGTGCGGGTTGGCGCCTGCCGCCGAACCTTGAAGACTACGAATCAACCTGCCGGACGTTCACCTGGGCCGCGGCGAGGGACGAACTCCCGGGGCTGCCGGGCGGGGGGCTCAACATCGCCCATGAAGCGGTCGACCGCCACGCGAAAGGCGACCGGGCGAACCGGGTGGCGATCCGCTGGCGCGGGCGGCGCGGTGAGCGTCGCGACATAACCTATGGGCAGTTACGAGACGAGACGAGCCGCTTCGCCAACGTCCTGACCTCGCTGGGCGTGGGACGCGGTGACGCCGTCTTCACGCTCGCTGGCCGCATCCCCGAGCTGTACATCGCGGCCCTGGGGACGCTCAAGAATGGCAGCGTGTTCTGCCCGATGTTCTCGGCTTTCGGACCCGAGCCGGTCCTCCAGCGGATGTCGATCGGCCACGCGAAGGTGCTCGTGACAACGCCCGTCCTCTACCAGCGCAAGGTGGCAGCCATCCGCGATCAGATGCCGGAGCTGCGGTTGGTGATCCTCACGGGCGAGCCGCCAGCAGGCTGTGACCCCGCAACCACGTTCAACCTCGCCACGCTGATGGCTGAAGCAAGCACGGACTTCGCCATCGTGCCGACGAATGGTGAAGACCTCGCCCTGCTCCACTTCACGAGCGGCACGACCGGGAAGCCGAAAGGTGCCATGCATGTCCATGAAGCGGTCGTCGCGCACCACGCCACGGGCCGGTTCGCCCTCGACTTCCACGACTCCGATATCTTCTGGTGCACCGCCGACCCTGGCTGGATCACCGGCACCTCCTACGGCATCATCTCGCCGCTGACTCACGGGTTGACGATGGTTGTCGATGAGGCCGACTTCGACGCCGTCCGCTGGTACCGCGTCCTCGAAGAGGAACGCGTCACAATCTGGTACACGGCGCCGACAGCGGTCCGGATGCTGATGAAGGCCGGTGCGGAGATGGCGAAAGGGTTCGACCTCTCGGCGCTCCGCTTCGTCGGCAGTGTGGGTGAGCCGCTCAACCCGGAGGGCGTCGTCTGGGGACAGGAGGCGTTCGGGCTCCCGATTCATGACAACTGGTGGCAGACCGAGACGGGCGGCATCATGATCGCGAATTTCCCGTCCATGGAGATACGGCCTGGCTCCATGGGCCGCCCCCTGCCCGGTATCCGCGCGGCCATCGTCCGGCGCGAAGGCGACTCGGTCGTGGAGTTGATGGCAGGCGAAGAGGGTGAGCTCGCCCTCCTCAAGGGCTGGCCGTCGATGTTCCGCGGCTACCTCGGTGAGGAGGAGCGGTACAGGAAGTGCTTTGTTGGCGACTGGTACCTCACGGGCGACCTCGCCCGGGTTGATGAGGACGGCTACTACTGGTTCGTCGGCCGCGCCGATGACGTCATCAAGTCCGCGGGCCACCTCATCGGGCCATTCGAAGTAGAAAGCGCCGTCATGGAGCACCCGGCGGTGGCGGAAGTTGGTGTCATCGGGAAGCCTGATCCCGTGGCTGGCGAGATAGTGAAGGCGTTCGTTTCGTTGAAATCCGGGTTCGAGCCCAGTGAGGCGTTGCGGCTCGAGATCCTCGGGTTTGCGCGCCAGCGGCTGGGCACCGCTGTTGCCCCCAAAGAGATTGCCTTCGCCGATTCCCTGCCACGCACCCGCAGCGGCAAAATCATGCGGAGGCTGCTCAAGGCGCGTGAGCTGGGGCTGCCGGAAGGCGACCTTTCGACCCTGGAGGGACCCGCATGACGCGGCGCCTGGAGGAGCCCGACTACCGGAGACGCCTGCTCCACGAGATGGTCAGGATCCGCCGCTTCGAAGAGAAGTGCGCCGAGCTGTACAGCGCGACCAAGATCCGCGGTTTCCTTCACCTGTACATAGGCGAAGAGGCTGGCGCTGTCGGCATCATGCAAGCGCTCCAGCCGGAGGACGCCGTGGTCGCCACCTACCGCGAACATGGCCACGCGCTCGCTCGCGGTATCTCCGCGCGGGCGTTGATGGCCGAGATGTTCGGCAAAGTCGAAGGATGTTGCCGTGGCCGCGGGGGCTCGATGCACATCTTCGATGCGGCGACGCGGTTCTATGGGGGGAACGCGATCGTGGGCGGTGGCTTGCCGCTGGCCGCCGGCCTCGCTCTGGCTGACAAGATGGAGGGCCGCGACCGCGTGACCGCCTGCTTTTTCGGAGAGGGCGCCATCGCCGAGGGCGAATTCCACGAGTCGATGAACCTGGCGGCGCTCTGGCAGTTGCCGGTGCTCTTCTGTTGCGAAAACAACCTCTACGCGATGGGCACGGCGCTTCGCCGGTCCGAGTCCGAGACCAACCTGGCGGTGAAGGCGGCCGCCTACGATGTGCCATCTTGGGCCGTGGACGGGATGGATGTCGCCGCTGTCGTCGAAGCGGCCGAGCGTGCCGCCACCGCGGTTCGAGCGGGGGGCGGGCCGTACTTCCTCGAATGCCGCACTTACCGCTTCCGGGCCCATTCCATGTACGACCCCGAGCTCTACCGCGCGAAGCAAGAGGTGGAAGAGTGGAAGAAGCGCGACCCCATCGCCACCTGGATGGCGACACTCGAGGCTGCCGGGGAGATCGATGCCGCGACGCTCCAGCGCATGGACGCCGACGTTGCCGCCGAGATTGACGACGCGATCGCGTTCGCTGAAGCCGGGACGCTTGAACCGGTCGCCGACCTGGAACGCTTTGTCTTCTCGGAAAGGGGCTCTGAATGAGCGGCGCCGTGAAGACCACCTGCCGCGAGGCACTTCGCGCCGCCATCCGCGAGGCCATGCAACGCGACTCCCGCGTTTTCCTGATGGGCGAGGACGTGGGCGAATACGGCGGCTGCTTCGCAGTGAGCAAGGGCCTCCTCGACGAGTTCGGCCCGGAGCGGATACGGGACACGCCGCTCTCGGAGTCGGTCTTTGTCGGCGCCGGGATTGGCGCCGCGATGAACGGTCTGCGGCCGATCGTCGAGGTGATGACGGTCAACTTCAGCTTGCTCGCGCTGGACCAGATCCTGAACAACGCGGCCACCATCCTCCACATGTCGGGTGGCCAGTTCAACGTACCGTTGGTCATCCGCATGGCGACCGGCGGCGGCCGGCAGCTTGCTGCCCAGCACTCGCACAGCCTTGAGGGCTGGTACGCCCATATCCCGGGGATCAAAGTGCTCACGCCAGGGACGATCGAAGACTTCCGCGGGATGCTCTGGACAGCACTGGAAGACCCCGACCCTGTCCTTATCTTCGAGAACGCGCTCCTCTACAACCTTGAGGGAGAACTGGCTGAAGATGCCGGGCCGGTCGATATCAGCAAGGCGCGCGTTCTCCGCTCCGGGACGAGCCTGTCGTTGTTCTCTTACGGCGGTTCAATCCCGAAGACCCTGGAAGCCGCCGTGCAGCTTGAGTCCAGGGGCATCGACCCGGAGGTTGTCGACCTGCGCACCCTGCGCCCGCTCGATACGGCAACGATCATCGATTCGGTCCGGCGCACGCACCGGGCGGTGATCGTTGATGAAGGCTGGCGCAGCGGCAGCATCTCCGCCGAGATCATGGCGCGGATCATGGAGGAGTCGTTTTACGAACTGGACGCGCCCGTAGCACGGGTGTGTACGGCCGAAGTCCCGCTCCCCTATGCCAAGCAGATGGAGGACGCAGCCCTGCCGCGGGTGGAAACCATCATCGAAGCCGCCATGAACGTGGTGGGTGGCAATGGCTGAGTTCCTGATGCCGTCGCTGGGCGCGGATATGACCGAAGGCACGGTTACCCGCTGGCTGGTTCAGCCGGGTGACCATGTGGACCGTGGCGACATTGTCGTTGAGGTCGAGACGGACAAGGCGGACATGGAGGTCGAAATCTTCGAAGCGGGCACCATCGAGCAACTGCTCGTCCCGCAGGGCGAGAAGGTCCCGGTGGGAACCCCCCTCGCCATCGTCGCGACGGCGGCTGCCCCCGCCGCACGCGTTGCTCTGCCGGAGACATCCGGGCCGGCACCACCGTTGGCGGAAGCACCGAAACCCGCCGCGCCATCTCCCGCCGCACCTCGCCCTCGGGCGACGCCGACCGCCCGGATTCGGGCGCGCGAACTCGGCGTGGACCTCGCCGCCGTGCACGGCACGGGAGTGGCCGGAGCAATTACGCGACAGGACGTTGAGCACGCGGCTCTCCGCCGGGCTCCGGAGCCGGCTCCCCGGGCGGAGGGCCGCCGGTTGCTCGTCTCCCCGCGTGCCCGGCTGCTCGCCGGCGAGCGGGGCATCGACCTCGCGACTGTCACGGGCAGCGGCCCGGGCGGCTCGATCACCGCGGGCGACGTCGAGCGCGTCGCCGCGCCAACCGCCGTTGCAGCGCCATCGCTCCCGTCAGGGCCTGCGGTGGAGGTCCCCTCCGGCCGCCCCCGTGCCGCCGGACGCGGGCCTATCGCCGCCCTCATGGAGCGTTCAAACCGGGAGATCCCCCACTACTACCTTGGCATCGAAGTCGACATGAGCCGGGCACTCGACTGGCTGAAGGCGGAGAACCGCAAACGCCCCGTCCCGGACCGCATCCTCGCTAGTGCACTTCTGCTCAAAGCCACCGCCCTCGCGGCCCACGAAGTGCCAGAGGTGAACGGCTACTTCATCGACGGCGGGTTTCAGCCGAGCGCGACGGTCAACCTCGGCGTGGCGATCTCCCTCAGGCAGGGCGGACTCGTGGCGCCCGCCATCCTGGATGCCAGCGCGATGCCCCTCGGTGAGCTGATGAGGCGGTTGCAGGACCTGGTCGCGCGCGCCCGCGCAGGGCGGCTGCGCGCCTCGGAGATGTCTTCGGGGACGATCACTGTTACCAACCTGGGCGAACAGGGCGTGGACTTCGTCTACGGCGTCATCTATCCGCCCCAGGTTGCCCTTGTGGGCTTCGGGAAAGTCACCGAGCGGCCGTGGGCCGAAGCGGGGATGCTTGGCGTGCGGCCGGTCATCACGGCCAGCCTCGCGGCCGACCACCGCGCAAGCGACGGGCACCGCGGCGGCCAGTTCCTCGCCACCGTTGCCAAACTGCTGCAGGAGCCGGAACACCTATGAACGCAGACGAAGCGCGAGCGACGGTGCTCGCGGTTCTCGCCACGATTGCCCCCGAGGCGAACCTCTCCGAATTGGAGCTGGACGTTGAGTTCCGGGATCAGCTCGATATCGACTCGATGGACTTCTTGAACTTCATCATCGGTGTGCACGAGCGCACGGGCATCGACATCCCGGAGGAAGACTATCCGGCACTGGAGACGCTCGCCGGTTGCATCAACTACCTGGTGGCCGCGCGTCCGGCCGGCTAACCTCGCGTCCCTACCCCGGCGCAAGCCCTCGCGCGCAGCGCTCATGCGCGACCAGCACACTGGCTATGGAAACGGTACTTTCCGGGGGCTCAATCGGCTGCCGGCAGACGAGGCAGTTCATGCCGATGCGGATGGGACTCTGTTCTGTCACCTTGAGGACCACGCGTCACTCCTCCATCGAAGAATCGGGGTTGGCGCCGTCTCCCCCCAACGCTCAGCTCCAGCCGCCGCGGGCTACTGTCATGCTTCGAAGGGATCCTCGCAGCGGTCTTTCGGGGACGTGACCGCGGGTCCACCGGCCCAGAATCAACGATCTCCGGCGTGGCGCAACGGCGTGGCGGCGTGGCGGAGTCAACGGAGGACAACGAAGCCCGATCTCCTTCCGCACCACCCTCACCCCTTCACACAGATCTTGGGACGGAGCAGCGCCACGCGGCGGGCGAGGCCCGCGCGCTCCGTGACCTCGGCGACCACGTCGACGTCCTTGTAGGCCCCCGGGGCCTCCTCGGCAACGCCCCGCATCGACTTCGTCCGGATGACGATCCCGGCGCCGCGCAGTTCATCAACCAGTTGGCGGCCGTGCCACTGTTTGAGGGCCGCGTGGCGACTCATCGAACGCCCGGCGCCATGCGAGGCGGACGAGAGCGCGCGCTCTTCGCTGGCAGCGGTGCCCACAAGGATGTATGACCCCGTGCCCATGCTGCCACCGATGATCACCGGCTGGCCCGCCGGCCGGTAGCGCCGCGGCAGGCGATGGTCTCCCGGGCCGAGTGCGCGCGTCGCGCCCTTGCGGTGGACGAACAGCGCCCGCTCAACCCCGTCCACGGAGTGGCGTTCCTCTTTGCAGGTGTTGTGTGAGACGTCGTACATGATCTCAAGCTGGGCCCCGGGAAAGAGGCCCACAAATACTTCCCGGGTGAGGTGCGCCAGGATCTGGCGGTTGGCGAGCGCGCAATTGACACCAGCCCGCATGGCCCCGAGGTATCGCCGCCCCTCGGTGGACCGGATCGGCGCGCACGCGAGCTCCCTGTCCGGGAGTGTGATCCCGTGACCTGCCGCCCCCTTGGCCATTGAGACGAGGAATTCGCTGCCAATCTGGTGCCCCAGACCCCGCGAGCCGCAGTGGATGGAGACAACCACCTGGCCAACTTCGAGTCCGTAAGCCGCGGCTACTTCCGCGTCGAACAGGCGGTCGACCACCTGCACCTCGAGGTAGTGGTTGCCCGAACCGAGGGTGCCCATCTCGCCACGCTGGCGCTTCTTTGCCAGGTTCGAAACGCTGGCTGGCTCAGCTCCGGCCATCCGGCCGTGTTCTTCAACGAACTCCATCTCCTCCAAAGCGCCGAAACCGCGGTCAGCCGCCCAGCGGGCGCCACCGGCCAGCATCTCATCGAGTTCGTCCATGCTGAGATGGAGTGTGCCTTCTTCTCCCACGCCGGCGGGGATACGGTCGAACAGCTGTTCCGAAAGCTCCCATGCCCGCGCGGCGATCTCCGCCCAGCGCAAGTTCGTCCGCAGGAGGCGGATCCCACACGAGATGTCGAAACCCACACCGCCAGCGGAGACTATCCCTCCGAGGGCCGGGTCGAACGCCGCCACGCCGCCGATTGGGAAGCCGTAACCCCAGTGCGCATCGGGCATGGTCATCGCCGGCCCAACGAGTCCAGGCAGTCGCGAGACGTTCGTTATCTGTTCGAGGACCTTGTTGTCCATCGCTTCAAGCAATTCACGGCTGCCATACAGGCGGATGCGGCCGGGTGCGTCAGCCCCCGTCCAGCAGTACTCGTCGATTTGGCGCAACTTCGACATCTCCATGGCAGCCACCTACACGTCCACGACGCAACGGGCTTCCCACACGCCGTCGCGCTCCGAAACGGACAGCATCGTCAGCGTTGCACCCTTGACTTCGACTCCGCGGTCCAGACCGGCCCGCCAGCGTTCACCGCTGCCGCGGCCGAGCCAACGGGATCCCTGCTGCGAGACTTGAAACGCGGCGGCGACCATACCGCGCGACCTGGTCTCCGCGAGGATGAGGTTCAGCCACGTCACCAACGCCAACTCAACGTCGGCCTCGTCGAACGCCACTTCGATCGCTTCGACCGGCCGGACTTGCTCCAGGCTGGCCATGATGGCGAACATCGCGCGGGCCGCCTGCTCGAAGGCGGATTCGATGGCCGGGCCCCGGCCCACGATGCCGATGTCGGCGTCGTGGGCGAAGTACGTGAAACTACCACTCTCGCCGCGCGCCGTACTCACTGCATTCGCGGACATTTGCCACACCTGTTCCGATCAGCGGTGGCGCTTACCGCCCGCCGTCACCGGAAGCCGGGCGGCCGGAGCGTCAGCCGCCCACCTGTTCACGGTGCGCCTGCGCCCCTGACATTCCACGGCTGGACAGGGCCGGACTTTCGAGCCAACCGGTCCCAAGCGTCGGGATCCTCACAGCCGCTGTCCAGCCTTACGCGGATGGAGCCCGCCGGACTTGATTGTTCGCGCCCTAAGGCACCGCTGCCGGGACCGTTAGGCCCTCCGCCACCCGCTTCGAAAGAGAGATGCTCCGCGTGGAACACCGCCCGCGGCGTTCCCATGGCGCCGAACCACGGCTGAAGCGAGCCGGCTCGCTCGCGGTCTTTGTGCTCTTGATCACCGGCGCCATGCCGCCTGCCAGGGAGATGGATTCTCCGTGCTGGCGAAAGCGCGCGGAGTGGCGCGCGAAAGGAGACTTCGCATGCGCGTCCTCATCCCACTCGACGGCAGCCAACTCTCCGACCGCGTCCTCGAAGCCCTCGCACCGTGGGTGAAGCGATGGGGCGCGGAAGTCGATCTGCTGACCGTCCTCGATCCTCGAGACGCCCACGAAGTCGTGGCGGAGGCCGGGCGGTCCCCGGCTGGGGCGGCTGGCTTCACCGCCTCGCTCGCCAGTCGTGGAGCCGCGGTCGAACCCCCGCCCGCTGTCGTCATCGACCGCGGCCAGGCGCTTGAAGCGCTTCGCGTGAATACCGAGGACGAGTTGCGCGGGAAGGCCGCCGGACACCTGCGCGGCGCGGCGGTCAAGGTCCACGCGGACTTCGCGGAGCACGCCGCCGACGGCATCGCTGCCTTCGTCCGTGAGCACGACATCGACTTCGTCGCGATGGGCACGCACGGCCGCTCGGGCGTCGGCCAGGCCGTGCTCGGGAGCGTCGCTGGCGCCGTCGTACGCCATGCCCCGGTACCGGTCATCCTCGTCGGTCCAGACGCCACTGTGGCCACCGCCGAGGTCATCGAACCGATGGATTCGTAACCGCAAGGTACGCCCCGGCGAAAGGCCGTGCGCCGCCAGTCACAAGGAGGTTATCCCATGGCAACCGCGCAACTCTCCACCCGCGATCAGGACGCGATCGTGGACGACACCAACCACGACCTGATCCACGCACTTTCGGTGCGGCTCGATAGCCGTTGGCACGACGGGTCCTATGCCGCGGAGACGAAGTGCCAGGGCTGCAAGAAGGTCTTCGACCGGCTCCGGGCGATGGATGCCGAAGCCGCGCGCCTCCTGACCGGCGAGTTGAAGAACCACATCACGGACAACAAGTTTCCGCTCGACCTCACCGACTGACCAGGCGAGCGGCCAGTCGTCCCCCGCCAGCCCGGCCGGCGGCGACACCTTCAGCAACCTGGAGGAATCCGGATGAAACGCCACGGCAGCAGGAGTCCAATCCACGCCCACCACTGGCGGATCGCCGAAGTGAACGGGACCACAAGTCCAGGGTTCTGTCTAACCTGCGGCGCGGAACGCATCTTCAAGAACTGGAGTATCGACTGGGAGATCACGGCCGGCGGCCAGGTAGACACGTTGGCGGGCCGGGCAGCCGTCGCCTCCCGCGGGGGAGGCCGGTCGGGCCGGGCGCTCGTGGGCGACGATAGACGCTCATGACGGCCCGCTCGCCGGGATGGCAGGGGCTCCTGGTCGGGCTGGCCACGGCCGGGAGTTGGCGATCTCTTCAGCGCACGCGGCACCCAGCCCCGCACGAAGGGCGAGTCGCGTGCGAATAGGTGTGCCGGCCTAGCACCCCGGACCGGCGGCCTCGGCCCGGTGCGCGACGAGCCGCAGTTGGCCCGTGTAGCGGCCTTCGTTGCCGCGTTCGGGCGTTCGTACCAGCACGTCGAGGCGGCCAAGCTCTCCGGGGCACAGCGCATAGCCGGCCTCCCTGCCGGGCTGCGCCTCTGTCCCGGCCGAGATGTCTCCAACGCAGCGGGTGGGCTGATCCAACTTCCCCAGGCATGCGTCGAAAACATCGAGCGTGTTCGCAACCGCAGGCGTCGCTCCGGGGTCACTGTTCTTCATCTGCTCGAACACAATCCCAACGCCGGCCGGCGTGTTCCCGGCGTTCCTGATTGTTGGCCGGGAGTCACTCGGGGGTGACCAGGTGAGGTCGCCCTGGACGCCCGTCTGTTGATTGGGTGCGATAGTCCCCCATTCGATCCGGTCGAAGTCAATCTCGAGCCTGGTGAAGCAGAGGTCGTCGAACGACGCCGCGAGCGTGGCACGAGCCGCGCCCGCCGCTGCCACGGCTTCGAAACGGTACTCCCCGCAGGCCGAACGATGTGAGAGCGGAAGCGAGCCGCGGTAGATCTGGCCACTCCCGTCGGCGCACCGGCCGGTAATCGATGCAGGCGACCCGTCGGCCAGGGTGCCCTGCAATTGGCCTGTGCCGACCGCAGCTTCCAGCATGGAACCTCGAACGGTCGTCGCACCGAGTCCGGGGCAATCAGCCGCGGGGACTCGCGAGCCGCCAATCACCGCCAGGAGAGAACCGTCCGGGCGGTACACGCTCCACTCCAGCACGGGCGGAGGTTCGCTCGCGGTCGAGCGGACAAGCGCCCAGAGCTCCACCAGCCTTGGGGCGGGCCAGTCGGCTGCATACGGCGTCACCTGCATGACGTGTCGCGCGCCGTCCGGTTGAGCCGCCCCTCCCAGCCCCGGCGCGCACTCCGCTCCTGGCGCCGGGCGCAGCAGCGGGTCATCATCGTAGGTCGCGGGGGCTCCGCTACCCACGGACGCGGTTGGCGATGCCGGGGAACCAGCCGTGGCCGGCCCCCGCATATCGGGCAACGCCCACTGGCATTGGATGACGATTGCTGCCGGCGTTGTCGAAGTTGGGCTTGGGAGTGGGCTGGTCGTTGGCGAAGCGGTGGCGCTCGACGGCGTTGGGGAGCAAGGGTCTGCCGGCGATGGCGATGCCTCCGGCGTCGTCGTGGCCGCGCCGGCCGCCGAGGTCGCAGTGGCGGGAGGCTCGGTCGCGCTGCTTGCCGGCGTTGGAGTGGCGGTTGGAGAGGGCGTAGCTGTTGGCGTGGGCGCCAACGGGCTGACTCCGGCCGCCGGCGAGGAGCCGGCAGCCGTTGGCGAGGCGCTGGCGGTAGCAGTTGGCGTGACGGTTGCCGTCGCGGCTGTGGCCGTGGCTGTCGCCGGGGCGCTGGCAACCGCGGTCGGTGTCGGCGTGTCTGTTGGGGTGCTCGCCGCGGGTATGGCCGAGGCGGTGGCAGCAGCAGTTGGTGTGGGTGTGGTTGCTCCCGTCGGGGCGCCGGCCGTGGCTGTGGGACTCGCGGTAGCCGTTGGTGTGACCGTCGCTGTCGGACTGACAGCCGTTGGTGAGGCGGTCGGGGCCGTAGCGGTTGGCGTGGATGACCCGGCCGGAGTGCTCGCCGCCGTCGGGTCAACGGCTGTGGCGGTTGCTGTCCCGGTCGGAGTGCTCGCCGTCGCTGAGGCAGTGGCGGTGGCGGTTACTGTCCCGGTCGGAGTGCTCGCCGTCGCTGAGGCAGTGGCCGTGGCGGTTGCCGTCCCGGTTAGAGTGCTCGCCGTCGCTGAGGGACTGGCAGATGCGGCCGGTGTGACGGTCCCCGCCGCGGTGGTGGCCGTGCCTGAGGGGCTCGCGGTTGCGACTGAGGTGATGGTCCCGGCCGGGGTGGTGGCCGTCCCCGATGGGCTGGCGACGACAGTCAGTGCGGGGGTCTCCGTGGCGCTAGCGGCCGTCGCCGTTGAGGTGCTCAGCAACGGCGACGGAGTCTCATCGCACGCGGGTGGCGCGGCTGGGCCGGCGCCGCGCGCTTCGGGAGCGTGGAGCGCCGTCGCCGTCAGCAGCGCCGAGAGCAGCCAGCCGGCCAGGGTAAGTTTCGCCATCCAGTTGCGAGTCATGCTCCCGCCTCCATTCACGGGCCCGGCTGATGATCAGGCCCCCGCCGGCTGCGGCCCGCGCCGACGCCGGTAGACGAACGCCGCGACGGCTGCCGCGAGCAGGATGGCTCCAGCGCCGCCGGCGCCCGCCAGGGTCGTCACGCCTAACGTGCTCCCCGTCTGTTCGGCCCCCACGCGGAACGAGAGTTCCTTCTCGTCGGTTTCCTTGCCTTCGAAGTTCACCTTGCCGCGGATGGTGTAGTTGCCTTTGACCGGGACCTCGATCAGGGCCTCAAGCTTTTGCACCTCGTCTCGCCGAACCAGCTTCTGAAGGCTGGTGACAGGCTTCACGAGAATGCCGTCGCGGTAGAGCTCGCCGGAGAAGACGGCGGTGGATTCCACCTGCCCGGTGTTCCTGAACGTTGCCATGATCTTCGCGACGGAGCCGGGAATCGGGTCGTTTACCAACTCGAGTCTCTCGAACAGCCCCTGGCGGCTCAACGCGCCACGTTCCAGGATCTTGAAAGTCAGCGAGCGTTCGCCCAGCAGCTTGTCTGGCAGCGACACCGAGACCTTCGCGATGTAGTTGCCCGGAGCCGCCGTATTCGAATCCCATTGCGTTTCGATTGTGCGGTCTTCGTTCGGCGGGATCGGGGTGTCCACGGACGCGATCGTGGCAACGGTCGTGCTGCCTGAAATCACCCGAACCTGGACATCCGGGATGACTCGAACGTTGCCCTTGTTTGCGACGACTGTCCTCACTCGCAACGGATATCCCAGTTCGATATCGTTCGTGAAAACGTCCATCAGTGCTCCTTCGATCCGTTGGGTGCCCCCCACTCTGACCCGCACCTCAATGACCGCGGCCACGTTAACCCCGGAACTGGAGCCGTTCCGCTTGGAGGCATCATCAAGAGCCACAATCGCCCGGACGCTGCCCGCGTACTCGCCGTTGGATACTGTTTGTGGCACCTGCAACCGCAACAGAACCTGGCCGTCTGCGCCCTTCAAGGCCTCCACTTCGTTTACAGGCTTCGAACGGTCGTCGGCTGCGACGAATGACATCCACGAGGCGATCTCGCCATCCGCTTCGAACCGGAAAGTCCGCGCGCCCTCGAGGTTGTTGAGTATGCCAATGGTTGAGAAGTACTCGCCGCCACGGAGGGTATCGTCGAACCGGACGTTGGTGGGGTACACGCCGATCCCATCGGCGAGGGCGAGGTGCGTACCGCCAGTCACCGCCCACAGGGCGATCAGCAGGCTGGAAGCGAACGTTGCTGCGTGTCGGACACTGACCATTTTGAAACCTCCTGGGTCGCTGTGCGGTGGTGTTCCTCACCCGGCGGCGGAAAGCTTCAGCTTTCAGGCGCCGGGTGAGGAGGATGCAACTCGAGTTGCATCCTCCTCGATGGGTCGGAGTCCCCTCGAAGGGCTCCGGTTGGGAGTTAGTCGGCTTAGGTCGGGTCCTCCACCGTTATCGGGCTAACGCTTCCGCGGTCCGTGAGGCAGGTCGGCACGCTGCGCGCGATGATTGTCACCGTGCCGGCGTAGACGCCCGCCGGTAGCGTGCTCGGCGGATGAACGGAGAAGTCGATCTTGCCGATCCGGTTCGGACACAGGACCCGAGCCGGGAGACCATCGAAGTCAGCGCGCACACCGGCAGGAATCGGGTCGAGTGTTTCGAGAGTCGACGGCGTCCGGCCAAACTTGGCGTCGAACTGATCGATCTCCTTCGGCCCGGCGACACCCTGCTGGATCATCTTGGTGAAGAGCACCCCGATGCCCATGCCGGAGTTGCCCGTGTTTTGAATCGTCGGCCGGAGTGGCGTGGTCATGTCGAGGTCACCCGCGACAACACCGGTAAGACCGGGGACGATGGTCCCAAAGTCGACCGACGAGAAGTCCGTGACCAGGTTGTAGAACGGGATGACGTCGATGTAGTTCGTCAGGACGGTCTCGTTGCCACTGCTGACTGCGTGCAGCTCCACCTTGTACGCACCGGACGGCTGATGCTTCGAGATCAGGAATGATGCGGAGTAGATCGCCTTGACTCCCTGCTGGCAGAGCGAGACGATCCCGTTGTTCGTGTCGTTGATGGCGTCGTTCGTGATCTGACCAGTCGCGTTCGCGGCTGCGAACATGCCCGTCGGGCCAACGCATGCCTCACGGACGCCGTGGACCTGGACCTTGAAGGACCCGTCTGGATGGTAGATCTTCCAATAGACATCGCTGATGTTGCTGATGCCAAACGGATGATCCACAGCCGCCCAGAGTTCCACCATCTTCTCTGTTGGCAGGTCGTGCGCATTGGGCAGGACCTCGATCATGTTCGTTACGCCGTTCGCCATGGTGGGCTTGCTGCCCGGCGTTGGGCGCGCGCACGGGAAGCCCGGGTTCACGGCAGGGTTGTCGTCGTTACCGTACTGCATGCCGTTAGCAGCGTTGTCGTCGACATCCGGAAGCTCCCACTTGCATTCGATCGTGGGGGCGACTCCGGTGCCCGTTACGGTCGCGCCCGTGGGCACGGTGTCGTCGGCGAGGGCCGACCCGCCACCGGCGACGAACGCTCCGAAGAGCGCTGTCAGGGCCGTGAGTCCGATTCCCAGGCCCGATTTCTTGATCGATTTCACTTCGGTTCCTTTCCTGTGAGATGTTTCGCGAAGGCGGAGTAACCGCTTTCCCGAATCGTCTGCCCGCCACAGTCCCTGCCGGAGCGCTATGCTGTTCTTGACGGCAAGGCGTATCTGCGCGTGAGCCGTTGTTCCGCCGGTCTCAGAGGGCGAGCCCCGCCCTCTGAGACCTACCTTCCATCGCGTCGCAAGTGCATCACCTCCCCTGAGTCGGCCCAGATGCGATTTCGGGTCCCATGGCTCTCGGGCCGTCCCGGTG
>PNKC01000036.1 GCA_013822275.1 Anaerolinea sp. | reverse complement strand
GGATCTGCCAGACCTGGTCATCATCGACGGCGGCAAGGGCCAGCTTGGTGCGGCGGCTCAGGCAATGCGTGAGATGGGCGTCCACCACATCCCCGTCGTGGGGCTCGCCAAACGGTTCGAGGAGCTCTTTGTCCCGGATGAAGACGAGCCCGTCATCCTGCCGCGCGGCTCGGAAGCGCTCTACCTGGTGCAGCGGATCCGCGACGAGGCCCACCGTTTCGCCATCACCTTCCACCGCCAGGTGCGGGCGAAGAGCTCCATCCAGAGCGCGCTTGACACCATCCCCGGCGTGGGGCCGAAACGGAAAAAGGCGCTGCTGAGGAAATTCGGCAGCGTGAAGGCGATACGGGACGCGGAAGTGGAAGAGATAGCCAGTACGCTCGGATTCACTCGTGTTCTCGCGGAGCGCGTGAAGGCAGACCTGTGATGGGCGGCGCCAATCGTTTCCTCGCGCTTGGCGACTCCTACACCATTGGCGAAAGCGTCGCCCGGAGCGAACGCTGGCCGGTCCAACTCGTCTCTCTGCTGCGGGTGAACGGATTCGCGGTTGACGAGCCCGAGATAGTCGCGGCCACGGGCTGGACTACCGATGGACTGGCCGGCGGCATAACGGCCGCCCGGCTGGCCGGCCCGTACGCACTCGTATCGCTGCTCATCGGTGTGAACAACCAGTACCGCGGCCGCGACCTGGAAGAATACCGCGAGCAGTTCTGCAGCCTCCTGCGCAGGGCGATCGAGTTCGCCGCGGGTGAGCCACGCGGCGTGATAGTCATCAGCATCCCGGACTGGGGCGTGACGCCGTTCGCGGAGGGGCGTGACCGCAAACAGATTGCGCGGGAGATCGACGCCTTCAACGATGTGAACCGCGAAGAGGCCGCGCGCGCCGGCGCACACTACGTCGATGTGACCGGGATCTCGCGTGCACCCGCGAACCGGGCACTGGTGGCGACGGACGGCCTCCATCCGCCCGGCGAAATGTACCGGCTGTGGGCGGAAGCAACGTTGCCTACGGCCTTGCGGATTCTTACTCGGCCCTGAACACAGGTCCGGGCAAGACTGCTGCGATTCCGCTGATCGTCAGTCGTCCAGCACCGAGAACAACGCCGCAACGTCCAGCGTAAACGCCGAGAGGACTGGCTGCGCCGAGACGCTGGCACCGCTTCGAAAGGTCCTGGGCGCGGAGTCAGGGCGGTACTCGGTGAGCGTCCGCAGTTCCGGGTCCACCACCCAGACGAGCGAGACACCGGAACGGAGGTAGAAGTCGATCTTTTCCGCCACGCGGCTCGCCCGGTCGTCCGGTGAGAGCACTTCGATCGCCAGGTCCGGGTGGACTTCCACGGGCCCCCGGTGCGCATCCTTCGGGAACCGGCCCTTCCGGGTGACGCTCACGTCCGGCAGATAGACCCGCTCCTCCCCGCGTTCGATGTTTCGAAGTTCGGTGTCGCCTCGCCCTTCACGGCTTTCGATCAGGTAATTCCCAAGACGGCGGTTCAGTTCGAAGACAATGGCGCTGTGGTCGGCGTTGGGCATGGCCTTGGGGATCACCTCACCATCGACGAGTTCGAGGTACGGCTTCGTCTCCTCCATCGCGAGAAAATCATCGAGCGAGACGCGGACTGGCGTGGTCATGCAAGTAGTATATGCGCGTCGTGCAACCGGCTGGAGGCCCCTACCCCAGTTTCGCGCCACACTCCCCGCAGAATTGCGCCCCCGGCGTCGTCTTCTTCCCACACGCGCCGCAGAACGCCGCCGCGGCGATGGCCGTTGGTTTCCCGCAGCCGGGGCAGAACTTCTTGCCCAGGGTCTCGGCGCCGCAATCCGCGCAGTTCTTGTTAACTTCCTTCCCCCTCTCGCTCATCCGGATGTTCTCTTCAAGGAACGTATCGTTGGTCACCTGCGACTCCACGAACTGGGCCCGGACGCGCGTTTCCACCTCTTCCGCGACAGGCGCGCACTCCTTGCACATATTGGCGCCCGGATTCCAGCACACCTGCTCGCAAAGCCAGTTGCCGCAGTTCCGGCACTGCTTGAATAGCGGCTTGACCTCCTTCACGGCATCGCGCAGGGCGCCGTCGTGCTGCTTTCCGCCCACCGCCCGCTGGATTTCGTAGGCCGAATCGGCGCCCCGTCCGAGCATTCCCCCGGCGAAACTCGAGGCGCCACGGAGGAAGCCGCCGGCCACGCCCAGCTTGTTCGCGCGGTAGGTGCTCATGTACCCGTTCCCGCAGCGCTCGCACACGAACTTGAACTGGAAGCCAGTATCCGTCGAGAGGTCATCGTAGTTGCCGGTGAATTCGATCGCGGTGGTCACATCCACTTCCCCGGGGCAAGACGCCCAGCCCGATCATACGTATCCCGCGAAAGCAGTCCACGCACCCGGCGCCGCGAATCGACAATCGGCAATCGGCAATCGGCAATCGGCAATCCCAGGATGCCTGGAGCTAGAACACTCGTTCTACAGCTGCTACAATCCCCTCGCCTGCCGCTGCTGCTCACCGCACGCCGCGAATCGACAATCAGTAACCGGAAATCGACAATCCCAAGATGCCTCTCGACCACATCCTCGTGCGGGGCGCACGCGAGCATAACCTCAAGAACATCGACGTCCGCATCCCGCGCGACCAGATCGTCGTCATCACCGGCCTTTCCGGCTCGGGGAAGTCCTCGCTCGCCTTCGACACCATCTATGCGGAGGGCCAACGCCGTTACGTCGAATCCCTCTCCGCCTACGCCCGCCAGTTCCTCGGGCTCATGGAAAAGCCCGACGTCGACCACATCGACGGCCTCTCGCCGGCCATCTCCATCGACCAGAAATCAACCTCGAACAACCCCCGCTCGACCGTCGGCACGGTTACCGAGATCTACGACTACATGCGTCTCCTCTGGGCGCGCGCCGGCCGCCCCCACTGCCCAACCTGCGGCCGGCCCATCGCGAAACAAACCGTCCAGCAGATTGTCGATGCCACCCTGGCCTATCCCCCGGGCTCGCGCCTGCTCCTGCTCGCGCCCGTCG
Organism: Anaerolinea sp.; assembly: GCA_013822275.1. Classification (GTDB taxonomy): domain Bacteria; phylum Chloroflexota; class Dehalococcoidia; order Tepidiformales; family Tepidiformaceae; genus PNKC01. Next base: position 24,409 of record PNKC01000036.1, on the reverse strand, counting down.
CACGCGCGAAAAAAGGCGAACACGCCGGCATCTTCGATGAAGCGCGGCGCGCTGGTTTTGTCCGCGTCCGCATCAACGGCGCCGTCCAGGACCTGGACGAAGTCACTGCCCTGGACAAGAAGAAGCGTCACGACATTGACGTTGTCGTCGATCGCCTCATCGTGCCGCAACCCGGCACGGACGCAACGGCCACGTCGCGCATCGCGGACTCCGTGGAAACGGCGCTCAAGGTCGGCCAGGGCGTCATGATCGTTGCGCCGGCGACGCCTCCCGCGCGGGGGGCGAAGCCAGATCCCGAACTTGAGCGCATCTTCTCCGAGCATTTCTCCTGTCCGTACGACGGAGCTTCCATCGGTGAAATCGAACCTCGAACCTTCAGCTTCAACAGCCCCCACGGCGCGTGCACGAAGTGTACGGGCCTCGGCCTGGAGAAGGAGATCGACCCCAGTCTCGTCATCCCTGACCGTTCGAAGTCGCTCGCCGGCGGCGCCGTGGAGCCGTGGTCCAAATCGCCCAGCGTGGCCGGCTGGTACATGCGCCAGTTGGAAGCGGTCGCCGAGGACATGGGCTTCTCTGTTGATCAGCCCGTCCGCGAACTCAGCGAAGAACAGCTCCAGGCGGTCCTCCACGGCACCGGCGACCGCATGCTCCGGCTCCGGTTCACCAACCAGTACGGCCGGACCCAGACCTATGACACGAAGTTCGAAGGCGTCGTCAGCAACCTCCAGCGGCGTTACAAGGAGACGGATTCCGACTACGTCCGGAATGACATCGAGAAGTACATGGGCAGCGTGCCCTGTCCGGTCTGCAAGGGCCGCCGCCTCCGGCCGGAAGCCCTCGGCGTCCTCATTGATGGGAAGTCGATCGTCGACGTGACCACCCTCGGTATCGCTGCCGCGCGCCGCTGGTCCGAGCATCTCGCTTCGCCGGACACGCCGCTCGATCGCCGCGAACAGACGATCGCCTACCAGATCTTGAAAGAGATCCGTGCCCGGCTGGAGTTCCTGGAGGACGTTGGCCTGGACTACCTCACCCTTGACCGCGTTTCCGGGACGCTCTCCGGCGGCGAATCGCAACGCATCCGCCTGGCCACCCAGATTGGCTCGGCCCTCATGGGCGTCCTCTACATCTGCGACGAGCCGTCCATCGGCCTCCACCCGATCGACGGAGACCGCTTGATCAAGACTCTCGAACGGCTGCGTGACCTCGGCAACACCGTCCTCATCGTCGAGCACGACGAGGCGATGATGCGCGCCGCCGACTGGATCATCGACATGGGCCCTGGCGCGGGCATCCACGGCGGCCACCTCGTCGCCGAGGGAGACATCGAAGCCATCAAGGCGAGCCCGGAGAGCATTACCGGCGCCTATCTCTCTGGCCGCCGCGAAATCCCCGTGCCGAAAGATCGCCGCCAGGGAAATGGCAAAAGCATCTGGGTGCGAGGCGCCCGCGAGAACAACCTGAAGGGCATCGACGCTGAGATCCCCCTTGGCAAGTTGGTCGCCGTAACGGGTGTCTCAGGCTCTGGCAAGAGTTCGTTGATTACCGACATCCTTGTCCGCCGCGCGACGAACGTCCTCCACGGTGGCCGCCAGCGGCCAGGCCTCCACGAAGCGGTGGAGGGGCTGGAGCACGTCGATAAGATCGTCGACATCGACCAATCGCCGATTGGCCGCACGCCGCGTTCAAACCCCGCCACCTACACGGGCGCCTTCACCATCATCCGCGACATGTTCGCCTCTGTGCCCGAAGCGAAGGCTCGCGGCTACAAGGCTGGCCGGTTCAGTTTCAACGTGAAGGGCGGGCGCTGCGAAGAGTGTTCCGGCGACGGCTACAAAGTAGTCGAGATGCAGTTCCTTCCGGATGTGACCGTCCCCTGCGAGGTCTGCCATGGCAAGCGGTACAACCGCGAGGCGCTCGAGGTCCTCTTCCGCGGAAAGAACATCGCCGAAGTGCTCGATATGACCGTCTCCGAAGCGGCGGAGTTCTTCGAGCGCTTCCCGCGGGTGAAGCGCATCCTCGATACGCTCGAAGCCACGGGCCTCGGCTACATCCACATCGGCCAGCCCGCCACCACCCTCTCCGGCGGGGAAGCACAGCGGATCAAGCTCGCCTCGGAACTCTCTCGCCGCTCCACCGGCCGGACGCTCTACATCCTCGATGAGCCCACCACCGGCCTCAGCTTCCAGGACGTCGCCCACCTCCTTCACGTCCTCCAGCGTCTCGCCGACGCCGGCAACACCGTTCTTGTCATTGAGCACCACCTCGATGTCATCAAGACCGCCGACCACATCATCGACCTTGGCCCCCTTGGCGGGGACCGGGGCGGCATGATCATGGCCACTGGCACGCCGGAGGAAGTCGCGGGTGTCCCGGAAAGCTTCACCGGGCAATACCTCCGGCCAATCCTGGAAGCCGCTGGCACCCTTGCGCCGTCAGCGATCGGCGCCCGGACAACGACCCTGGTGCCCGCGTCTTCCGCCCCTCGCCGCAAGACGATGATGCAGCCCGTGGCGGCGGGCAAGAATGGTGCGGCGCGCGTGGAATCCCCGGCGGCTCCCTCCTTCCAGTCTTCGTCTTCCCCGGAAGCAGCGACCGCCCGCGCCGCGGCAACCATCGCGACCCGGATCGAGCGCGAATCCGCGCCCCAGGAACCCCGCCCGCAAACGAAAGCCGCGGCCAAACGCGAACGCCAGGCCGCGCACCCACGCAAGGAAACCGCGAGCGAACGCAACCTCCGCGAAAAGCGGGAAGCGGAAAAGCAGGGCGCGTAGACTTGGCCCGGCCGCATCCGCACCGGCGATTCTTGATATGATGTGACCATGCGAAAGCACAATGAACCGCAACGCCATGTCGTTTTTGACCTGAACGAGTTCGGTGTGGCCGTGATGGAACAGAACCTCAGGCGGGCTCATCCGGATTACTCGGAGGCCGAGATAGCGCGAGCGCTCCGCGATTGGCAGCTGTCTCGCCCACATTCGCCGTTGGGAGATGCATCGGGCGTGCCATCGCACCGATTCGACGCTGCGTGAGCCTCCTCGATTCTCTCGCGAAGGCGATGAATGACCTGACACTGGCGCGGGCGCATCGTTCGCCATCGTTGGAGGCCTGGCGGTCGGCATCAGGACGGAGCCCGAGTTCACGCGAGACGCCGATATGGCGGTCTCGGTGGCTGGTGACAAGGAAGCCGAGGCGGTCGTCTTCGGGCTCATCAGTCGTGGATACAAGCTGGTCGCATCGCTGGAGCAAGAAGTCACGGGGCGTCTTGCCACCGTCCGGCTCATCCCGCCGCTCACCAACGATGCAGGCGTGATTGTCGATCTCCTCTTCGCCTCGTGTGGAATAGAACCCGAGGTAGTGGCCGCAGCCACGAACGAAAACATTGCGCGCGGTGTCACCGGTCCGGTCGCGACGGTTGGTTACCTAATCGCGATGAAAACCCTTTCGGAGCGTGACACTCGAAACCAGGATCGGCAGGACCTTATCGACTTGATACGCGCGAGTTCGCCGGCAGACCTTGAAGTCGCGCGCGCGGGTGCTGCGCTGAAGGGCCGCTCCATCGCCGAGATCTTCGCGCACCTCCACAACGTCCGGATCGACTGGCTCAAGTCTGGGGACCCATCTTTGGTTGGCGGCCTGGTGAAGCTGGAGAAAAGCGCACTCTCCCGTCAGGGGCTGGGGACAAGCCCATGCGGACTCCGGCCTCGCGGTGGCAAAACTGATCGCCGAGGGCCTCGAAACCGGGCGGATCAGGGGCTTCAAGCCCCATCCAACGGCATTTGCCGGCTACATGATCGACCACGACGCCTGCCATCGCGGTGAGATCGGAATGGTCGCGACCAGCCTCGGTTTCCCGCTCGACAGCAAGACCAGCTTCGGGACGTGGGAGTGGGGCGTCCGCTGAGCGCGGCGGCCCACAGCGCTGGGCGTCCGACTGCTCACCTAACCCCGTCGCTCGCCACCCCGGAACCCGATCAGCGCCCCGTTCAACACGTCCGCCGCTTCCCATTGGAGAAAGTGCCCGCAATCCCGCAGCAGAAACGGACCGGTGTGGTTGGGGAACGCCACCGCCGCCATGCGGTCGAACTCCGGGTAGATGACGTGGTCCGACGGCCCATAGAGAATGAGCGTGTGCGTGGGGTTGGGCGCCGCCACGGCGCTTGGCTCGCTCCGCGCCTTCTCGCTGAACGCACTCTCATACGCGCCGAAGCTCGCCCGGAGCTTCGCTCCGTCCGCGAACGGCGCCGTCATGAAGTCCACTTCTTCCGGCGTGAAGGCGCCCGGGTGCGCCCAGAACCGGGACGTGTAGAACGTCGCGATGTAGCGCCGCCGCTTTTCCGGCGTGTCCAGCTCCGCGGCGAGCGCGTCGGCATCCGTGCCCTGGCGGATGTAGTAGTCACTCGCTTCCCGCGCCGCCCGCGTCCGCATCCCCGCCATCTGTTCCTTCATGAACGGGACCGGTGCGTTGAACAAGACCATCCGCTCGATGAACCCCGGAAAGCGCAGCGACATGTCCTGGATAACCGGGCCGCCAAGGTCACCGGCCACCGCGACTACGCGCTCGTGTCCAAGCTCGTCGTGCACCAGCGAATGCAGATCGCGGCTGTGGGAAGGCACGTCGTGGAACCCGTCCGGGCCCACCTCGGAATCCCCAAATCCGCGGAGGTCCGGCACGATGACTTCAAACCCCGCAGCGGCGAGCGGCCCGATGTTGCGCCACCAGATTCGCTTTGTCTCCGGCCAACCGTGCACCAGCAGGAGCGGCTGCCCGCCGGCGCCTTCGTGCACATACGCCTGCGAAAAGCCCCGCAGACCAGTCCGCTGCACTCCGAACCGATCAGCCTGTAATTCTTCCGCCATATCCCGGAGCATAGCGGATCTCCCATCTCCCCGGCCTGCCCGGCCACTACGGGTGCGAGATGCTCTCAGGTCCGGAGTTACCCGCAGTGGCCGGGCACCTTCCCTCCGGTCGGCGCTCCCGGGTAGGCGGAGCCGTTAAGGTTGACCGGGGGAGAACAGCGGGTTTCGCGTTAGGAGCGGCTCGGGGTTCCCGTTGGTTTTATGAGGGTTGCCCCTAATACGCGGCCCCACAAAGCTGTTTAGACTGCACAGAGTCTTAAGGGTTTTCGCCATGGGGCGATGGACCTCATCTCCTTCGGGATTCAACCGCCCAGGCGGGCGGTAACCACCGAAGGAGACACCATGCCGGAGGAGCCAGAGAGTTGAATAACCAACGCACACCGGGTCGCCCTATGGGGCTTCGCACCGCCAATACGGCCAACACCGTCACCACCAACCAGGCGCAAGGGCGCGGGCAGCATCCCATCCGCATCCTCCTGGTCGATGACCACGCCGTCATCCGCCAGGCGCTGCGCATGCTTCTCGAAAGCCAGCCTGAACTTGAGGTGGTCGGCGATGTCGAAAACGGCCGGGAGGCCGTCCAGGCTGTCGAGAAGCTCAACCCGGATGTCGTCCTCATGGACGTGGTGATGCCCGGCCTCAACGGCCTCGAGGCTACCCGCCAAATCCGCCGTTCGTCCCCGGGCACGCGCGTCGTCATGCTCAGTGGCTTCGTGGACGAGGACCAGCTCCTCGATTCCATCCGCTCGGGCGCCTCCGGCTACATCATCAAGAAATCCGACGTGTCCGAACTCGTCCTCGCTATCCAGACCGTGCAACGCGGCAACAGCTACTTCTCCAGCGCCCTCAGCGAAGGCTTCGACCTGGCCGAAGTGCTCTACCAGGCGAAGCGCACCGACCAGCGCTCCGGGGTTGACGCCCTCACCTCCCGCGAACGCGAAGTGCTCCAGCTGATCGCCGAAGGCTACACCAACCAGGGCATTGCCAACGAACTCTACATCTCCGTCAAGACCGTGGAAGCCCATAAGGCCCACATCATGGCCAAACTCCACGCACGCAACCGCACAGACCTCATCCGCTACGCCATCCGCAAGGGCATCGTCCGCCTCGAAAGCGTGGAAGAAGCCGAGCGCATGCTCGTCAACATGGGCGACGACGGCGTCCTCGCCGGCTGAGTCCACCCCCGTATTCGTGTCCCTTCCAGAGCCCGGCTTCCCCAGCCGGGCTCTTGTGGTCTCCACGTGCGGGCTCCCCCGGGGACACGCGACAAATAGGGCGGAGAGGCGCTCCCCTCAGGGTCTCCCCCCTCCGCCTCTGGGCCTTCCCCGATAACCGCGCCGCACTCACCTCCCTACTCTGAGAACACCTCTGGCACACCCTGGAGAAGGGCGATGATCCAACTCACCCGCATCGATGGCACTTCGTTCTACCTCAACCCGGACCTCATTGAGGTAGTCGAAGCGACCCACGATACGCACGTTACCCTCACCAATGGCCATCGCTACGTGTGCGCGGAAAAGCCAGACGTCATTGTCGAACGCATCGCCGAATATCGCCGCATGAGCATGGGCGCGGTCCGGAGGATCGCCTAGATGGACCTCGCAACCGTCATCGGCCTGGCGCTCGCGTTCACCGGCATCATCGGCGGTAATATCCTCGAAGGCGGCAAACCCGGCGCCCTTTTGAACGTCCCTGGCGCCATGATCGTCATCCTTGGCACCATCGGGGCGATGATGGTCTCGCAACCCCTCTCCACCGTCATCGGGCTGCCCAAGTTCATCCTCAAGGCCATCATGGGCGGCAAGGGCCACGACTCGGCCGCCACGGTCGACCTCTTCGTGGGCATGGCCGACAAAGCCCGCCGCGAAGGACTGCTCGCCCTTGAAGCCGACGTGGACAAGATCCACGACGACTTCACCCGCAAGGGTGTCCAACTGATGATCGACGGCACGGACCCGGAGCTCCTGCGCGAAATTATGGAGATCGAATCGGACTCCATGAAGCATCGCCACGAAGGCAACTTCGCCGCGCTCGAATTCATGGGCGGCATCTCTCCCACCATCGGCGTCCTTGGCGCAGTCATGGGCCTTATGGGCGTCATGGCGCACCTCGATCAGCCGGAAGAAATCGGCCCCGGCATCGCCACCGCATTTGTCGCCACCTTCTACGGTGTGTTCACGGCCAACGTCCTTTACCTTCCGCTGGCGGCCAAGCTCAAGAACAATTCCAAGCACGAGTTGCACGCCCTCAACGTTGTCATCGAAGGCCTCATGTGCATTCAGGCCGGCGACAACCCGCGCATCGTGCGCGAAAAGCTCGAAGGCTTCCTCACCCCGCGCGAACGCCAAAAGAAGGATGAAGCCGGCGCCGAGGCGAAACGGGAGGCCGCGTGAGCAAGAAAGCCCCCGATGCCGAAAAGGCAGAAAACCACGAACGCTGGATCGTCAGCTACGCCGACATGGTGACGCTCCTCTTCGCCCTGTTCGTGGTGCTCTACGCCACCTCCGACGCCAACCCGGAAAAGCTCCAGGTTGTCCGGAACTCCATCGACGACGCATTCAGCGTGGGCGTGCTCCAGGGCTCCAACGGCACCAGCCCGGTCTTTGGCGGCGGCGGCCTCACACCCAGCATCAACGAGGTGAAGTCGAAGACCTTCACCGGCCTCGGCAAGACGCTGAACGACTTCGCCTCGGCGAACGGGCTCGAAGGCAAGATCACCATCCGCAGCGATGCCGACTCCATTACGATCAGCCTTGCCGATAACCTTCTCTTCGATTCGGGCAGCGCGGATTTGAAACCCGGCGCCCAGGATGTGCTGACACAGGTCGCCGCCGCCCTCAGTGGCCTCCCCAATGACCTGCGCATCGAAGGCCACACGGACAATGTACCCGTCAACAGCCCGGACTTTGCGAGCAACTGGGAACTCTCCGCGGCGCGCGCCTCGCGCGTCCTCCGCTTCCTCGCCGAACAGGGGCGGCTGCGTACGGACAAGTTGGAGGCCGCCTTCTTCGCCGACACCCACCCCGTCGCCGGGAACAATACGCCGGAAGGACGTGCCCAGAACCGCCGCGCCGACATCGTCATCGTCTACCCCACGCAGGAGGACCTCAAGCGCAGCCTGGCCGGGGCCGCGGAGAAGAAGCCATGAAAGACAAGAGAGTAATGGCCGGCGTCGCAGTCATACTCGCCGCCGCCGCCTTCTGGTTCTACGTCAAGCCCAACTACATTGACTCCAAGCCGCCCCCCGTGTTCACGGAGGCCCAGATCAGCGCCGCAGCGAAGCCCACCGTTTTCCTCGGCAAGTCAAACAGCCCGGAGCCAAAGCCCGGAGCAGGCCCCGATGGGCTGATACTCAACCTCAAGGCGCCAGCATCCGCCCCAGCCTATGCGAAGGTTGTGATTGCCCTTGAATTCGCAGACCCGAAACGCAAGTACGTCGGCGCGAAGGAATCCGCCCTCGCCGCGAAGAACGAAGCCTTCGCCCACCAACTTCAGCCCGAGATGTACAAGATCCTGGACTCCGTGACCAGCGTCTTCGGTTCCAGGTCGCCGGACGAAGTCGCCTCCACGGAAGGCCGCGACAAGCTCAAGGAAGCCCTCATCGAGGCAATCAACGAACATCTCCGCGGCGAAAAGGTCATCGCCGTCTACTTTGAAACATTTATCACCCAGTGAGGCGCGCCCATGTCCGCTCCGCATGAGGTCCTAACCCAGCTCCTTTCCGCTGCCCAGGCGGAATCGCTCGACGCCACCGGCTCGTCGGCATGGGCTAACGCTGCCCAGACTCTCCAGACTGTCCTCGGCGCCCCGCCGTCGATCCAGGAGGTGGATGGCCGGCTCGTCATGCCCGACGAAATCGTCGCCGCGTTCGCGGACCCGCATCTCGCGGTGCCGCTTGAGCTGTCCACCAACCAGGACCAATCGGCAGTGGCCTACCTCGTCGTCTCCACCGCCGTCGCCGCCACGTTCCTGGATTCCCAGGCAGATGACCCCGGCGACGAAGAGCAGCAGACAATCGTCATCGCCTCAACCATCCTCGGCCAGGTCGTCCAGGCGTTAAACAGCCAACTGTTTTCCGCTTCGCCGTCTGGCCTCGTCGTCTCCCTGGACGACATGGTCGCGAACGCCATGCCCGCCATCCTGGGGGCAATGGACGAACCGGCTATGTTCCTCACTGCCACCCTGCAGACGGCCCGCCCACTGCCGTTCTCGCTCATCCTCCCGGGCACCTTCCTCGACATTGTCGCCGGGGCGATGCCCGCTCCCGCCGCGCAAGCCGCCAACCCGGCTGCCTCCGCGTTGCTCGATTCGCTGCCTTTCAGCCTCACGGAGGAAGAGATCGCTTCCGCGGAGCTGCTCGATGAAGCGCCGGAGCCGGAGCTGACGCCAACTGCCCGGCCCTTCGCCACTGTCCCCCCGGACCCGGAACCGCTGGAGGAAGAAGCGGAGCCGGTCTACCAGGAGCCCCCTCCCCTGCGAGAACCAACGCCCATCGCCCAGTCCGGGCCCGCGGCGCACCGCGCCCGCTTCGCGCCGTTCGTCGCGGTGCCGCCATCGGGGACGAGGAGCGCCATCGACCTCCTCGCCGGCCTCCAGCTGAACGTCACCGTCGAACTCGGCCGCACCGAGCTGACCGTTTCGGAGGTGCTTGGGCTCGGCCCCGGCTCCGTCATCGAACTCGACCGGCTCGCCGGCGAACCCGTCGATATTCTCGTCAACGACCGGCTCATCGCGCGCGGCGAAGTGGTTGTGGTTGACGAAAACTTCGGTGTCCGCGTCGTCGAGGTTGTCCGCCGCGGAGTTGAACAGGAAGAGCGCACGGGATGAACGACGCGCGCGCCCGGAAGCGGCTGATCTGGGCGGGCTCGGCGGCCGCCGCGCTGGTTGTCGCCCTCCTCTTTGTCTCCCTGCTCGCGCCCGGGACACAACCGGACTCCGTCCCCGAAGTGCGCGTCGGCTCCACTCTGCCGGGTGCGGCGCCCCCGCCGAGCGACACAACGGAGGCGCGCGGCTTCAACCTTGGCGGTGCCGAGATCGTCTCCCTCGCCTGGCGCCTCGGACTCGTGGTCGTCATCATCGCCGTCTCCATCGTGGGCCTCCGCTGGTGGGGCAAGAAAACGGCCGGCCCGCGGAGCGTCACCGGCTTTCTTCGCGTCGTCGATACCCTTTCCATAAGCAACGGACGCACGATCCACCTGGTTGCCCTTGGAGACCGCGTCATCGCCGTCGGCGCCACTCCTCAGCAGCTCACCCTGCTCAACGAACTAACCGGAGACGAAGCCTCCCGCGTGCTGGCGGACCTACCCTCACCCGGCGACCAGCCGGTCATGGCTTTCGCGGCCGAGCTTTTCCATTCGATGCGAAAAGGCCAGCGCGGGGGCGCCCGGGACGTGCAGGCCACCACGACAGCCCAGCGCCACTGACGCCCCGGTTGAGCGCCACGCTACCGCCGCCATCGTCACCCCTTCCTGATGCCGCTCGCGTTCGCAGTTCCCTTTTCGGGGGAGGGCGTGCTGCCGCTCAGGGATTCCCATTCCGCGGGATGGGCCTTCCCCAATAACCCGCCCACCGTCTCGTGCCTACGCTTGCCTCAGCCCTGAACCGAGGGAGAAGAAAGCGTCATGAAGGTCCGGCGGCCCTCAATGCCTGTCCAGCGGCGGCGCGCCGTCTTCTTCATGGCCGTCCTCGGGCTCGCCCTTCTCTCCCTCACGGGCTGTGCCGCCGAAGCAGTCCAGCCAGGCGCGCCAACGCAGGGCCAGCTCGACACCCAGAACCCCCAGAACGTCTCCGCCGCGATCCAGATCCTGCTCCTCGTCACGGTCATCTCGCTCGCCCCCGCCATCCTGGTGATGGTCACCTCGTTCACCCGCGTCATCGTCGTCCTCTCGCTTGTCCGCAACGCCATCGGCATCCCCCAACTCCCCCCGAACCAGGTACTCGTGGGCCTCGCCCTCTTCCTCACCGCGTTCGTCATGGCCCCGGCCATCAAACAGATCAACAGCGAGGCCGTGCAGCCTTACCTGAACGGCACCATCTCCCAGCAAGAAGCCTACAGCCGCGGCGAAGCCCCTCTCCGCACCTTCATGCTCAAACAGACTCGCGAGCAAGACCTCGGCCTCTTCCTCAAGCTCAGCGATACCCCCAAGCCAGAGACGATTGACGACGTGCCAACCTACGTCCTCGTCCCGGCGTTCACCATCTCCGAACTCAAGACAGCGTTCCAGATGGGCTTCGTCATGTTCGTCCCCTTCCTCATCATCGACCTCATCGTCTCCTCGGCGCTTCTCAGCATGGGCATGATGATGCTCCCCCCGGTGATCGTTTCGCTCCCCTTCAAAATCCTTCTCTTCGTCCTTGTCGATGGCTGGTACCTGATCATCGGGTCCCTCGTCGGCAGCTTCAGCTAGGAGTTTCCCGTGAACGAAGCCGTGGTCCTCGGCCTGATGAAAGAAGCGCTCACCGTTTCGCTGCTGGTCGGCGCGCCGATCCTCGGCGTGACGCTGGTGGTAGGCGTCGTCGTCAGCATCATCCAGGCCGTGACCCAGGTGAACGAAATGACCCTCACCTTCGTGCCCAAGCTCATCGGCGTCTTCGTCGCGATGGTGGTCTTCGGCCCCTGGATGATGGACACCCTCCTCGATTTCTCAGCCGGCCTGTTCGCGAACATGGCGAGCTACGGGCGATGAGGCTGCGCGTCGAATGAACCTCTCGCCGGACTTCACCTACGCCTTCCTCCTCATCCTCATCCGGACGAGCGGGATGCTGGTGTCCGCGCCGCTCCTCAGCCACAAAGGCATCCCGGCGGGCACAAAGGTCGGATTCGCGGTCTTCTTCGCGCTCGTCCTTGTCCCCCTCACCCAGGATTACGCCCCCACGCCTCCTTCCCAGCTTAGCGGCCTGGTGGACAGCGTCCTCCGCGAAGTGCTCTTTGGCCTCGCCCTCGGCCTCGCCATGAACCTCGTCTTTCTCAGCGTCCAGATGGCCTCCCGGATCATCGGGGTGCAGATGGGCTTCGGCCTTGGCGGCGTTTTCGACCCGGTCACCGGCCAGGACAACGGCACCTTCGACCAGTTTTATGTGCTCCTCATCACCCTCGTCTTCTTCACTATCAACGGGCATTACCTCGTCATCCAGGCGCTCGCCGAAACCCTCCGCGCCGTCCCCCTTGGCACCTTCGACCCCGCAGCCTTCCAGGCGGGGGCGCTCGCCCCGCTCATGGCCGGCCTCACGGTGACCGCGGTCCGGATCGCTATGCCGGTTATGGCGGCGCTCTTTCTCACGGACCTCGGCATGGGCTTCGTCGCCCGCACCGTGCCCCAGATGCAGGTCCTCATCGTTGGCGCGCCGGTCAAGATCGGCGTGGGGATACTCGTCCTCGGCGCCTCCCTTCCCGCGACCATGCAGCTCATGAACGGCGTTATCAACACCACCCTCACCGGCTCCAGCCAGCAACTCCTGGGGGTCCGCTAGTGGCTGGTGAACGGACAGAGCCCGCAACACCACGGCGCCGCCAGGAAGCGCGCGGTCGCGGCGAGGTCGCAAAGAGCGACGAGGTCGTCTCCATCGGCGTCCTCCTTGTCGCTGTCGTGGGGATGCGGCTGGCCGGGCCGGCCGCCTGGCAAGCCATGGGCGACATCCTCCGCGAGGGCCTGATGCACCCCCCGCGAGAAGAGCTCACCCGCCCGGCCGCCCTCCAGCTGGGCAAGGACGCCGCCAGCAAGGGGCTGCTCGCCCTGATGCCCCTCGTCACCATGCTCGCGCTCGCTGCTGTCGCCCTCAACCTCGCCCAGAGCGGGCTCATCCTCTCCGGCGCCAAACTGAAACCGAAGCTGAGCCACATTAACCCGGGCGCGGGCGCCAAACGCATGGTCTCGAAGGAAGCCGCCGTCCGCTTCGCCAAGTCCCTCGCAAAGATGGGCGTTGTCAGCATCGTCGTCTACATGGTTTTGAAGTCGCGGATGGCCGAGCTTTCCGCCCTGGGCGAACTCGGCGTCGCCCCCGCCACGGCCCGCCTCGCCGCGCTCTCCTTCGACATTGCGATCTGGTCGGCGTCCGTCCTCTTCATCCTCGCCCTGGCGGAGTACGCCTGGCAGCGCCGCCAGCATTCCCAGCGGCTCCGGATGACGAAGGAAGAACTCAAGCAAGAGATACGGGAGAGCGACGGCGACCCGCAGATTAACGCGGCGATCCGCCGCCGCCGCATGTCCCTCCTCAACCGGATGATGGCTTCCGTCCCGAACGCCGACGTGGTGGTAACTAACCCCACGCACTACGCCGTGGCCCTGAAATACGACCCGGTCACCATGCAGGCGCCGATGGTCGTCGCCAAGGGTGAAGCGCTGCTCGCCCTCCGCATTCGCGAGGTGGCGAAGAAGGCCGGAGTGCCCGTCCTCGAAGAGCCGCCTCTTGCCCGCGCGCTCTTCGCCGCCGTGCCGGTTGGCCAGTACATCCCGGCGAACCTTTTCCATGCCGTTGCCGAGGTCCTCGCCTGGGTTTACGCCCTCCGCACGAAGACACCGCTTGTCCGCCGTGCACCGGCCCGGGCGACCACCGGCGGTGAAGCGTGACCGTCCATGCGCCAGCCCAGACGAACTGGGCGAAGCTCCTCGGCCAGACCGACATCCTCCTCGCCGTCGGCATCATCACCATCGTCGGCATGCTCATCATCCCGCTGCCAAAGGCGCTGCTGGACATGCTCCTCACGGTCAACATCGCGACCGGAGTGGTCATTCTGCTCGTCGCCATCTACACCGACGACCCGATGAAGTTCTCCGTCTTCCCATCGCTGCTCCTTATCACCACCCTCTTCCGGCTCGCGCTCAACGTCTCCACATCCCGCCTCATCCTCCTGCACGGCGACGCCGGCAGCGTCGTCGATTCCTTTGGCGGCTTCGTCGTCGGCGGAAACCTGGTGGTCGGCCTGGTCGTCTTCCTCATCCTTGTCGTCATCCAGTTCGTCGTCATCACCAACGGCGCCGGACGCGTTGCCGAAGTCGCCGCACGCTTCACCCTGGACGCCATGCCCGGCAAGCAGATGGCCATCGACGCCGACCTGAACGCCGGACTGATCGACGAGAAGCAGGCCCGCGAGCGCCGCCAGGCCATCGCCTCCGAGGCGGACTTCTACGGCGCCATGGACGGCGCCAGCAAGTTCGTCAAAGGCGACGCCATCGCGGGCATCGTCATCATCATGGTCAATATCGTGGGCGGCCTCAGCATCGGCGTCCTCCAGCAGGGCGCCGGCCCCGCGGAGGCGCTCCAAACCTACGCCCGCCTCACTGTTGGCGACGGGCTGGTATCCCAGCTCCCCGCGCTCCTCATCAGCACCGCCACCGGCATCGTCGTCACGCGTTCGGCCGGGACCAACAACCTCGGCGCCCAGATGTTCTCCCAGTTGACCGGCCAGTCCCGGCCGCTCTACGTCGCCGGAGCAATGCTCGGGGCCTTTGCGATGCTCCCTGGCCTCCCCAAGCTGCCGTTCTTCGCTATCGCCGGGATTGCCATCGCCAGCGGCTATTTCATCAAGCAGCAAAACCTCCGCGAGGAGGTCCACAACCGCCAGCCGCTTCCCCTTGCCGAAAAGGAAAGCGAGCAACTCGGCCCTCAACAGGTCATCCAGATGATGGCCGTCGATCCCCTGGAAGTGGAGGTCGGCTACGGACTCATCCCCATCGTGGATGAACAGGCTGGTGGCGGCCTGCTGCGCCGCATCACCATGATCCGCCGCCAGATCGCCCTTGACCTTGGCCTGGTCCTCCCCACCGTGCGCGTGCGCGATAACCTCCAACACGCCCCCCACACGTATGTCGTCAAGCTCCGCGGCGTCGAGATCGCCCGCGGGTCGCTCATGCCTGGCCAGTTCCTCGCGATGGACCCCGGCACGGCCGAAGGCGAGGTGCCCGGGACGGAGACGCAGGAGCCAGCCTTCGGCCTGCCCGCCCGCTGGATCGCCCCGGCCCAAAAGGAACGTGCCGAGCTCCTCGGTTACACCGTCGTCGATGCCGAGTCCGTCCTCGCCACGCACCTCACTGAGCTCGTGAAACGCTTTGCACCCGACCTCCTCAGCCGCCAGGACACCCAGAACCTGCTCGAAAACATGCGCGCCGAGTACCCGGCGCTCGTGGAGGACCTCGTCCCGACTACCCTGACCGTGGGCGAGGTGCAGGAGGTCCTGCAGAACCTCCTCTCCGAGCGCGTCTCCATCCGCGACCTCGTCACCATTTGTGAGACCCTCGCCACTCAGGCCCGCGTCACGCGCGACGTGGACCTCCTCACCGAGTACGCCCGCGCATCCCTCGCCCGCCAGATCAGCCGCCAGTATGCCGACGATGAGTCCGTCATCCACGTCATCACCGTCGGTTCCCGTACGGAGGACGAGATCGCGTCGTCGATCCAGCAGGTGGACCGCGGCAGCTCCATCGCCATGCCGCCCTGGCAGATGCAGCGCCTCCTCGGCGTTGTCAGCACGGAAGTCGAGCGGGTGGCAAGCTCCGGCCGCGACCCGATCATCCTCTGCTCCTCTCGCATCCGCCTGGCCCTGAGGCGCCTCCTGGAGCGCCGGCTCCCCAACGTCGTCGTCCTTTCTTTCGCGGAAGTCACTCCCCAGACCTCCGTGGAGGCCGCGGGAACAATTGAGGTGAATGTTGGAACCGAAGCGATTCATCGGTAACGACCTGGCCCGCATCTACCAGCGCGTCCACCGCGAACTCGGTCCGGAAGCGATGATCGTGGAAACGCGAAGCCTGCTCCGCGAAGGCGCCGAGCCGCTCATCGAGCTCCTCGCCTGCCTACCGGAGGAAGACGGTCTGCCGTTACAGCTGCAGGGGCAGATGGTCCGCGGCGTGCTTGGCCGCGTCGAACACGAACCGCTTCCTCGCACGGTCGGCGACCTGGAGGACCTGGCGGCGCGGGAATCGGCCCATGACGCGGCCATGCCGCCGGTGGAGCTGGAGTACGGCCTCCCCGAGGAGCCAGCGTGGTTCCAGGGTTTCGTCTCCGCCGCGCCCGCCGCCCCCGCCTCCCGACCCCCGTTCGCGCCGCTCGGCAGCCCCCCTCCAGAGGAACTGGCGCCGCTGCGGTTCGCCCCGCGCCCGGCCCCTCGCGGCGCTGCACCTCGTCCGTTCGCCGTCGATCAGCACCCCGCCCCCGCGTCCTTCACGCCCACGCCGCCCGCCTCCTCCGCCCACCTCGTCGCGGCCGGCTTCTCGCCCGCGGCGGCACTCCTGGTTGAACCCCACGAGCACGGGAACTCTCCGGAGGAGGCGCTGGCCGGCTGCCTCGCCTCCCTGGACCTGGCATACCCGGACGAACAGCGCTCCGCCGTCATCACCATCCAGGGCCCGGCCGGGTCGGGCCGCACCACCGCCCTCATGCGCATGGCCCTGGATTGCGCGGAGAGCGGCCGGTCCGCCGTCCTCGTGGCCGCCGACAGCAGCCGCATCGCGGGCCGGGAACAGGTCCGTGCTTACGCCGAGGCACTGGGCATCCCGGCGGTTGACGCCTATTCGCCCCAGGATCTCGTCCACGCCGTCACCGGCGCCCCCCGCGGCACCTGCCTCTTCGTCGATGTCCCAAGCGGGCCCTGGCAATCCCCGCCTATTCCCGCAGCCGCCCATTTCGCCTACCTCGCGCTGCCCGCCCATTGGCAGCCAGGCGCCATCCAATCCGCCATCGCCGCCTATCCCCAGGGCGGCCTGTCCGGAGCCGTCCTCACCTTCACAGACCTCGCACCCGGCCTCGTGCCCGTGCTCAGTGCCCTCATCGAGCGCCGTCTTGGCATCGCTTTCATCTCGTCCGGCCGCGATGTCAGCACCGGTATCGAAGTCGCGGACCTGCTCACACTCGCATCAGGGACTTTCACTACTCCTTCAGGGGTCACAACCAATGGGCGCCTCGTTGCCACCGCGTAAGAATCCTTTCATGGCACAAGGCTTGATCCCCGGCGTGGTGCTTCGGCTCGATGTCACCGTGCACGGTCAGAGGGAATCGCACGTCACCGCCGTCGAGGATGTGACGGAGGACGGGATCGCCGTGCTGACCCCCATGAAGCAACTGCGCGCGAGGCCGTTCGCCACCGGTACGCTCGTCCACGCCAGTTACATAAATGGCCGCCGACAGTGGAAGTTCGTCACCGAATTCTCCGGCACCAGCCCCGATGGCGCTGTCTCTCACTTGCGGCTGCCCGCCGTCGTCGAAAGTTCCGAGCGCCGCAGCGCCTACCGCCTTGAAACTGCCGTCCGCCCCCTCGCCATCTACCGGCTCGTGATCAACAGCCACGAGACGGCCCGCGCCGAGGGCGCTGATTCCATCCAGGCCACCATCGTGGACCTGAGCGAGGGCGGCCTCTGCTTCACCAGCCGTCAATCCTTCGTGCGTGGGGAGCGCCTTGGCCTCCAGGCGGAGCTTCCGAATGCCGGCCAGATCCACGCTCGCCTCCGCGTGACCGCCGTCGATGAACCGGAGCGAGGCAACGTGAACCGGCGCATGCACTGCCAGTTCACGGACATCTCGCTCACCGACCGCGACCGCATCGCCCGCTACCTCATGCGCCGCCAGCTTGAAATGCGGCGCAGGGGGCAACTCTGATGCTCCGGCCCTTCACGATCGCCCGCTACGGCATCTTCCTGGCGGTCGCCGCCGCCCTGATGAGCGTGTGGCTTGGCCGCCAGGCCGGCGCCTCCCTCGACTACGCCGTCCTCAGGGCTGTGTTCGTTTTTCTGATCTTCACCGCCATTGCCTTCGCGGCGGAAGCGATCTTGAGCGTCAACGTGCCGCCCCGCGCGGCGTCCAACCAGGCCCCCGCGCACGGGCCGAAGGATGAGGAAGACCGATGAGGGGTGCTGCTATGGCTATCGCGACAGAAGCAAGGAATCCACAGAGCGAGCGCGACGCCGCGATCCGCCAGTACGCCCCGCTCGTCAAGTACGTCGTCGGCCGTCTGGCTATTGGCCTGCCCGCCATCCTCGATTACGAAGACATCCTCAGCTACGGCACCATTGGCCTCATTGAGGCCCTCGACCGCTTCGACGACAGCAAGGGCGTCAAGTTCGAAACCTACGCGATCAGCCGCATCCGCGGCGCCATTATCGATGCCCTCAGGTCGCTCGACCGGCTCCCGCGGTCTGTCCGCCAGAAAGCCAAGCGGATGGAACAGGCGACCCTGGACCTCACCGCCACCAACGGCCGCGAACCATCCGACGCAGAGATCGCCGCCGCCATGGGCCTCACCCTTCACCAGTTCAACCAGGCGCTCGTCGATTGCAGTTGGGTCACCGTCTCTCTCGATGGCCTGCTTGACCGCGATGAGAACAACGACGGCGCCGCCCCCACCGAGCTCCCCGCCGACCCGAACCAGGAAGACTTCACCCACCGCCTGGAGAAGCGCCAGATGCTCGATGCCCTCACCGGCGCCGTCAAAGGACTGCCAGAACGCGAGTGGCTGATCGTCAGCCTTTACTACCGCGATGAAATGACCATGAAAGAGATCGCCCAGATCCTCGACATCTCCGAGTCCCGGGTATGCCAGCTTCACGGGCGGGCTCTCAGCCGGCTCCGCGCCCGCCTCCAGCGGGATCGGGTTGCCTAGGAGGTGTCAACCATGAACGACGCAATCGCCCTGCTCGCCATCTCGCAGTTGGTCTGCCTCGGCGCCATCTTCTATCTCTACACACAGGTCCAGGCGCTTCGCCGCCTCGCGCCCGTCCGCAGGGCCCAGTCTACGCGTGTCCATCCCCTTCCCGAACCAACACACCTGGCCGCCCGCGAGGCAGCGAGCCTCGCCGCCCGGCATGCCTACGCCGCCAGCCCGGTTGCACGCCGCAGTCCCAGGCCGGCCGCTGCCGCGCACCAGTCGGCCGCCCCGTCCACCCTCGCTGACCGCGTCAACGAGCTTGGCCTGGATGTCCCGGCGCTTGCCCGGCGCATGCACAAGAGCGAAGAGGAAGTCCGCCTCCTCCTTCGCCGCCAGGGGATCGCTGGCTAATGGGCGCCATGCGTTTCGCCCTCGCCGCGACATTCGCGCTGCTCGCCGCGGTGGCCTCCGCGGGGCCCGGAGCCGCCCGCGCCAACGGCGTCCCCCAGCTTGTCAAGCTCACCTACCTGGAAGGGATCTCCAACTGGGGGCCGAAGGATGGCGAAGGCGTCCTTGAGTTTAGCTTCGCCGAGGCCTACGCCATTGTGAACGTCAAGAACCTGAAGCCCAGCGAAGGTCTCACCTACGAAGGCTGGCTCACGGGTGGCGAAGGCGCACCCTTGCTCGTGGGCACGATCGCCGTCAACGCCTCCGGGATCGGCCTCCTGGACACCCGGCTCCAAAACCTCAAGCGCTACGATTACAACACCTTCGTCGTCGCGGCCCGCGGCCAGGCCGTCGCCGAGGGCGAGATGCCGCCGCAGCGTTCCATCGCTGGCCGCTTCACCGTGCTCGCGGACGGCGCCGCGGGCGCGTCCGCTGGCGACGTGCGCCCCGCCGAACTCCCCAACACTGGCGAGCGCGCGCCACGGAACCGCCTTGTCCGCGTGGGATTCACCATGCTCGCCGCCGCCAGCCTCGCGCTGGTCTTCAAACGCACCAGGAAACGGAGCCGTTCGTCATGATCAAGGGCATCTACTCGTCCTTCACTGCCCTGGAGGCCGCCTGGCGCTACCAGGATGTCCTCGCCAACAACATCGCCAATGCGAACACGGCCGGCTTCAAGCGGGAGGTTGCCTCGCAGCAGTCGTTCGCCGATGTCCTCCTTTCTCAGCAGATGCCGGTCCCGGCGCCGCTGCCAGCCCGCATCCAGGCCGTCATCGGCCAGATCGGCACGGGCACCTTCATCGCGGAGTTCGCCACCGATTTCCAGGAGGGCACCCTCCAGCCCACCGGCAGCGAGTTGAGCCTTGCAACTTCCGCCGGCTTCTTCCAGATCGAATCCGAAGACGGCACGCGCTTCTACACGCGCGATGGCAGTTTCGGACGCGACGCCGCGGGTGACCTGGTGACGACCCAGGGCTACTACGTCCTCGATCCCGATGGCGCCCGCATTAACCTGCCCGCAACTGGCGTCGTCGTTTCCCCGGACGGCGTGATCTCCACAGAAGACGGGACCGTCTACGGCACCGTCGCCACCTACGACTTCCAGCCCGCCCAACTCCAGCGGGCCGGCGAGGCCTACTTCACCTCCGCCACGCCCGGCCAGCTTGTCTCCGGCGGCGTCCGCCAGGGCCTTGTTGAACGATCCAACACCAGCATCGTGGAGGAGATGACAACGCTCCTCGCAGTGCAGCGCACCTTCCAGGCGAACCAGACCGTGCTCGCGCTGCTTGACCGCACCCTGGACCAGGCAGCGGGCCAACTCGGCCGGGTGGGAGGCTAAATCATGGTTTCGATGCTCGGCGCCGCCGCCAGCGGGCTTCTCCACAACCAGAACGTCATGGATGTGGTCGGCAACAACCTGGCGAACGTGAACACCTACGCCTACAAGAAGATTCGCGCCCAGGCCGCCGGACGGCCCACCGCCAACACCTCCACCGACCCCACCCAGCAGACCGCCGGCAGCAGAATGGGCGTGGCCGAAACCACCACCGAAATCAGCTTTGCCCAGGCAGCTGCCCAATCGACCGGTAACCCGCTCCACTTCTCCATCCAGGACGACACCTTTTTCCGCGTCACGGACCTGGATGGCACACCCGCCCTCACCCGCCTCGGGGCGCTGACCGCGGACGCGGCGGGGAATATCACCGTGCCCGGCGGCCGCTTACTTGAACCACCCGTCGTCCTGCCGGAGGGTATGACCCTCCCGGAAATCAGCGAAGCTGGAGTCATCAGCGCCCTCGACGAAACTGGCGCCCGCCAGCCAATCGGCCAGGTCACACTCGTTCGCTTCATGAACCCCGCCGGCCTGGAGATCATGGGCAACGGGCTCTATCGCGAAGGGCTGAACAGTGGCCCCTTCACCGAGGGCACGCCCACCTCCGAAGGATTTGCTGGGGTTCTCCCGGGTACCCTTGAGGGTTCCAACGTAGAGATTGCCGAAGAGTTTACGAACATGATTATCGCGCAGCGCGCCTACCAGGCCGCCGCAAAGACGTTCAGCGTTGGTGACGAAATGCTCCGCATCGCCACGGACCTGACCCAGTAGGAGACCAGACGATGACGCGAATTGACGGCCTAAACCCCCTAAGCACCAGCCGTACGCTCGGCGGCAGCGGCGCCGCCGGCATCGATTCCGCTGGATCGAGCCGCGCGGACGAAGCGAAAACCGCTGGCGGCCGGCAGGACGTCCTCGCCCTCTCCAACCGCGGCCGGGTAGTGGCCGAGGCCGCGCACGCCGTTAACGGCTCAGCCGACGTCCGCGCGGAGAAGGTGCTCGCCCTCAAGGCCGCCATCGCGAACGGCGCCTACAGCTCCAACGCCCGCGAAATCGCCGAGCGGCTGATGGCGAACGCCGGCTTCATGGCGGAGTAAGATATGTCAGACGCCGCGCTTTCGCTCGAAACCATGCTCAACCTCTTGCTCGAAGAAGAAAGCGCCCTGCGCCGCCTCGTCGGGTTGGCCATCCAGGAACAGGGGGCCCTGGTGGATTCCGACTACGGGGCGATCGAGCGCGTGAGCAACGCCATGCACGCCGCCTCCGACCGGATCGAGGCGCTCGAGCAGCAGCGCGTCAAGCTCGCGGCGGGGCTTGGAAACGCTGAAGCAACCCTCGAAGAACTGCTGCCCCTGGCGGAGGAGCTTGGCATTCACGGCCTCGCCGAGTCCCGGCTTCGCCTGGCCGCCCTGGCCGCCGAACTCCAGGAAGCGCAGGAACACAACGCCCGCCTCCTGCTCAGCGCCGTCAAGCTTCGTGAGCGCTGGGTTAACCACATTGCCGGCATGGCCCCGTCTACCTACGGCTCCGAAGGCAAGCAGCATCTGAGCCAGGCCCGCGGCATGGTCTCGCGGAGCGCCTGAGGAGGCGATATGGCCCTGGCCATTGGTCTCGATACCGCGGTCAAGGCGCTCCGCGCACAGCAGCTCGCGGTTGACGTTGCCTCGCACAACATCGCCAACGCCCAGACACCGGGGTTCTCCAGGCAGCGTGTCCTCCTGCGGCCCGTCGGCATCACCGGCGCCGACCGCAGCAGCTATGATTCACTCCTTGGTCGCGCTGGCATGGGCGTGGACGCGAGCGACGTGCGGCGCATGCGCGACCTCTTCCTCGACTTCCAGACCCGCCAGACGCTCGGCTCGAAAGGCCAGTACTCCGCCTACTCGCAGCCGCTGTCGAGTGCCCAGGTCGTCTTCAACGACCCCACCGACGATGGCCTCAGCGGCCTCCTCGGGAAGTTCTGGGCCTCCTGGCAGGACGTCGTCAACGACCCAGAATCGTCGGCCGCTCGCATCACCCTCGTGCACAGCACGTCCACTCTCGCCGCGCGTATCCAGCGCGCCCACGCGGACCTTACCCAGCAGCGCCTGGATCTGAACACCCGCGTCATCTCAATCGCGGACCAGGTGAACGCCGCGTCCGAAGGGATAGCCACGCTGAACTTCCAGATTAAGCAGGTTGAACTCAACGGTGAGGAGGCGAACGACCTGCGCGACAGGCGTGACCTGCTGCTCGATCAACTCTCCTCCCTCGGCCAGATCACCTACAACGAACAGGCGGACAAAACGGTCACCGTCTACCTGGGGGACCACGAACTCGTGACTTCGAACCTCAGCCGCGATGTGGCCGCGGTGGCCGACACCGCGAACCCGGGCATGACGAAACTCGTCTTCGCCATCGACGGGAACGACGTCACCGGCAACACGGGAGAACTCCGCGGCGTCCTCGATGCGCGCGACGTCGCCCTCCCGGGCGTCATCGCCAAGCTCAACACCCTTGCCACCGGGCTTATCGGCTCGATCAATACCGTGCACCAGAGCGGTTTCGGCCTGGATGGCTCAACGGGCAACGCCTTCCTCACTGGTACCGGCGCCGCCAACATCGCTCTTAATGCGGCCATCTCTGGCAACCCGGCCAAGATCGCGGCCGCCGCCAACCCCGCCAGCCCCGGCGATGGCAGCCAGGCGCTGGCGATCGCCAATCTCCAACTGGCGCCATCCATGATCGCCGGCACATCCGTGGCCAATCTGGCCGTCGGCGACACCCTCAGCGCCGGCAACACAGCCTACGGCATCACGATCGCGTCGCTCCAGGCTGGCTCCTACTACTTCACAGCCAACGGCGCGGACCTGGACCTGCGCTACGGGTCGCCCACTGGCCCGGTTGTCGGCACCGCCACCCTCGCCGCGATCGCCCCCGGCGCGGGGACCATCACCTTCGTCAACGGCGCCGCCACGGTCGCCACCATCCAGGTGAACAACGCCAATCTGCTGCCGTATTCAGCGGCCAGCCAACAGGCGGACCTCTTGGCCGCCGGCAACAACACCATCCAGATTGAGGCCTCGCCAGACGCCTTCTACGCCAACATGGTCAGCGTCCTCGGGGCGGATGTGAACGGCGCCGAGGGCCTGGCGGACTCCTCCGGGCTTCTCAACCGCCACCTGGAAGGTCTCCGCCAGTCTACCTCTGGCGTGAACCTGGACGAAGAGATATCCAACCTGAACGCGGCCCAGAAAGCCTACGAGTCGGCCGCCCGGGTCATCACCACTATTGATGAGATGCTCGATACCCTGATCAACATGGTTGGCCGCTAATGCGCGTTACCGAACAGTTGCGGCTGAACAACCAGGTCTCCTATCTCAATGCCGCCTCGGAGCGGATGGACCGCATTCAGCGCCAACTCGCCACGGGCAAACGCATCGACAAGGCGAGCGACGACCCATCCGGCACGGCGCTCGCCTTGGCCCACCGCAAGAACCTCGCCTTCGAGACGCAGATGCGCCGGAACATGGAAAATGGTACCGCCTTCCTCAACGTCACGGAGTCCGCCCTGGACGGTGCTACCGATCTCCTCCAACGAGCCCGCGAGCTGACAATCCGGGCCGCGAACGGCACCAATGGTCCCGAGGAGCTGCGCTCCATCGGCGCCGAAGTCGGGCAGCTCGTCCAGGGGCTCGCCCAGATCGCGAACAGCAACTTCGGCGGCGCCTACATCTTCGGTGGTCACCAGACTCAGGCTCCCGCCTACCAGGTCACGGGTTCGCCACCCACCGCCATCACCTACCAGGGCGACACCGGCCAGCGCGTCCATCGCATCTCCGCCCAGGACACGGTGCCCACGAACGTGGTCGGGTCGTCCGCCTTCGGCACGATCTTCAATGAGCTCATCGCCCTCCGCGACAACCTCAACACCAATGGTCCCCTGAGCGTGACGAGCGCGGCTATCGCAAACATCGACTCGGGCCTGGACCGCGTCCTCCAGGCCAGGGCGGATGTCGGCGCTCGCCTTAATCGTTTCGAATCCGCCCAGCGCCGTTCCGAGGACACCGACGTGTCACTCCAGGAGCTGCGCGCCCAAATCGAGGACGTCGACCTCGCGGACGCGATCATCCGGATGACCGCCCAGCAGAACGCCCTCCAGGCGGCCCTGGGCGCAATTGGCCGCACAGCCAACGACTCACTCCTGAACTTCCTGCGTT
>PNKC01000035.1 GCA_013822275.1 Anaerolinea sp. | reverse complement strand
GGCAGCGTTACCGCTGTCTACACGATCCTTGTCGATGGCGAAGACATGGACGACCCGATCGCGGACATCTCACGCGCCACGCTGGACGGCCACATCGTCCTGCGGCGCACGCTCGCCAGCGCCGGGCACTACCCGCCAATCGATGTGCTGGGGAGCGTCTCGCGGCTGATGGAGCGGGTAGCCTCAGCAACGCACCGGGCTGCGGCAAGGCAGTTGCGAGGGCTGATGGCCGCCCACGCGGACGCCCGCGACCTGATCAGCATTGGCGCCTATGTCGCGGGGACGGACCCACTCGTGGACGCCGCGGTGGGCCTCCAACCGGAGATCAACGCCTTCCTCCGCCAGGCTCCACATGACGTGACAGGTTTCGACACGGCGCTGGCGCGCCTGGTGGAGATGGGCGGCGAGCATGTGACGGAGGACGTGGATGACGCTTTCCCGGCAACGACTGAACCGGTTGGTGAAGCAGCGTGAACAGCTCGAACGGATGCAGGAACAGGAACTCGCTGAGGCGCGCCGGCTGTACGCCATCCGGGAACGGACATTGCGCGAATCCGAGGGGCAGCGCGAGGCCACGCTCGACCTCGGCGTCCCCGCAAGCGGGACGATCGAACCGGCGGAGCTGGCGGCCAGCATTACATTCCTTGGCCGGGTGGACCGCGAAATCGGCGCTCGGCGGGCTGCCCTCGCCCACTCCGCGGAGGACGTGGCCGCGGAACGGGACGAGCTGCTCAACCGGCGGCGCGACCGCAAAGCCATGGAAACGCTGTTGGGAAAGCGGCTCTCGGAAGAACGGCTGGCGGCGAAGCGGGCGGAACTCAAGTTCATCGACGAAATCGCATCCACGCGCTGGGTCCGGCCCGGCGACAACGGGCCCGGCGCGCGCTAGCCGCCGGGAGACAGAGAGGGGGGCGCTATGAGCCCACTGGGGGACAGCACGATCGGCACGGTGACGGGATGGCTCAAGGGCCTGGGCCGCCGCCAGGAAGCCATCAGCAGCAACATCGCGAACATCGATACGCCGGGCTACAAGCGCCAGGATGTCGCCTTCGAATCGGAGTTGCGGCGCCAGGCCGGCCGCGGAGCCACGGGGCTGGCAACGACCGACAGCCGGCATATTTCCAGCGGGTCGAAGCTGCGTAATCAACTCGGCCTGGACCCGGCGCAGATGCTCACCTCATCGCGCATGGATGGGAACAACGTGGATATCGACCAGGAAATGATCGCGCTGGCCGATACGCAGATGCGCTACCAGGCGGCCTCATCCGCCTTGAGTTCCAAGTTGCGGACCATCCGCAACGTCATCCAGGGGTAAGAGGAGGCTGATCATGGGACTGATCCGGGCAATGGCCGCAACCTCATCGGGACTGACCGCGCAGCGCATCCGGATGGACACGGTGAGCGCGAACGTGGCGAATATCGACAGCACCAGCACGCCGGAAGGCGGCCCCTACAAGCGTCACGTGGTGCGGCTGGCCGCGGCGGACGGGTCGATGCCCTTCGCCAGCGTGGTCCAGAAGTTCACGGGCCAGGCGAGCACGGGCGTGGTGCTCACATCGACAGCCATCGACGAGACGACACCGGGGCGGCAGGAGTACAACCCCGCCCATCCGGATGCCGACGCGGACGGCTTCGTGGCGCTGCCGAACGTGGACCTGGTGCAGGAGATGACGGACCTCACCTCGGCCAACCGTTCATACCAGGCGAACGCGACGGTGCTGAACGCGGTAAAGCAGATGGCCCTAAGGGCTTTGGACATCAGCAGTAGGTAGTCCGCGGGGCCGGAACTACTGCGGTTGAGGAGACGGGTATGGAGATCGGACGGATTCAGGGCGCGGGCGGGGTGGCACAGACTGGTGCCACGGCTGCCGCCAAACCGGCGGCCGGGTTCGCGGACATGCTGGGGAAGGCCATCGGCCAGCTCCAGTCGGTAAGCGACACCGCCAACGAGAAGGTGAACGCCCTGGCCGCGGGCGAGGACGTTGACCTGAGCGAAGTGATGCTCGCCCTCGAGACGGAGAGTCTCGTGATGAGCCTCGCGACGCAGGTACGCAACCGGGCCGTCGAGGCCTACCAGGAAGTGTTCAGGATGCAGATCTAATGGGACTTGTCGCGCAATTCCCGATCGATACGCTCTTCGCCCCTCCGGCAGCGATGCCCGGGGCGGCCACCGCGGCGGACACCGCGGCCCCGGCCGACTTGTTCGCGGCCCTCCTCGCCAGCCTCAGCGGTGAGACGGACAGCGACGCGACGGCGGCCGGGACGGTCAGCGCCCCGCCAGTCGCTGCGCCTCCCGAGAAGGAGCCAGGGACCGGCGACGACACGGTTTCCGCCGCCGTCGCGGCTCTCCAGCTCTTTCCGCAACTGCCCGAATTGCCGGCAATCGCGCCCGGTCCGCTTGACGGAGGGCAATCGCAGGCTACAGCCGAGACTGTGACGGTCCCGGTGGCCACTCCCGCCAGCGGCGCAGCGGCGGAACCCGTGGGAACCACCGGCCAGGCTGAAGGAGAGGCGTCTGCCAGCACGGCAACTGCCGCACCACCGACGGAAGGGGCCCAAACCACACGGGCCGAAGAAGCGGCAGCCGTCGCCCGGGCGACGCCGCAACGCGAGGTTGACCCGCAGCGCGCCACGCCCGCCACGCCCGCGGTGGCGGCCAGTGAAGGGACGCTTGCCGGGCCAGCGACACCCGCGAGACCGGCGACGCCGGCGACCGCAGCCGGCGAAGGGACGCCTGCCACGGCAGCCACGCCGGCCACGCCAGCAACGCCAGCCGGGCTAGCGATTGAGGTGGTCGCGGCGAACCGGGTGCGGCGTGATGAACGGAAAGCAGAACGCGAGGAAGACGGACCACCAGCGCCGGTGGAGACCCCTCCGGAGGCGCCCCCCGAGGGCCAGGCGCTTACTGGCAGCGTGGTCCGCTTCGACGGGAACGCAACAGACAGCCAGGGCCAGCGCAACGGCCAGGGTGAAAGCCGCAAGGGCGACAACCAGCCGAACGCCTCGGCGCAAGGGATCGCCCACGCAGCCGCGAACTCAGCGGTTGGCGAACTGCGCGCCGCGGAGACCACGCCTGTGGCCGAAGTGCCGCAGCCAGAGCCGCCCACTCCCGCGCTCCCTGAAGCCGTGCAGCATGTTGGCCGCACGATCATCGAACGGGTCGAGCAGGGTGGCGGGGAAGCACGCCTGCACCTCCGCCCGGAGGCACTCGGCGAAGTAACACTGCATATCCACACCGACGGGGACCAGGTCCGCGTCGAAATCCGGGCGGAACGCGCCGAAGCGGCGAACCTCCTGCGCGACCACATCGGGGACCTGTCT
This sequence comes from Anaerolinea sp., assembly GCA_013822275.1. GTDB lineage: Bacteria > Chloroflexota > Dehalococcoidia > Tepidiformales > Tepidiformaceae > PNKC01. The sequence continues at coordinate 24,397 of PNKC01000035.1, read as the reverse complement.
CAGTTGTTGGGCAGCCGCGGCCTCAACCTTGCCGACGTGCAGGTGGGCCTCGGTTGGCAGGCCGGGGAGGACCAGCAGAATGACCAGCCGGGCTGGGCGCGACGGCGCGCCGAGGCCGAAGACAGCAGTTTCGCCGGCCTCATGGGGCTGGACGAGCCGGGCGCGGCCGGCCGTCACAACCGGCTTCGTTCGGCTTACAACCCGGACGGCGCCTTGAGCTACCGGGTCTAACGGAGGAGGACGGAGATGGCACTGCCAATCGACCCCGTTACGGGGCTCCAGAACAGCACCTACGCGCCGAAGAAAGGCGCGCCGTCCGCGGACCTGGGGCAGGTTGACTTCATGAAGCTGATCATCGCCCAGATGCGGAACCAGAACCCGCTGGAGCCGCAGAAGGATTCAGACTTCATGGCCCAGATGGCCCAGTTCGAATCGCTCAGCCAGATGAAGCTCGTAGCCCAGGGGATGAAGGTTCTCCAGGGTGTGAACGAACTCTCGAGCGCCACCGCCCTGCTGGGCAAGAACGTCATCGGCAAGCAGGTGGATGGTCTCGGGACCGTCCGCGACATGGTGGCACGGGAAAAGTTCGGGGCGCCGTTCGCCAAGCTGAGCAGCGCTCAGCGGGTGGATGTCGCCAACGATGACCGGGTGAAAGCGGCCATCGCCGACGCGCCCAACGCCGGCATGGAAGTAAACGGACGCGTGGACCGGGTAGTCATGGATGACAAGGGCATCCCGATGCTCCTGGTGAACGGCAAGGTCGTGGACCTGTTCACCGTCTCGGAGGTGAGGTAGCGATGGCCTACATCGACCGATCGCTGCCGATCGGGCCGGCAGCGGCGCCATTGCGGCCGGCCGCTCCCAGGCCCTTGCCATCAGGGAGACCTTCGTTCGGAGAGACTCTCCAGAAGGCTGGCGAGGGGGTGCAGCTGAGCCGTCACGCACAGAAGCGCGTTGAACGGCGCGACCTGGACCTGGATGCCGGGCGCCTGGAGCGGCTCGACAGCGCGATCAGCCGGGCGGCCGAAAAGGGCTCCCGCAACTCTGTCGTCATGCTCGATGACCTGGCCGTGGTGGTCGATGTCCGCGAGCGCACCGTTGTCACCGCGATGAACGCGCAAGCGGGAAGGGAGAAGGTCTTTACGAACATTGACTCCGTCGTCATCGCCTAGCGGCGATACGCGCCGTGAAACCACCGGGCTGGTCCGCACGCCGGAAGCCCGATCCAGTTCAGCCAGTCCTTCCAGCTTCCGCGGGAAGGGCCCAGGGCGGGGAACCGCCATGTGAAAGGATCGATACCTGCCATGATGCGAGCACTCTTTTCCGCGATCTCCGGGATGCGCAACCACATGTCCTACATGGACGTGGTGGGCAACAACATCGCCAACGTCAACACCATCGCCTACAAGTCCAGCCGGGTGACCTTCCAGGACATCCTCGGCCAGACGATCCGCGGCGGCTCCTCGCCCCAGAACGGCCGCGGCGGCACGAACCCCGCTCAGATCGGCCTGGGCATGAACCTCGGCGGGATCGACACGATCATGAGCCAGGGTTCGCTCCAATCGACGGGCAAGCTGACGGACTTCGCGGTCCAGGGCGACGGCTTCTTCATCGTCTCGGACGGACAGCGGAGCTACTACACGCGTGACGGCGCTTTCGACATCGGCGTTGACGGCGGGCTGGTCAACCCGAACACGGGTCTCCGGGTGCTGGGCTGGGCCGCCGACAACAGCGGCGTGGTTAACACTGACACTCCCATGACGCCGCTGGAAATCCCCTTCGGCACGCGCATCAGCGCCCAGGCAAGCACCCTCATGAACCTCGCCGGGAACCTCGACGCCGGTGCGGCGACGGGCGGTCTCGTGAACACGACGCTAACCGCGTACGACACGCTGGGCAACGCTCACAGCGTGGCGGTTACGTACACGAAGAATGCGGCGGCGAACACCTGGGATGTCTCGGTCTCGCACGATGACGACGGAGACCCATCGACGGCGGCCGTGGCGGCAACACCCGCCCCGGCGCAGATTACGTTCGACCCGTTGACGGGCGCGATTCTGACGCCGGCTAACGGCCTGATCAACATCCCGCTCACGGGCACGGCATACGCCTCGCCGTTGACCTTCGACCTGAACATGGCCAGCTTCACGCAGTTCGCGGGCCAAAGCCAGATCAACCTCTCCAGCCAGGACGGGTTCCCGGCGGGCGCGCTGGTGAGCTTCGCCGTCGGCAATTCCGGCGAGATCGCGGGGATCTACTCGAACGGTTCGAACCGGATCATCGGCCAGCTCGGCCTCGCCACCTTCGTGAACCCGGGCGGCCTGCAGCGTGCCGGCCAGAACAACTGGCAGCCCACCGCCAACTCCGGCGACCCGATCCTGGGGACGCCGAACACGAATGGCCGCGGCACGGTGAGCACGGGAACGCTCGAAACCTCGAACGTGGACCTGGCGCAGCAGTTCACCAACGTCATCATCGCGCAGCGCGGTTTCCAGTCGTCGTCGCGCGTCATTACCGCCAGCGACCAGATGCTGCAGGACCTGGTCAACATCATCCGCTAACAGACCCGGCGGCTCACCCCTGCCTTCGTAGGCGTGAGCCGTCCCAATGGAGCCGAATGTTCGCGATCCCCCTCCATCGCATGAACAAGATCGCCAGCGCCGCCATCCTCCCGATGATGGTGCTGGCGATTGTCATGTCCTCCAGGCTGTTGGCGAAGGAAGCCGCGCCGGCGATGCCGGCCGAGGGCACGCTCGTCGTCGCCAACCTCCGGGCGCAATCGTTGACGGTACGCGACATGAGCACCGGCGAGGTGCGCGAGCTTGCGCTGCCAGGTCCGCCCCACGAGGTGGCAGTGGCCGGTGGGCGCGTCTATGTCACGCTGGGAAGGGCGGACGCTGTGGCCGAAGTCGACGTAGGGGGGCCGTCAGTAACCCGACTGCTCTCGCTCGAGGGGACGCCCCACGGCCTCGCGATCGCCGGGGACACGTTGTTCGTGACACTTGAATCCACGGGGCGCCTGGCGAGAGTCGACCGCGCCTCGTTTGCACCTGGGGGGAGCGAAGCCACCGGAGACACGCCACACGCCGTTGCGGTCGCGGGTCCGGACATCTTCGTCACGGATTCACGCGATGGCAGGCTGCGGCAGCTACCCTCCGGCGTGACGCTGCAAACAGGGGCGATGCCCGAGAGCGTGGTGGCGGTGGGCGCCTTCGTGGTGACAGCAGACAACCTGGCCGGGACGCTGACGGTGTTCACGGCGGAGCCCTTTGCACGAGTGGGCCAGATGGCTCTCGGCGGTGGGCCGGTGCGGGTGATCGGGCTGGATGAGCGGAGGGTCCTGGTCGCGCTTTCAGCCGGCGGCGAACTCGCGGTCGTCGACCTGGGGGCGCGGAAGGTGGAGCGGCGCGTCAAGGTGGCTGGCCGGCCCGACGGGCTCTGCCTGAGCCCTGACGGGGAGTTCGTGGCGGTGGCCTCGAACGCGACGGCCGCCGTGCAGGTATTCCGGGTGAAGGACTGGCGGCTGGCGGGCACGATGGCAGCGGGAGACGGGCCCGGGGCGTGCGCCTGGCTACCGGCCGATTGACCGCGCCGCGGTGGATTCGCGACGATGGATCGCGGAACTTCGTTCACCAGAGACAAACTATGGCCGTCGCCCTCTGCCGAGTTGGCAGCCGTTTCTCGCGCTGCCCGAACCCCTCCCAGCACGCCTGCCAGTACTGCGGCAGAGAATTCTGTGCGGCGCACACGCTTTTCGCCGAGGGCCACGAAGCGGTCTGCACGCGGAAGGCCTGCCGCGAGAAGAAAGAAGACCTGGACCGGCACCTTGTGTACCGGTCGCGGGTTGAGCAGCGAAACCGGGCTGGGTTGTGCGGCGAGGAGGGCTGCGGGCCTCACCCCGCGTTCGAATGCTCGCTCTGCCGGGGGCTCTTCTGTGGCGCGCACGTGAGCGACCGGATGTACCCGTTTCACGATGGGCGAGTGGTGATTGACCGGCCAGCCAGCCTGTGCGACCACTGCTGGCAGCGCCGGAAGATCTGGCGCCGCGGGTAGCACGGTGCCTCCACCCGCGGGCAGTGCGAAGATGTGGCGGGAGAGCACGATGACCGAGACCTCTTCGCCAGCGGCGGGCGGTGTTACGATTGAGACGATTCGCGACGCGCGGGTGAGGATCGCGGGTTCCGTGCGGCTGACGCCGATGTGGCCGTCGCTCTCGCTCGGGGCATTGGCCGGGGCGCCGGTGTTCTTGAAGTGCGAACAGATGCAGCTGGCCGGATCGTTCAAAGTCCGGGGCGCGACGAACTTCGTGCGGCGGCTGGACGAGACGGCCGCGCGGCGCGGCCTCGTGGCGGCGAGCGCGGGCAACCACGCGCAGGGCGTCGCCCTGGCGGGCGCGGGCCGCGGAATCGGCGTGGTGGTGGTCATGCCGGAAACGGCGCCGCTGGCGAAAGTAACGGCCTGCCGGGAGTACGGCGCCCGCGTGGTCCTCGCGGGCACATCGTTGGAGATGGCGCGGGCCGAGGCGCTCGCCATTGCACAGCGGGACGGACGGATCTACGTGCCGCCGTTTGACGACGACGACGTGATTGCCGGGCAGGGGACGATCGGGCTTGAGATCCTTGAGCAGTGCCCGGACGTTGAGGAGGTGCTGGTGCCGGCGGGTGGTGGCGGCCTCCTGGGGGGAATCGCCACGGCGATAAAGTCCACACATCCCCATGTACGCGTTGTGGGAGTGCAGTCATCGGCAATGGACGGTATCTGCCAGTCGTTCGCGGCGCACAAACTTCTGGCCACCGCGGCGGAGCGCACGATTGCCGATGGCGTGGCGGTTGCCGGGCCCTCCGCGCGCACGTTCGCCCTCATCGAGCGGTATGTGGATGACATGGTGGCGGTGAACGACGACGCCATCGCCCACGCCATCGTGATGCTGATTGAAAAGTCGAAGATGATCGTCGAAGGCGCGGGGGCGCTCGCGGCGGCGGCCATCCATGCCGGGGAATACCGGCCGAAGGGGACCGCGGTCGCGGTGCTTTCGGGGGGCAACATCGATATCAACCTGCTCGGTTCGATCGTGCGGCGGGGCCTGGCGGATGCCGGGCGCTACCAGCACCTGAGCGTAGAGGTAAGCGATACGCCGGGGGAACTGGCGCTGGTTTCCGCGGCAATCGCGGCGGCGGGCGGCAACATCCTTGAGGTGAACCACGACCGCGAAGTGCCCGGCATGCCCATCGGGGTGGCTGTGTTGGAGCTCCTGCTGGAAGTCAACGGCAAGGCGCACTTCGAAGAGATCCTCCATTCGCTGCGGGAGGGCGGGATGCGCGGCGTGCCCGGCATAAGGGCGCGACTGGCCACGGCGGACGCCCGGCGGCGCCACGAGGCGGTTTAGAACCACCAAGAAGAACCACAAAGAGACAAAGGTCTTTCTTGCTGCCTCTCGTTTGGGGCGAGATCTTGCGTGGGTGAGACATCCCACCGCTTGCTGGCGCGCGCGGTACGGAAGCGGTTTACGAAACCGGGGCGGCGGCTGTTTGCGCGGGTCCGGTACCGTGCTCAACCCTTTCTCATGGCCTTTGTGTCTTTGTGGTTCAAACCAGTAGAGTGCGGCAACACTCAGGCGATGGAGCTCAGGCAATGAAGGCGATGGTCTTGCGCGGGAAAGAACTGACGATTGAGGACGTGGCGAAGCCAACGCCGGGGCCGGGACAGGTGCTGGCGCGGGTGCGGGCCTGCGGGATCTGCGGGAGCGACCTGCACGCCGCCAGGTTCATGGACGACATGATCGCCGCTTCGCGGATGAGCGGCCGGACTGCCTGGGACACGCTGGACCAGTCGAAGGGCATGGTCATGGGGCACGAGTTCGTGGCCGAGATCGTGGAGGCTGGTCTGGGGGCGGAAGAGTGGGCGGCCGGGACCCGCGTCACCTCTATCCCCGTGCTGATGGCGCCAGAGCAGCCGAACGGGTTCCTGAGCATTGGCTACAGCCCGGAGACACCCGGGGCGTACGGCGAGTACGTGATCATGAGCGCGCCGCTGCTGCTCAGGGTGCCGGACAGCGTGCCGGACAGGGTGGCGGCAACGACCGAACCGTGCGCGGTGGGGCTGCACGCGGTTCGCGAAGCGCGGATGCAGCTGGGCGAGCACGCGGTGGTGATGGGTGCCGGGCCGATCGGGTTGATGACCCTGCTCTGGCTGAAGAAAGAGGGCGTGGGCCACGTCACTATCTCCGACTACGCGGAGACGCGGCGGGCATTGGCGCGAAAGCTGGGCGCCGACCTTGTCCTCAACCCCGCGGACGTGGTGGTGGCGGAAGAAGTGGCGAAGGCGGCCGGCGGCGCGCCCCCGGTGGTATTCGAATGCGTGGGCGTAGAAGGCACGCTCCGCCAGGCGATGGAACTCGTGGCGCGGTTTGGCCGTGTGGTCGTGGTCGGGGTGTGCATGAAGGAAGACCGGATCTACCCCATGGTCGGCATCAACAAGCAGTTGACGATGCAGTTCGTCCTTGGCTATTCGGCGGCGGAGTACGCCGAGGCGCTGGGCGCGCTGGCCGATGGAAGTGTGAACACTGGGCCGATGGTGACGCGCACGGTGACGCTGGACGAACTGCCGGCGGCCTTCGCGGCGCTTGCCGACCCGCACGACTGCAAGGTTGTGGTGCTGCCGTAAGTGGCGGGAGTCCCAACCAGCGCCCCCTCGACTGCCAGCTCGCGGGGATCCGGGGATACGGACGCCGCAGCCGCGCCCGAGGCGCGAGACTCAGTGTCCGGCGTGAGCGGGTTCGTTGTGGCCGTGTGTTTCGGCTTCGTGCGGGTCCCGGTCTCCGGGAAGCTCGCTTGAGGGCATGATCGTAATCGGGGCGACCCAGGCCGGGTTCTTCGGGAAGCCCCCGAGGCGGCGCTTGAGCAGGTAGAGCCCGCTGAGGCCGACCACGCTGGCGGCGACGCCCGCGAGCGTCCAGGCGACACGGCGCACGACATCCTGGTCGGAATCGCCTGAAGCAGTGGTCACAAGCTCGTGGCCGTCCTGGTCATCGAACGCCGGGGCGCTCAGTGCGTGGGCGCCGGCCGGCGAGGCGGCAGCAGCCACGGGCAGCGCGGCCAGGACCGTGGAAAGGGCGGCGACGGTAAAGGCGGCGACGAGTGTGGCGAGACGAATCATTCGAGAGGTAAGTCTATGACCCCCTGTGGCGGGGTCAAGGGCGAGATGTCGCGGTACAACCACTTGCGCAGTTAGCTTAGCGCGTGCTAAAACTACTGCGGGCCGCGCTGGATGTCGTGTCCGCTCCACACATCCACCGGCCCTTAATCGTGCCCCGCGCCAGCGGCGCTCGTGTGGCCGGCCTCCGCTGCTGTACGCTGCGGACGTGGACAAGTTCAGGATCGCCCTCTGCCAGGTACGGGCCGCGGACATCGAAGACGCTGAGGCGAACCTCCAGCGCCTCCTTTCGGCGCTGGACGGAGCGGGCGCAGCGGGCGCGCAACTGGCCCTCCTGCCGGAATCGTCCTACCCGGCATACTACTTGAAGGATTCTCGCCCTTACGATCGCCCGGGAGTCCGCGCGTTTGGCGAAGTCCGCGCGCTGCTGGCAGAGAAAGCGCGGCGGCACGGCTACTGGCTGGCCGCCGGGATAGCCGTCCCGACCGCATCCGGCGGTGTGACCAACAGCGGCCTTGTCTTCAGCCCGGACGGTGAAGTGCGCGGCCAGTACGACAAGAGCTTCCTCTGGCATTTCGATACGAAGTGGTTCGAGCGGGGCACGAGCTTCCCGGTCTTCGACATGGGCTTCTGCCGGGCCGGGATCCTGATCTGCGCTGACGGGCGGATGCCGGAGATCGCGCGGGCGCTGACGTTAAGCGGGGCCGAGATCATCCTCGACCTCACGGCCTGGGTGTCTTCTGGGAAGGACCCGGCGGGCCTTTCGAACATTCAGTACGACTACATGATGCCGGTGCGGGCCTTCGAAAACGGCGTCTGGGTGGCGGCTGCGGACAAATGGGGGACAGAAGATGGGAGCATCGTTTACGCGGGCCGGTCCTGCCTCATCGACCCGCTTGGCGTGACGCGGGTGAGCGCGCCCAGCCAGGGCGACGTGGTGGTGGCGTACGACATCGAGCCGCTGGGGGTGGAGCTCGTGCCTCGGCGGCCGGGACTGTATGGGCGCCTGACGGCGCCGACGGTTTCGCTGCCTGTCTCAGCGCTGCTCCAGGAGCCGCTGGTGCCGGCGCTCGACAACCGGAGGGTGGCGGTGGTGCCGGGCCCAGGGATGTTCGACGCTCGGGCGATGATCAAACGCTATGAGGGTTTGCGCGCGCAGGACGCCGACCTCGTGGTGTTCCCGGGGATGGCCGCGCCGGAGGGGTGGCAGGTGGAGCTTTCGACGCTGGAGGCGGCTGTGCGCGACCTGGGCGGGATGTTGGCCTTTGGCACCAGCACGAACGGCTGCATGTGGGGGCGCTCGGCGACGCTGGTAACGCCCGGCGGGTCGCTGGAGCACGTCGCCACGCATGGCCGCGGGATCACGCTCGGTGAACTCCCCTCGCCGGTTACGGCCTCGCCCGCGGGAAACGTCGCGCTGCTCTGTGGAGACGAAGCGCTCGTGCCCGAAGTCGCCCGTTCGCTGACCCTGGACGGGGCCGACATCCTGGTATGGCCGGTGTTCGAGAACCACCCGATGAACGAGCGGCTGGCGCGCACGCGTAGCGACGAGAACCGGGTCTACGTGGCGGCGGCCTGGGACGGCGGAGGCGTGGTGACGGCGCCGAACGGCGCGGTCGTGGCGGCTTCGCCGGAGGGCAGCGGCGTGGCGATGACGGCCTCCGTGAACCGGGCGATGGCGCGGTGGAAGGACATGGCTCCGGGGACGCATGTCATCAACGACCGGCTGCCGGAGGCCTACGGGGCGCTCACGCGGTAGCCCTCCGGTTCAGGACTTTGGTTCGAGGACGACCATGGTGAGGTCCTGGGGAAGCTGGGTGCGGGAGTACTGGGCTTTCGGCTGGGGCTCGGGCTTGGCGCCCGTTTCGCGAAGAAAGGCCTCCAGCGGCTGCAGGTCAGCCGTTTCGGCGGCTGTCTTGTAGTTCATGGGGATGGCCACCCGTGGATCGACCTTGGTCATCACGTCCGCCGCGGCGGCGCCGCCGAGGGAGTTGCTCCCGCCAGCGGGGAAGAGAAGGATGTCCACGTCCTTGATCTCTTCGATCCCCTGGGTGGTCGCGAGCCCGAGGTGGCCGACGCGGATGCCATCTATCTCACAGACGAAGACGACGTTCCGGCCGCCGTCCGCCCGTTTGGTGGCGATGCCGGTAACGAGGATGCCGCCCACTTCGTATTCGCCGGGCGCGTCCAGGATGTGGGCGGAGGTGACGCCCTCGCGGTAGCTATAGCCCGGGTCGTCCCGGTTGCTGATGGTGACGATGTTGGCGGTCTGTTTGCCGATGCTGTAGCCGCTTTCCGGCGGGCAGGGGTCAGTGAGGACGACGCCGTCGCGGCCCTTGAGGCGAAAGCAGTTGCGGCCAAGCCAGGTGATCTCTACGGGCATGTCCAGATGCTAGAGCACGTGAGCGATAGGAGCAGGGGGCCGGGTGGGCGTCACTCGCGGGCGAGGACGAGAGAGACGTTGGCGCCGCCAAGGCCGAGACTGGTGACAAGGACGCAATCGAGCTTCTCGGCGCGGGACTCGCGGACAAAGGCGAGATCCATCTCCCTGTCCGGCGCGTCGAGGCCCCCTACCGGGAAGACCTCCTGGCGTGCGAGCGCTTCCACGGCGAAGGCGAGGGAGAGCGCCCCGCTGGCGGCCAGGGCGTGGCCGAGCGTGCCAGCGACGGTGGTGACGCCGGCGTAGTAGGCGTGACGGCCGAAGGTGCGTTTTGCGCCGTAGCCTTCGGCGTCATCCACGGCCTCGCGCCCATCGGCACAGGAGAAGTGGAGGTCCACCTGGTTCTGGAGGTAGCCGGCATCGCCGAGGGCGGCCTGCATGGCGCGCCCGGATTCGGCCGGGCCACTGGTGGCGAGCGGTTCGGCGGAAGGATCGAAGACATGGCCAATCCCCGCGATTCGGGCGCGGATGGTGGCGCCGCGTCCGCGGGCGTGGGCGGCCGATTCGACGACAACGTAGGCCGCTGCCTCGGCGGGCACCATCCCGGCGTGGGAAACGTCGAAAGGTTTGGCGGCAGAGCGGGCGGCGAACCCCTGGGCGCGGAGGTGGTCCAGGACAGGGCGCTGGAGCGCCTGGGATGCGCCCGCGAGCACGACGTCGGCCTCGTTGCGGGCGATCAGCCGGGCGGCGGCGGCCACGGCGGCGAGCCCGCTCGCTTCCGCGCCCCCTTCAGTAACGACCGGGCCACGGGTTTGGAGGACGCGGGCAATGGCATGGCCGTAGGGGACGAAGAGGGTCGGCTGGCCGGGCGCGCGGTAGGGGAGGCCGTCGGCGAGCGCGAAGCGGCGCGCATCGAGGGCGCCCGCGGCCAGGCCGGCGGCCTCGATCGCCTGCAGGGCTGCATCCACGGCCATGAGCGAGCCGCGGTCCATAAAGTGGGCGATGTTGCGAGGGATATCGTCGCGAGGCCGGTAGTCATCGGGAAGGGGGGCGGCGAAGAACGTCCCTGGCTGGTCGTCCGGGGCCCACTCGCGCCCGGCTGGCGCGCCCGCGACGAGGGCGGACCAGCCGCGCAGGAGGCCGCTGCCCTGGGCTGTTACAACGCCAGCGCCGGTGATGACGGGACGGCGATCTGGCGCCTCAGTGGAGTTGCCAGTTATTCGAGTTCCTCATCAAGGAATTCGTCGTCGTCCTGGCGGCGGCGCCAGAACATGAGCGCGCCCACGAGGGCCGCCAGGAGGGCGAAGATACCCAGCACTTTCTTCATCGGAGGAATCTCCTTGCTCTAATCGCCAGTGCACCCGCCTCGTCCGCGTGCGCTGGAGCAATCGCAGTATAGGTTACCGCGAGGCTACGGTCAGACAGTCCGCGTCCCGGCGATGGGCTTCCCCTCTTCAATATCCGCGAGGAAGGCAAGGACGGCGGCCGTGAAGGGGCCGGGGAGGCGGGCGGGGATCCCGTGTGCGGCGCCTTTGAAGGTCACAACGCGGGCGCCGGGCAGCCGCCCGGCCATGACCAGGCTCGCGCCATGCACTTCGTCGCGGTCTCCGGTGGTGATGAGGACGGGCATAGTGAGGCGCGCGCCGATGACCCCGAGGAGGTCCGCTCGCTCGCGCCGCGCCCGGCCTGCGCCGAGGTAACCATGGGTGCTGAGGCTGGCGTAGCGGTTGCGGACACCCTGGGCGAGGAAGTCATCGGCGAGGGTGGCGGCCGCCCGCCGGCCCAGGCCGGCACTGCCCAGGCGAGCCATCGCCTCCTGGTCGGCGGCAATGCGGCGCTCGCGCTCGCGGTAGGCCTCGTCATAAGCCTCATTCTGGTAGGCGGCGGAGGTGTCGCTCAGGACGAGACCCGCGAGGCGTCCGGGCCAGGTTACGGCGAATTGGAGCGCGACCATGCCGCCAAAACTACAGCCAACGAGGGCGCAGATTTCGACCTCGAGTGAATCGAGGAAGCAGCGCAGGTCTTCGGCGTACGTTTCCATGGTGTAGGAATCGCCGTCTTCCGGGGAGGAGGAGCGGCCGTGGCCGCGCAGGTCCGGTGCCAGGACGCGGTAGTCGCGCGTCAGGGCATCCAGGCAGCCGCGCCACATGCGCAGGTCGGAGGTGTAGCCGTGGAGAAGGACGACAGCGGGGGCTTCCGGGTCGCCGTAGTCCTCGTAGTTGATCGTTATCCCGTTCGCCTGGAGTTCAGCCACGGGCGGCAGTGTATCAGCATCGCTCGACAGCGGGCGGCGACGGGGGTGCGCATGCGGGGGTTGCGCGCGCCGGATACGGGACTCACCCACTGCCCGAGGGGTCATAAAGGCGCGAAGATCGGGCCAACACCACACCACGGAGGCCACCCTTGGCGACTGACACCCACTCCGAGTCCCGCAGCGACGCCCGTGAAGAACACGTGGTTATCTTCCGCCTCGCGAGCGAGTTTTACGCCCTCGACATCCAGCACATCCAGGAGATCGTGCGGATGCAGCAGATTACGGCGATCCCCGGTGCGGCCTACTACGTGGACGGGTTGACGAAGTTCCGGGGCAACGCGATCCCGGTCATTGACCTCCGGCGGCGCTGTGGCGTCGCGGCGAGCGAGTACACCCAGGACACGCGTATCGTCGTCGTAAGCGGAGGCGATGGGATGGTGGGGCTGACAGTGGACGCCGTCACGGAAGTGAAGCGGATCCCCGGTGAGCAGATTGAGCCGAACAGCAACGTGGTGCGCGAAGCGGAGAACGACTACATCCGGGGCATCGCGAAGCTGGAAGACCGGCTTGTCGCGCTGCTCGAGCTGGGTGGATTGATCCCGGCGGTTATATCCAGGGAGACCGAGACGCTGGAGCCGGTACAGGCCGCCGCTTAAGAGCGTGAAGGAAACCAGGCACACCTTAGGGCATTCCCCGATAGCGGGCGGGGCGCCTGCCGGCGAGAGTGTGGACTGCAGTAGCCGGGCGACGGGTTAGGTTGACCGCCGTCCGCGTTTTCGTTGCTGCTGGCTGCGGAGGATACGATGACCGTTCTGTGCGCCTGGTGCGGCAAGCTCCTGAAGCCGGGGAGCGAGGTGGTTTCGCACGGGATCTGCGAGCACTGCTCCTGGCAGGTTGAGCGCACCCTGGCGAAGGACATGTTTCGCTCGCGGGCGATCCCGAGGCGGCGGCGGCCGGCCCTTGCGGCATCCGCCAGGCTGCCCGGGTTCGACGAGCACGTGGCCGTTTAGCCTTCGCGCGACGCGCTATCCCGGAGCAGCTTAAGGAACGCGGGGTCGCCCTGAAGCACGGCGAGATTAGGGTCGGCGGCCGCCTCGCTCGCCTGAGAAGGATTCAATTCGAGGGCGCGGGCGATGTGCCGGAGGGCTTCTTCTCGGTTTCCGAGCACGGCCGACGCCTGGCCCGCCCCATAGGCTGCCGCGGCGTCGCCTGCGTCGAGCGAAGCAGCCTCCTGGAAGTCCACAAGGGCGGCGGCGGCATCACCGGCCTGGAGGTGGGCGAGCCCCCGGTTGACCATCACGGTGGTATCCGCGGGGTCGATCACGAGTGCCGCGTTGAAGTCGCGCAGGGCTTCGCCATAGTTCGCCCGGTAGAGGTGGAGCATGCCGCGGTTGTTCAGGGCGTCGGCGTCGAACGGCTGAAGCTGGAGGGCGCGGTCGTAGTCCGCGAGGGCGGAATCGAATTCGCCGGCGCGTGTACGGGCGTTCGCGCGGTTGTAGTAGGCGGCAACGAGGTCCGGATCCATTTCAACGGCCGTGGTGTAGCGGTCGATGGCGAGCGCATACTGGCCGACGTTGAAGTAAACGTTGCCTTCATCCAGGTACGATTCGGCGGTCCGTTTTGGGACGGGCGTGATGGTTGCGGACGGCAGTTCGGTTAGCGCTTCTTCGAGCGATTTGGCCAGCTCAGCGTCGCGGAGAGACGCCGGCCCGGGCGGTTCGGGCGGTTCGGGCTGCTCGGCGGCTGGCGGTTCGGCGGTTGGCGGAGGCTCCTCGCCGGCGCGAGGCACGGACTCGGGCGGTGGCTCGGGTGCCGGCGCGGGCTCCAGCTCTGGCTCTGGCTCGGGAGGTGGCACCGGGGTTGGCTCCCAACCATGTTCGACGAGCGTCGCGAGGTGACCGGCCAGATCTTCGTCGGCGGTCGCGGCGACGCTCTCGAAGTAGCTGGTAAGCAGGCCGGGCTCGAATTCAGCCGCGGAGGCAGGCTCCGGCGTTGCGGGGGTGGGGGGCTGGGACGCGTCCACCGCCGGGAGGGATGCGACGGAGACGGGCGCTTCGCCGGGCGCCGCTGGTCCCAATCCGCCGCTTGCGGGCTCCGCTGCTTCGGCTGGCTCCGGGGAGGGGGGAGCCTCCGGGGGGTGGACTTCAACGTGGACGTCTCGGGGCGGCGCAGCCGGAGTCCACGGCTGGACGGGGAGCGTGGCTGCGCCGCGGCGGTGGGCGACGAACCGGACAGCGACGAGGACGAACGCTACCACGAAGCTGAGAAGGAGGATTCGCTTCAGCGTGCGCTTCATCCAGACGTCCCTTCCTGGCGTTCCAGCAGAGCTTCAGTGACGGCAATGAGGCCGTTGTAGGCGTAGATGAGGCAATCGCGAGGGGCGAGGTCCAGCTTCTTCATCGTCTCCTTTCGCGCTGTCACGGGATCCCATGAGCCGGTCAGTTCGATCGAATCGTGGTCGATGCCCATTTCAAGCTCGTAGAGAAGGCCATCGGGGCCAACGACGACGCAACCCCGGCCAGGGTCGGCGGCGTATCCGGGGTCACATTCAATGGCGTTGGTGAACAAGGCGTTGGGGAACGAGGGGAACGGGTCCAATTCCCGGCACGCTTCCTGGAGCAACTGTCCCAGCTGCATGGCGGCGCGCTCGAGGACAAGGTCGGCCTGGGCCTTGCGAAGGAGGGGGTCACCTTGCATCGGGCAAAAGTATAAGGGTTTACACGGATAATCTCATCCCCAATCATGCGGTTCAGCGTTTTGCGCCAGGCCTGGCGACTGCTCCCTGGGGGCCGGGGCCCGGATTATGGCCCTCCCAAGAGGTGCGCGCCGAAAGATCCCCCTCTGAGGAGCAGCCGGTACTGGCAACGGCGTGGGCAGCGGGGTAGGGTTAACGCATGTTCGGCTCCCTGCGCGTGGCCCGCATCATCGGGATAGACATCGAGATCAACCTCTCGTGGCTCGCTATCCTGGCGCTGCTCGCCTGGACGCTTTCCGACAGCGTGTTCCCGGACCAGTACGACGGCTGGAGCCGGGCGGCGTATTGGGTCGTGGGCACAACCTCAGCCGTGCTGCTGTTCGTGACAGTGCTGATCCACGAACTGGCGCACGCCATCGTGGCAAAACGGCGGGGGCTGGACGTGCCGCGGATCACGCTCTTCATCTTCGGGGGCGTCTCGCACATGTCGCGCCAACCGCAGACACCTGGGGAGGAGTTCGCGATCGCCGCCGCCGGGCCGGCGACGAGCGTCGTCGTCGCCGGCGTCTCGCTCGGCGGCGCGCTCCTGACGATGGACTGGAACGAGAAGGTCTCCGGGATCTTCTTCTACCTCGGGACGGTCAATGTGATGCTGGCGGTATTCAACATCCTGCCGGGGTTCCCGCTCGACGGCGGGCGGGTGCTCCGTTCGATCGCCTGGAAACGGATGGGCAGTTTCCGCGGGGCGACGCGGGTGGCGAGCGGCGTGGGCGAGATGTTCGGCTACGGGTTGTTGCTGCTCGGCGCTACCATCCTCCTTTCGGGGTATGCCTTAAACGGGCTCTGGTTCATGTTCATCGGCTGGTTCCTCCTGAATGCGGCGCGAGCCGAGGCAGGCAACATGCAGCTCGAATCCATCCTCGGGCGTTTGACGGCCGGCGACGTGATGCACCGCGAATTCGAGCTGGTGAAGCCGGGGATGTCGCTCCAGGAAGTCGTGGATGACCATATGCTGGCGCGCGGGGAGCGGGCCGTGATCGTGGCCAACGACGGCGCCGTGCGCGGCCTGTTGACGGTGAGCGACATCCGGAAGGTGCCCCGGGAGGCCTGGCCGCATACGCCCGTGCAGGGGGTCATGACTCCCCGCGAGCGCGTGACGACTGTGACCGTCACGGCGAAAGCCCTCGACGTGCTCCGCGTGGTGAGCGAAAACCGCTTCAACCAGGTGCCTGTACTGGACGACGGCCAGATGGTGGGGATCATCACCCGGCGGGAGCTGCTGGACAGGCTGCAACTGGCGGAATCGCTGGCCCCAGATTCAGGCGGAGAGTCGCCACCGCCCTGAATGAGGGCCGCGCCACCAGCAGCGGCCCGCGTGCTTTCCCCGCTCCTACGGGTCCGTGAGCTACACTGGGAGCACTATGTCGAAGCTTGGATTCATCACTCGCCTGCTCGGCGACTCGAACGAGAAAGAGATCAAACGGCTCTCGGCCGTCGTCGCCGAAGTGAATGCGCTGGATGACGAAACGGCCGCGCTGGCCGATGAAGTGCTCTCCGCGAAGACCGCCGAGTTCAAGGCGCGCCTCGCGGCTGGCGAGAGCCTGGATGACCTGCTCCCCGAAGCCTTCGCGGTTGCGCGGGAGATGGCCTGGCGGAAAGTTGGGCAGAAACCGTTCGACGTCCAGATGATCGGCGGCATCGTCCTCCATGAAGGCAAGATCGCCGAGATGAAGACGGGCGAAGGCAAGACGCTCACGGCCGTCGCCCCGCTCTACCTGAATGCACTCGCTGGCCGTGGCGTGCACCTGATCACGGTGAACGACTATCTCGCCCGCCGCGACGCTGTCTGGTACGGCCCCGTCTACCACGCCCTCGGCCTCACCGTCGGCGTCATCCAGAACAACATGGTTTCCTACCTGTACGAGCCCGGGTACAAGCCCGGCGAGGAAGGCAGCACGGGCGGGCTGGATGAGCTCCGGCCGTGCAGCCGCCGAGACGTGTACGCGGCGGACATCACCTACGGCACGAACAACGAGTTTGGTTTCGACTACCTCCGCGACAACATGGTCCGGGACCACGCGGAGAAGTCGCAGCGCGAACTCTCCTTCGCGATCGTGGACGAAGTGGACAACATCCTCATCGATGAGGCTCGCACGCCGCTGATCATCAGCGGCAGCGCCGAGGAAGCCAGCGGCACCTACATCAAGTTCGCGCGCGCGGCGAAGACGCTCATCGAAGACCAGGACTACCTGGTCGACCACAAGTCCAAACACGTAGCCCTCACAGAAGAAGGCATCACGAAGATCGAGCGTGCGCTGAACATCGACAACATGTTCGAAGGCGACCCGCGGGTGGCGCGCCACCTGGAGGCGGCACTGGATGCGGAGGCGCTGAAGCGGGTTGACCGCGACTACGTGGTGAAGGACGGCGAGATCATCATCGTCGACGAATTCACAGGCCGCCTGATGCCCGGGCGCCGCTGGAGCCACGGCATCCACCAGGCCGTCGAAGCGAAAGAGGGACTGCAGGTCCAGCGCGAATCCATCACCTACGCGACGATCACCTTTCAGAACCTCTTCCGCCTGTACGAAAAACTTGCCGGCATGACCGGCACGGCGGAGACCGAAGCCGAGGAGTTTTCCAAGATCTACGATCTGGACGTGGTCGTGATCCCCACGCACCGGCCGATGATCCGCAAGGACGCGCAGGACATCGTCTACATCAACGAGCGGGCCAAGTTCAACGCGGTGGTGGAGGAGATCGAGTCCCTCAACAAGGAGGGACGCCCGGTACTCGTTGGCACCACCTCGATCGAGAAGTCCGAGTACCTGGCGGCGTTGCTGCTGAGGAAAGGCATCAGCCACGAAGTCTTGAACGCGAAGCAGCACGAACGTGAAGCGCACATCATCGAAGATGCTGGCCAGCGCGGGGCCGTAACCATCGCGACGAACATGGCCGGGCGCGGCACGGACATCAAGCTGGGCGGGGGCGTGGCCGATCTCGGCGGGCTCCACGTCATCGGCACCGAGCGGCACGAATCGCGGCGCATCGACAACCAGTTGCGCGGGCGCGCGGGCCGCCAGGGGGACCCCGGCTCAAGCCGCTTCTTCGTCTCCTTCGGGGACGACATCATGAAGCGCTTCGCCCCGGAATGGGTGCCGGGGATGATGCAGAAGCTCGGGATGACCGAGGAGATGCCGCTTGAATCGCGCATGGTGACGCGCGCCATCGAGCAGGCGCAAACCAAGGTAGAAGGCCACAACTTCGACATCCGCAAGCGCCTGGTTGACTTCGACGACGTGATCAACGAACACCGCAAGCAGATCTACGGCCAGCGCGAAATGATCCTCGAAGGGGTGGACACACGCGCCAACGTCGTCGGGATGCTGATCGAGGAGATCGAGAGCCTGTTCAGGACGATCTCGGGGTCGGACTACGAATCGCTCGAACTATTGCAGAACGAACTGCGCGAAATCCTCATGGCGGAGGACCTGCCGAGCGTGGACGAGCTGACGGAGCTCGGCGACGAGGCGAAGGACGAAGTGCTCGACCGCGCCGAAGACCGCTACGAGCAGGTCGAGGAGATGGTTGGCGCGGAGAACATGCGCAAGGTTGAGCACTGGCTGTTGCTCGAATCGATCGACCAGCACTGGCGCGAACACCTGACGGCGATCGAAGAGCTGCGGCAGAGCATTGGCCTGCAGGCGTACGCCCAGGTGGACCCGCTTGTGGCGTTCAAGCGCGAAGGCCACGACATGTACCAGCAGTTGGTCGCCAACATCCGCAAACAGGTCGCGCGGACGGTGTTCAAGGTGAAGATCGTGGAGCAGCCTGCGCCTCCTCCCCCACCAGACGTGGTTGCCATCCACCCCGGCAGCCAAGAAACAGAACCAGAAAGCGGCACGAGTGCCACTCCGGTGCTCGCTCGATCTTCCGCACCCAGCACAGCCCAGCTGCGGACGAACCGGGATGACGCCCCCGCCGCCAGGCAGGCGGGTGCGCGCGTCGCCACGGCGCCGAAACTCGGTCGCAACGACCCCTGCCACTGCGGCAGCGGCCGGAAGTACAAAAAGTGCCACGGGGCGAACGGGTAATGCTATTTCACGTCACGCTGGAGACCGGCGAGGACGGCTGGGTGGTTGCCGAATGCCCCGCGTTGCCGGGTTGCCTCTCCCAGGGGAAGGATGAGCAGGAAGCATTGGCGAACATCAAAGAGGCCATCACCGCCTGGCTGTGGGCCGGGGATCAAAAGGCGCTGCGACAAATGGAAGCGAACGGATCCACAACCTCAGTGGTGGTGGCGATTTAGGGTAGGCGGGCTCGGGAACGTCTCCGGAAGGGACGCGGTCCAAGGGTTTGAGTGAGCGGGCTGGGTGCGCATGGGGCAAGTCGGGAGCCACGTGGTCATGGTGAAGCCGGGCGAGCCGGCCAACCTGTCGGTGCCTCAGCATCGCGAACTCGGCACGGGAATCCTGACGAAACTGATCAAGCGCGCGGTCCTCACCGTTGATGAGTTCCTGCGCCTCGTCCGTTAGCCACCCCGGGCCTGCGGGTAAACGGCCGGGTTGCTAGCATAAGCGCACACCCTCCCCCGGAGCCTTCCTGTGGACGCCTACAACATCACGGTGGTCGGCGGCGCTGGCATCGTCGGCCGCGAATTCCTCAAACTGCTCGACTCCCGCGGCGTCCCGGTAAAGCGGCTCCGCCTGCTCGCGACCGCGCGCTCCGCGGGCAAGACGATAGACTTCCGCGGCCAGCGGATCACGGTCGAAGAAACGTCGCCGGCCAGCTTCACGGCCGATGACCACGTCGTATTCCTCTCCGCGTCGGGCGCCGCTTCGAAGGAGTACGCGCCGATCGCGCAGTCAAACGGCAGCTTCGTCATCGACGACTCCAGCGCCTACCGCATGGACCCGGCCGTGCCCCTCGTTATCCCGGAAATCAACGCGGACGACCTGGAGTGGCATCGCGGTATTGTCAGCCAGCCGAACTGCACGACGACGCCGATGGTCCTGGCGCTCAACCCGATCCATCGCGTGAACCCGCTGAAGCGGGTCATCGTCAGCACGTACCAGGCGGTGGCGGGCGCTGGCGCGGCCGCGGTTGAAGGGCTGGCAGCCGAATCGCGGGCGGCGCTCGAAGGGCGGCACGAGCCCTCCGGGACGCAGAAGCGGGAGATCGCCTTCAACGCGGTGCCGCAGATCGACTTCTTTTCGGACGACGGTTACACCAGGGAAGAGATTAAGATGGCGAACGAGACGCGCAAGATCCTGCACGCGCCGTCTGTTGCGATCAGCGCGACCTGTGTGCGCATCCCCACGTTCTTCGGCCATGCGATGACGGTTTGGGCGGAGTTCGAACGGCCGATTGACGCCGTCGAGGCGCGGCGGCTGATCGCATCGGCCCCGGGCGTGAAGGTCGTCGATGACCCGGCCACCGAGCAGTACCCGACGCCGATGGACGCCGCCGGGACCGATGACACGCTCGTCGGGCGCATCCGGGGGGATTCGAGCCTGCCGGGCGCCATCGTCTTCTGGACCGTGACGGACAGCATCCGCAAGGGCGCCGCGACGAATGTCGTCCAGATCATCGAAGAAGCGGGCCGGCGGGGGCTTATCCGGCGCGGGTAGGGGACGCCTACCGGGAGGGGAGCCAGCGCTCCGGCGTGAGGACGAGGAGCACCATCTTCTCGTGTCCGCCCTCGGCGACAACCTTTTCCGCCGCCTCCGGGCCGCGATAGAGCGTGTGCAAGGCGAGGCGCTCGTCCCGTGTGACGATGTCTTCGACGCGCACGGGCCCCTCCACCGTCACGTAGCGGAAATGGCCGTCGCGCTCGTCAACGCAGAGCGTTGCACGGCCGGTCCGCACGACGTTCCGGTGCTTGGCGGACCCGCGTTCGGTGATGATCCGCAGCTCAGCGCCGTCCCAGCGGAACCAGACGGGGACCGAATGGATCCCACCGTCCCGGCGCAGCGTGCAGAGCACCGCGGTACGGGGTTGGCGGAGGAAGGCGTCGCGCTGGTCTGGAGTCATGGTCATCGCCTCGCCGGAATCGCACGATTCTAGTCCGGTCCCTCGCGCTGCGCCTTTACCGGCCGGACTTGATAATCCGAACCATGTTCGACAGTGTCCGGCGCCTGCGCCGTTCCGCCCGCGTCGCCCGCACCGGGGCCCGCATCTACATCGGTTACAAACGCACGGCGCGCAAGGTACGCGGGTTGCCCGAAGCGGAAGCGTCGATCCTCTGGGACCAGCGGCACGAGCAGTTCGCCGAGTCGCTCTACCGCCTGGCGGTTGACCTGAAGGGCCTGTACGTGAAGACCGGCCAGTTCATCGGCACTCGCTCGGACGTTGTCCCCATCCAGTACACGCGCTCGCTTTCGCGGCTGCAGGACTCAGTGCCGCCGCGCCCCGTCGCCTCCATCCGGCGGACGATCGAGACGGAGCTTGGCCGGCCGATCAGCGAACTCTTCGGGAGCTTCGACGACCGCCCGCTGGGGGCAGCGTCGCTGGCGCAGGTCCACCGCGCCACCCTCCCGGATGGCAGGGAGGTCGTTGTCAAAGCCCAATATCCGGAGATCGCGGGGCTCGTGCGGCTGGATATCCGCAACCTGAAGATGGTCGTTGGCATCGTCGCGCGAAGGGAGCCGAACTTCGACTACCGGGCGATCGTGAACGAGATCGCCTCCCAGGTGCCGCTGGAAGTGGACTTCGTGCGGGAGGCGGAGATGACGCGCCGGGTGGCGGCCAACCTCTCGGATATCCCCGGCATCGTGGTGCCGAAGGTGATCGACGACCACGTCTCCACCAGGGTGCTGGTGACGGAGTACCTCGATGGCGCCCGCCTGCTTGACGCGGCGCGTCATCACGAACTGGGGACTGACCCGAACAGGCTGGCGCAGATGCTCGCCGGGGCGTATGGCCATCAGATCATGGTGGACGGGCTTTTCCAGGCGGACCCGCACCCGGGCAACATCCTCGCCCTGCCTGGCGGGCGGATCGGATTGCTGGACTTCGGCCTGACGAAGGAGCTCCCGGATGCCGCCCGGCTCGGGTTCGCCCGCCTCGTGGTGGCGGTGGCCGAGCGCAACACCGGCGGCATCGCCGAGGCGTTCCGCGAGCTTGGCGTGAGGACGAGGAGCGACGACCCGGCAGCGATCCTCCCGCTGATGCAGTTGTTCTTCGACGCCCGCCCGGCGGGGGTAACGCGACTGGACCGCGGCGGCGCGCTCCAGCGCAACCCGGTGGAGGCTATCCCCGGCGACCTTGTCCTTTTGGGGCGGGTTGTCGGCCTGTTGCGAGGGGTTTGCGCATCGCTGGGCACGCCGCTCAGCCCGATGGAGATGTTGCGCCCTTTCGCGGAGCGGGCATTGGCCGTGAAATGATCAGAGCCCGCCCAGGCGCCGGGCTCGGTTCGTGGTGTGGATCAAACCGTCCCGCGATCGCTCCGGGACACGAAGGCACCAGGAACCAAAGCCCCACAAAGCACTTCAGGAAAACTTCGTGCCGCTTTGTGATTTCGTGACTTCGTGTCCTCAGACCAAAACCACCAGAGTTAGCGTTTGGATGGAAGTCGGCACATCAGCCGCGGGCGGCGCGGTTGAGGAAGGCGCGGGCGAAGTGCAGTTCTTCGTAGCTGACGCCGTCGCCGAGCTTCTCCTTGAGCGGCGCCAACTGGCCGATGCGGCCTTCGCCGGCGGCCTTGCGGACTGCGGCGAGGACGTGGCCGTTGACGAGACGTGATACGTCGCCAATCTCGTCGCAGTCGATTAGTTCGGCCAGGTGCGTCGCAATGGTCTGACGCGAGAGGGACCGCTGCCGCGCGATCTCCTCAACGCCGCCGCCCTCGCGAAAGAGGGCGAGTGTTTCGCGCAGGGATGGCGTGAGCGCCTTGCCGTTGGGAGCCCGGTACGGCGCCTCGCCACCCGCCGGGCGTAGCGCGCGGCTCGGGGCGGGGGTCGCT
The DNA here is from genome assembly GCA_013822275.1 of Anaerolinea sp. GTDB lineage: Bacteria > Chloroflexota > Dehalococcoidia > Tepidiformales > Tepidiformaceae > PNKC01. The sequence goes on along the minus strand of PNKC01000035.1, from coordinate 1,953 downwards.
GACTCCTGGGGCGCGGCAGGCTTCGTGACGGCCAGGAAGGCCGCGCCATAGCGCTCGAATTTGGTCTGGCCAACGCCCATGACGTTCAGCATCTCGGAGCGGTTGCGCGGCGTGAGGCGGGCCATTTCGCGCAGGGTCGCGTCGCTGAAGATGACGAACGGCGGCACGCCCGCGTCGTCGGCCAGCCTTTTGCGTACGGCGCGGAGGTCCTGGAAGATGCGCCCTTCGGCCTCGGAAGCGACGTTTTCGGCAAGGGCGGGGCCAGCGACGCAGGGGCCACAGTTGCCGCAGGCGGGCTGGTGCGTTTCGTCCCCGAAGTAGTCGAGGATGCGCGCCCGCAGGCAGGTGCGCGATTCAGCGTAGCGCTGCATGGCGTCCAGCTTGGCGAACGAATGCTCGCGGTGGGCGTCCAGGCCAGCCGTATCAATGGCGGTTTCGCCGTCCAGGCGGAGCGGTTCCACCATGTAGCCCCGGCGCGTGGCGAGCTGTGAATCGACAAGCACCTGGATGGCGGCGTTGAAGCCGGGCTCGTCGTCGGTCGCCATGAGTTCGCGGACGTGGCAGCGGCCGCCAAGGCTCGCGAGGGCACGATAGATTGCGACCACGCGGTGGGCCTCGGGGTGGGCCATCTCAATGAAGAACTCGCGCAGGCCGCGGTCCCTTGGCGCGAAGTAGAGAGTGCATGCGGCTGGCGCGCCGTCGCGCCCTCCACGGCCGGCTTCCTGGTAGTAGGACTCGAGCGAGTCCGGCATGTCGTGGTGGATGACCATCCGCACGTCCGGCTTGTCGATGCCCATGCCGAAGGCGTTGGTGGCGACGATGATGCGGAGGGAGTCGCGGGCGAAGGCGTCCTGGATGCGGCGGCGGTCGGCGTCTTCCATGCCGGCGTGGTAGCGGGCGCACTTGATCCGGTTGCGCTGGAGGAAGTCCGTTAGCTCTTCGACGCGCTTCCGGGTGCCACAGTAGATGATGGCCGACTCCTCGCCAAGTCCGCGCAGTTGCTCCGCTATCCGCTCCTGCTTCTCCTTTTGCGAACGCACGTGGATGACATCGAAGCGCAGGTTCGGCCGGTCAAAGCCGGCGACGTGGACGACGGGGTCGTGAAGTTTCAAGCGGTGAAGGATGTCCTCGCGGACGCGGGGGTCGGCGGTGGCCGTGAGGGCGACGATGGGCGGGTTGCCGATGCGCTGGCGGACTTCGCCCAGTTCGCGGTAGCTGGGGCGGAAGTCGTGTCCCCACTGGGAGATGCAGTGGGCTTCATCGACGGCGAGGAGAACGACGCGGAGGCCACGCAGGGCGGCGATGAACTGGCCGTTGCCGAACCGTTCCGGGGCGACGTAGAGGAGTTGAATCTTGCCTTCGGCGGCATCGCGCAGGGCCCTGGCCTGCTCATCGGGCGACATCGAGGAGTTGACCGCCGCCGCGGCGACGCCGGCGGCCCGGAGGGCGTCCACCTGGTCCTTCATGAGGGCGAGGAGCGGGGAGACGACGAGGGTCAGCCCTTCCGGCTGGAGGATGGCGGGGACCTGGTAGCAGATGCTCTTGCCGCCGCCGGTCGGCATCACCGCAAGGGTGTCGCGCCGCTCCAGGACGGCTGTGATGACGTCTTCCTGTCCGGGGCGGAAGGCCCGGTAGCCGAAGACGTCGCGGAGGACCTTGCGGGCGCGGTCCAGGTCTGAAACGGGGGAATGGGCGCCGGGGGCGAGAGATGCCACGGGCGGCATTCTAGAACATTTGAGCGGAACGAGGAAAGCAACGAGCAGAGAGCAGAGAGCAGAGAGCAAAGAGCAGAGAGCAGAGAGCCCGGGGGACGGGGCTTCCAGCCTCCAGCCTCCAGCCTCCAGCCTCCAGCCTCCAGGATGAGTTTTGATTTTTGCGTTCGTAGAGCGTTTAGCGCATCCGCCTTCATCCCCGTCCCTTCTGGTCTGAAAATACCCCCAGGGTGAGGTCATG
>PNKC01000034.1 GCA_013822275.1 Anaerolinea sp. | reverse complement strand
CAATCTCCCGCGAGTGGAGCGTACCCCTCGGGCCGCGGAAGCCCGGCGGGCCAGATCACAACCGCCGCCGTTTCAGGCACGCGTGAAGCGACAACGAGCGTACCTGAATCCCGGAAACCCCAGGTTATGTCCCGTTCAAGCGATGGGTGCACAACGATCCTGCCGCCCTGGGCGGCCGCCGTTTCGAGCGCGATTGTCCTCAGGTCGCGCAGCTGCGAGGGGCTCACTGGCGAGGGCAACGGCTCCTGAGCGCTCCCAAACGAGGCGCCGAATGCGCCAGCGAACAGCGGGACGGCAAGCACCAGGCCGACCGGCACGAGCAACGCCGGGAGCGCGGCCCGCGTCGCCGCGATATACCCCAGGGAGGACACTCCAAGGATGACGAAGCCGGCCACCAGCACCTGCTCGTTGGCGCCACCCGCCTTCCCGGCGCGGGCCCAATCCATGGCGACCGACAACGCGAGCACGAATGCAAAGAGAGCGGCGGGCACGAGGTAGCGGGCGACGCGCCATTCGGCGCGCCAGACGGCAGCTACAGCTTCAGACAGCATGGGCCCTGAAAACAGCGCGAGAGGGAGAGTCAGGCCCACCAACGCCGCCGGGTTCTGGGAAGCGGCGGACGTGACGAACCAGGCGAAGGCCGTGAGGAACCACGTCAGGAAGAGCACCGTTTCCAGCGGCGCGGCTTTCGCCCGATAGGCCCGGTAGCAGGCCGTCCCCGCGGCCGCGATTCCGACCACAAGTAGCGGGAAGGAGTAGAGCCTCGCCAGCTCAAAGGTCGTGGGCTGCGACCACGTCTGCTCAAACCCTGCCGCGAAGAGGGCGAAGGGCGGCAGCACGAGCCCTTCCCATCCTGCCCCGAACCCGGTTGACGCCGCCCCGATCGCCACAACCGCCCCAATCGCTCCCGCCAACACCGCGCGTCCCGCCGGGTAGCGGCGATTCGCGAGCGCCGTGACCCCCGCGGCGAAGGCGAGAGGGAGCACCAGCGGCCCGGCAGTCCCGGCGAGGAAGACGAGGCAGCCCAATGCCCAGGCGGGCGCATGCCCCCGAAGGAGCGCCACAAGCAGCCAGACGGTGACCGCACTGTCGAAGCCGAACGCCGATGCGGATGCTCCAAGGACGATTGCCGGCCCATCAAGCGCCAGGAAAACAAGGGCGAACAGCGCCCCTGCGTCCCCCAGGCGCCCGCGAAGGAGGTAGAGCGCCAGTGGCACGGTGGCTGTAACAAGAAACGCGACGACTCGGGCGGGCATCTCGGAGACGGTCAATTGAAACGAGAGCGCCGTGGCAGCCTGAAAGAGCGTCGGCACGAACCGCGGGTCCGACTCACCGGCGCCCGCTTGCCAGGCTCCGGAAAGATGCGCCAGTTCGAAGCCGCCAACGGGCGCGTTCAGCAGGAATGCGAGGCGAAGCAGGACGAACAAGGCGGCGGCGGCCAGCCACAGCACGGCGCCAAGCGACACCTCTGGCGCGCCGCCCTCGCCCCTGCCGTGGAACAATCCGAAAGTCACGAAGTGTGGACCTCGCGATACTCGGGCAATGCGTACACGCGGGCGTCGCCGTCTTCGAAGACCACGTCCAGGAAGGAGGCGTAGTCAGGCAAGATAGGGCCGTATTTCGCCCGCTCGAAGCTCGTCCCGCCGGGACCACTGCCACCAACAACCAGATAACGCGCCCCCGTCTCCCGCATGGAGTTCAGGACTTCCTCGGGAGTGCCGAGATACGCGCGGTCGACGATGTCCTGGAGACGCGTAAAGCGGCCGCGATTCGCCGGGGTCTCGCCACGCCACTGGATCTCATGGAAGTACCAGCCCAACGGCGCCTGGCGGCCTGTGCGGGCGCTCACGCGGCCGGCGTCCGAGTAATCGTTGCCGGCATCCGTGAGCACAGGCGCGCCGTTGGCGTCGCGCCGCCAGGCGCGCCCGCTCGCTTCGATAATGACGTCGCCGGGGCCAGTGTTGTCCTGCATCCAACGCGTGAGAGCGTATTCGGCGGGGTTGTTGCGAGCGAGCGCGGACAGGCCGTCGATCGCCGTCTCCTTGCGGAAACCTTCGGTGCGGTTCATGGACGCGAGGAGTGGGTACACAAGGCCCGCCGCCACCAGCGCTCCTGCTGGCATGGCAAACCATCCGGCGGCGTTGCGACGCTCCCACGCTCCACGGAGGGCGACCACGAGTGCCACGGCGCCGCCGGCGGAGAGGAGGATCCAGGCCTGGTAAGTCAGCTTGAATACGGTATTGAGCCGGGGCACGCTCCCAAAGAACACGTCCTTGATGAGGAACAGTTCCGAGCCCAGGAGAAGCATCGCCGCGACCGCCAGGATAGCCACCCCGAACGCCGCTGCACCCCGCCGCCGCGCGAGCACCAGCGAGGCCGCCACTAGCGCCCATGCCGTTAAGCCGTATGCGACCAGCGTCACCCAGCCGCCACTCCCGCGCGCTTGCAGGCCGGCCCGGAAGTCCCCGTGGTAGGCGGCGAGCGCCATCCAGCCCAGGAACGGGAGGAGCGGCAGCCATGCCGTGCTCCAGAGGGCGTCTCCGACCGCGCTCCTCGGCGCCCGGCGAAAGGACCAGACGAGCGAGAGCAGGGCCGCCGCCATCAACGGGCCGAACTGGAGGAAGGCGTGCGCCGGACGGGTCCCTTCGCGGACATAGGGGTAGAGGCCACCGGCCTGCGACGAAAAGTCCACGTACCAGGGGATGAACGCGACTGCCGAAATCACCCACAGCGGCAGCAGGTATCCGGCCGAATCCACCAGCCGCTGCCTGGAGGCCCCTCCGCGCAGGTTGCGGGCAATAACGGCGAGCGCGAGGACGGCACTGAACGTGAGCGCGTCCCAGGCGTTTTGAAACGCCAGCGCCCCGAAGATCACCGCCAGTGCGAGACCTTCGAACGGCCTGGCGCGATGGGTGGCAAAGCGGAGGATGCGGCGCCCGCGCCAGAAAGCAGCGCTGATCCCGGTGGCCAGCAGCACCAGCGGTATTGACGTCACATGCGGATGGAGGTCGCCGAGGAGGAAGCTGAAGAACGGGAACTCCGTGATGGTGTCGGGGATGATGCGCGAACCGCGCCACCAGAACCAGAATTCGGTCGGATACCAGGCACTCGTCCGCGTTTCGACCGGGCCGCGATAGCAGTCCTCCGTGGCGCCGTCCTCGCACGGGATCAGCCACTCGACGCCGAAGGCCTCGTACAGCCCCCGGTCGTAACGCCCGTGCGCGGCCGTCCACTCGAAGATCGCTGAGAGCGAGCCCACGAAGAGGAGAAGCACGATCGCCAGCGTGGCCGCGCCCATCGCCCACCTGCGACCACGGGTGCCCAGCGCCCAGCGAGCAAGGGCGAACGCGAGGGACGCGACTCCCGCGGCGGCGGCGCCAAACGTGGACGCCAGGCTGAGGTTGTACCCGGTCGACGCGGGGACGCCGGCAGCGGCAGTCAGCAAGCCGGCTTGCAGGTGGCCGAAGTAGTAGTAGCTGGCGGGCTCGCCCGCGAGCCAGGGGTCGTGGGGAGGGTAATCGGGGGAGGTCAGCGTCGCGTTCAAGTACATCAGGTCCATCGGCTGTTCGGTCCCACCGATCTCCGCGTTGTACGAGCGGAAGGACACGGCCAGAAAAAAGAAGGCCGTGAACACTCCGATGGCGCTCAACCACGCCGGCCAGGACCGCCGGAGGGTGGAGGCGAACCGCCTGTCGCGGCCGGCGACGGCACTGGAAACGAGGCCGAGAAGGGCGAGGGCGAGGAGGTAACCGCCCCGCCCGGGCGGCAGCACGTCGAAGACGCGAAGGATGAAGTATCCGTACCCGGCCAGCGCGAGGCCAAGCGCGAAACTCATCCCCGCGCCCGCGTCCGGCAGCCTCCGCAGGAGCGCGAAGGTGATCGGCATCCCGAGGGCGCCAACGGCCAGGCAGACAGCCCAGAAAGCGAGCACGTCGCTCATCCGCGGTCAGGCCAGCAGGGAATCGACGAACTCGCGCGCATCGAACGGGGCAAGGTCCTCCATCCTCTCGCCCGTGCCGATGAACCGCACGGGAATCCGCAGCTCGTTAGCGATGGCAAACGCGATCCCGCCTTTCGCGGTCCCATCCAGCTTCGCGAGGATGATGCCCGTGACACCGACCGCCTCCGCGAACGTCTTTGCCTGCATGAGGCCGTTCTGGCCGGTCGTGGCATCGAGGACGAGCAGCGTTTCGTGGGGGCCATCTGGATGGTTGCGCTTGATGATGCGGTCCATCTTCTTCAGCTCTTCCATCAGGTTCGTCTTGGTGTGAAGCCGTCCGGCGGTGTCGATGATGACGAAGTCGGCCGCCGCGCTCTCGGCGGCACTGAGCGTATCGAAGACGACCGCTCCGGGGTCGGCGCCAGGCTGGTGGGCGACCACGCGGACCCCGATCCGGTCACCCCAGACTTTGAGTTGATCCGTCGCGGCTGCGCGAAACGTGTCCGCCGCGCCGAGGATCACCGTGGCGCCGTCTCGTTTGAAGGCGTGGGACATCTTCGCGATGGATGTTGTCTTCCCCGCCCCGTTCACGCCCACGACCAGGATGATGAGCAGGCTGGGCGCGCCGGCTCGCGCCCACGCGGGCGGCTGCTTGCGCGGCGCCTCCAGCACGGCGATGAGTTGTTCGCGAAGCGCTTCCCGCACCTGGGCGCTTTGCTTCAGACCCCTGTCTCGCACTTCCGTCTTCACGGCCGCCAGGACCGCACTCGTGGTCGGGAGGCCGGCATCCGCGGAGATCAGGACCTCTTCAAGTTCGTCCCAGAGGGTGTCGTCGAAGTCTGCACGTTCGAAAATCCCGCCCAGCCGGCTGAAGAATCCCCGACGCGTGCGCTCGACCGCCCGCTCCGTTTGCTTATGGACTTCAGCCACCTCTTCTGGCGTGGCTTCGTAGTCATCGAGCAGGTGGACTACATCCGTAGCTGCCTCAGCGACGGCTACGCCAGCCGCGGGTCGAGCTTCCTCAACCTGGCCATCACCAATTGACTGTTCTTGTGGTTTCTTGCGCCAGATCCGCACGCGAGGCGTCCTTCGTCTTCAGGTCTACCGCGATGGTAGCGGGGCCGCGGTCAACGGTCAGTTCCGGGGCAAGTCGGCGAGCCTCAGCGAGAGGATCCTGGACACGCCGTCACGGCCCATGGAGACGCCGTAAATAGCGTCCGCAACCTCAATGCTGCGGCGATTGTGGGTCACCACCAGGAACTGGGTCTTCTCCGCGAGCTGCCTCAGTGCCGCCGTGAAACGGCCGACGTTCGCCTCATCCAGCGCCGCGTCTACTTCGTCCAGGACGCAGAATGGCGCCGGGTTCGCGGAAAGCAAGGCGAAGAGCAACGCTACGGCAGTCAGTGAGCGCTCGCCGCCGGAGAGGAGGCTGAGGCTCTTGATCCGCTTGCCCGGGGGCTGCGCCTCGATCTCGATGCCGGCTTCCGCGAGGTTATTCGGGTCCGTGAGTGAAAGACTGGCCGTCCCCCCGCCGAAGAACGACGAGAAGTACTCCCCAAACGCCTTGTTGACCTTTTCGAAGGTGACGCCGAAGCGCGTGCGGATCTCCTCGTTCAATTCGGCGATAACCTCCCGCAACTGCACTTCGGCGTCGTTCAGGTCGGCCAATTGCGTCGTGAGGAAGTCGTAGCGCTCACGCAATTCGGAGAAGTCCTCCGGAGCTTCTGCGTTGATCGCACCGAGACGGCGGATCTGGCGGCGCACTTCGTCGATTCGTGCGCGTGTTTCTTCGATGTCCACCTCGGCGGCGCCTTGAATTGACTCGGCGCGTGTAGGCTCGAAGAGGGAATCCGTCGCCATTGCGTCATCCAGGGAGACGATACGGCCGGAGCGGTCCGGGGCGAGGCCTTCGCGTTCCATCTCCAGACGCAGGTGCTCGATCCGCTCGTTCGTCCGGGCGAGCTCCGCTTCCAGGTCCAGGCGGCGGCGGTCAACCTGGAGGAGCGCCGCCTGGGCTTCGTTGTACTCCTCCTGGATCGTCCGTTCGTGGTTCTCCAGGCGATGGAGTTCGTCCCGGTCCGGCGCTGCGTCTTCCGCGTACTGGGACTGTTCGGCCAGCACTGCCGTCAACTCTCTGGAGAGCTTGCCGAGGCGCTCCTCTATCACATTCGCCTCGAGGTCAAGATTCTTCCCTTGAAGCCGCTTTGCCGCGATCTGGTTGGTCAGCCGTTCGATGGTCTTTTCGTGCTGCTCGCGCATCGCGAGGAGCGTCCTGCGCTCGCCTTCGATGGTGGCCTGGCGGGCGCTCGCATCCGAGACCGCCTTGAGGGCGGCTTCGCGCCGCTCGGTCGCCTCCCGCAGCCCGTCTTCGAGCGCCGTCATCATCGCGCTGCGTTCGTCACGACGGGCGTTGAGTGCGGCCGCCGCCGCGCGCGCTTGCTCGATCTGCTGCTCGCGGGATTCGCGCTCGCGCGCGATGTCTGTCTGGCGCGAGCGTACGGCGTCCATGTCGCGCCGCAGCCGGTGCAGCCGGTCCCGCTCGCGCTCGAGGTCGAACCGGGCGCCTTCGAGTTGACGGCGGGCCAGCTCATAGGCCGACTCAGCTTCGTTGCTGCGCTGGGCGAGCTGGTCGATGGCGGCGCGGGCCGTGGCGATCTGGTGGGCGCTGGTGTCTGTCCGGGCACGCAACTGGGCGATCTGCTCCGGCAGTTCTTCCAGCTCACGCTGCCGGCTGAATGCGCCCTCATCCGCACCGGACGACCCGCCGGACATGATGCCGGTCTGCTCGATGTAAACACCGTCGAGCGTCACGACGGAGCCCATCGCCCGCTTGATCATCCGGAGGCCACTCTGCGCGTCCTCGACCACGATCACCCGCCCGAGGAGCGTGTCGATGAGCTGCTTGAACCTGGGTTCGCAGCGCACGAGCTTGGAGGCGACACCAACCACCCCGCGCTCCTTCTGCAGGTTCAGCGGGTACACGTGGCGCACGGATTCCAACGGGAGGAACTGGGCACGTCCGGCCTTGCGCCGCTGGAGGGCGCTAATCGCCTCGAGGGCCGAAGCCTCGGAACTTACGACCACCGCGTGGAGACGCTGCTCGAGGGCAGCATTGATGGCCACTTCAAGGCCCGCCGGCACCTTGATCTGCCGGGCGAGCAGCCCGATGACGCCATCGATCTCTGGCGGTTCACCGAGGCTGCCGGGTTCGACTCCGTCAATCAGGGCCTGACCCATGATGAGGACGTTGCGTGTGCCCGCCGCCACACCGTCGTGCTCGGCCTGGACCCGGCGGAGGGCATCCAGTCGGCCCTCAAGGTGGTCCAGTTCGCGGAGGTCCTGGTTGCCAGCGCCTTCGTAGGCTCGCACCTCCTCCTGCACCCGCATCAGCCGCTCACGGGCGTCATCCGCTTCAGCGCGGCTGGCTTCAAGCCTCTCCTCGCCCTCAATGACCGCGGACCTCCCGTTCGCGTAGCGCCGGCCGTAGCCGACGAGGTCCGCGATGACGGCCCGCCGCCTGGCTTTGGCCTGTTCGTCTTCATGGTCAAGGTCGCCCAGGCGGCGCGCTGCCGCGATGACTTCCGCCTCCATCGCCGCGGCACGGCGCTCGTCGCCCTCCGCCCCGTCTTTAAGTTCCTGGACGCGGCTGCGGACGGACGAATAGTCGCGCTCCGCGATGTCGAGGGATTGCCGCGCCTGGACCACGCCGCCCTTGGCCTCATCCGCTTCGCCAATGACTTCCAATCCCCGCCTGCCCTCATCGACGTCCGTTGTGGACAGGGCGATCTTCTCGGACTCCAGGGCGTCGAGTTCGGCCCGGAGCTCTTCGCGGCGCGAAGCGATCATCGCGTGGCGTTCCCGGTCCAGGGCAATCGCCTGTTCGGTTTGGGCGAGCCGCTGTTCGATTTCGCTGTTGCGCGTGTCCCGCCGGGAAATGGCATCGCGACGTTTGCGGATCTCTTCGCCGAGAGCCCGCAACTGCTCACGAAGCTGGGTCACGCGCGTGGCTGCGGCGGCGTCTTCGGCGATGCTCTGATCGAGTGCCGCGCGCGCGCGGACGATGCTGTTCTGGGCGTCACTCCAACGCTGCCCGTAGAAGAGCCGGAGCAGTTCGCCCAATTCGCGGGAGAGGCGGCGGTGCTCCGCGGCACGTTCAGCCTGGCGGCTCAGTTGTGAGAGGCGTGGCTCTATCTCCTGGACGATGAGCGCCACCCGGTCGATGTTCTCACGCGTCGCCGCAAGCCGGTCCTGGGCTTCCTTGATCTTCGTCCGGAACCGCTTGACGTCCGCCGCCTCATCCAGGAATGAACGGCGCTCATCAGGCGACATGCTGAGGACTTCGTCCACCAGTCCCTGTCCCATGATCGAGTAGCTGTTCTGGCCTACGTCGCCTTTCATCAGGAGGTCCAGCACGTCCTTCAGGCGGACGCGTGACCCGTTGAGGAGATACTCCGAATCGCCGTTGCGGTATATCCGGCGCCCGATTTCGACTTCGCCGAAGTCGAGGGGCAGCCAGCGTTCTTCGTTGTCGAGCGTCAGGATGACTTCAGCGAGGCCGACGGCTTTGCGTTCGCCGGTCCCCGCGAAAATGACGTCTTCCTGCTTCCTGGCGCGGAGCAGCCGGGTGGACTGTTCGCCGAGCACCCAGCGGATGGCATCGGACACGTTCGACTTGCCGGAGCCGTTCGGCCCAACGACGGCGGTGACGCCGGGGCTATATTCAAAGGTTGTGCGGTCGGCGAAGCTCTTGAAGCCCTGAATGGAGAGCTTTTTCAGGTACATCGCTCAGCCCTCCTCTGTCTTCCCGGCGGAAAGCGCCACAACGGCTTGAAGGGCGGCTTTCTGTTGCGCTTCGCGCTTGCTCGGCCCGCTGCCGCTGCCAAGGGTGGCCCCGGCAACCCGGACTTCCACGGTAAACCGGCGGCCCGCTCCGCCGGTCTCCTCCACCACGGTCACATACTCCGGGGGTTCGTGCCATCTCGCCTGGACCAGGTGCTGGAGAGCGGATTTCGGGTCTACCCGCGCCCCTTCCTTGCGGATCTGACGAAGTTCCGGGCGGAGGAGCCGGAGAATGAAGGCCCGCGACGAACGGTAGCCGTGGGCGCGATAGACAGCGCCCACCATCGCCTCCATGGCGCCGGCGAGGTTACGGTCGCGGCCGCGGCCCCCGGCCGCTTCCTCGCCCCGGCCAAGGATCATGTGTTCGCCGAGTCCGAGGCGGGCGGCAGCCAGGGCCAACGTGCTGCCCCGCACGATCTCCGCGCGCATCCTGGTCAATTCGCCTTCCCCGGCGACGGGAAACATGCGAAAGAGCTCGTCCGCTATCACCATCCCAAGGACGGAATCCCCCAGGAACTCGAGCCGTTCATTGGACTGTGCCTGGGCTTCCGATTCATTGAGGTAAGACGCGTGGGTGAGCGCCTGGCCGAGCAGGTCATCCGGCAACGGCTTGATGCCGAGCCGCGCCACGAGGTCATCGTAGGCAGGTGGAGGAGCCAGCGGCACAGGACCCCCTGCAAGAATTTCGTCTGGCGGCAGACCGCCCGAAGAATTGCTAATGTTTCCTAATCATATGCGGGCCGTTTTACCCGAGTCAAGGATACGGTATCGTTTCCGGCAGGCTGGTGGTGACTATGACAACTACAGAAAATTCATGTTCGGTCTGCCACATGGCCATGGCGAGCCACATGGTCGCGATATGCGACTCCTGCGGGCGCCACTACCATTTGAACCAGCGCTCCGACCTCCCCGGTGAAGACTGCGGCCAGGTCTGGATCAATGAAGACCACCTCGGGCTTGAGTTCGCCTGCAACACCTGCCTGAACCCTCCCGAGGCGGACGGCAACCTGGACGACATCCTGGACCTGGCGGAGGCCGCTTCCGTGGCCGGCACAACGCAGGCCTCGCTCAGCGAGCTCGCCACGAAGGGCCAGATCCGTCATCGGAAGACGGGCAGCGGAGTGTATCTCTTTGAACGGCGCGACCTCGTCGCGTTCGTCCAGGGGCGGAAATGAATGGCGAGGTGTGCTGTGAGTGTAAACAACCCCCAGGCGGCAGGAGTGTGCTTCTGTGCGCCGATTGCGGCGGGATCTTCCACTTCCCGGATGCCCGCGTGAACGAACCGGGGACGGCCTGTGGGGTCCACGTCATCGGTTTTCGCAACCTCCTCGGGCGGGATGTGGTGCCAATGTGCCTGCGCTGTGACATGGCCTTCCGCCTGCGCTTCGAGATCCCCTCATGAGCGCGCCGAGGAAGCGGGCTCGCCGTCCTTCGGCCGCCCGGCCCGCAATTGCGCCGGCGCCGGCCGCCCCTGTTTACGTCCCACCACCAATGCCCGAATGGAAATGGAGGACTTTCCCGGTCTACTTCGGGTTCGCACTCGGCGGCTTCGTCGGACTGTACTTCGGGGTCATTGTGGCGGGAGTGGATAATTCGGCATTCACGACTGTCGTCTTCATCGGGTTCGCGCTGCTGCTCGGCTTCGGCCTTTCGCGCATCAGCACCCGCTTCCTGATCAGCCGCCAGTGGGTAAAGCCCCGGCCGCGGAGGAAGCGGTGAGCGGGGCGATTCGCGGGCGCCCGCTGACTTAGTGTTGGGTTGACACGAAGCTCCCGGCGTGGCACTGTTGACGCACGAGATAGTGTACAAGTGACACTAAGTATTGTCGCGAAGGTGCCCGGATGACTGCTCTCACATACCGGCCGCTGGCCGCCCAGGACGCCGAACGGCTCGCCCTCTACAGCGACCCGGACACTTGCCCGGCGGACGCACTGGTTCCCGTGCCGCTCATCCAGGAGCCAGCCTTCATCAGTTGGCAACAGGACATCCCTCGCGCCTATCTTGAGATGGCCCCCGAGGAGCTCGATGTCCGCATCAGCCGGGCCCGCGCCGCGCTGGGGACAAAGCTCGTCATCCTTGGCCATCACTACCAGCGCGACGAAGTGATCAAGTACGCCGACTTCACTGGCGACAGCTTCAAGCTCTCGCAGCACGCAGCGGCCCAGGAGCACGCGGAGTTCGTGCTCTTCTGCGGCGTCCACTTTATGGCCGAGTCGGCCGACATCCTCACGAATCCCGGCGTGCGCGTGATCCTGCCGAACATGGCCGCCGGCTGCTCCATGGCCGACATGGCCGACCCGGACGACGTTTACGCCGCCTGGGACGAGATCACCGGCATCCTTGGCGACGAAGCGACGGTCATCCCCCTCACCTACATGAACAGCGCCGCCAGCCTGAAATCGTTCGTGGGCGAACGGAACGGCATCGTCTGCACCTCCAGCAACGCCCAGAAAACGTTCGCCTGGGCATTCGAACGGGGCGACAAGATCCTCTTCTTCCCGGACCAGCACCTTGGCCGAAACACGGGCTACCAGATGGGCATCCCGCTGGAAGATATGGTGCTGTGGAACTGGCGGATTCCTTCCGGCGGGCTCACGCCTGACCAGATCCGCAAGGCGAAGGTCATCCTCTGGCAGGGACACTGCAGCACGCACCAGCGGTTCTCCGTCGAACAGATCAAGAAGGCGCGGGAAGAGCACCCCGGCGTAAACGTCATCGTCCACCCGGAGTGCCGCTGGGAGGTCGTCCAGGCGGCCGACGACTACGGCTCCACGGAGAAAATCATCAAGGCGGTGAGCGAAGCCCCCGCCGGCACGACATGGGCGGTGGGCACGGAGATCAACCTGGTCAACCGGCTCGCCAGGCAGAACCCGGATAAGACAGTCTTCTGCCTGGACCCGGTCGTCTGCCCGTGCAGCACCATGTACCGGATCCACCCGGCGTACATCGCCTGGGTGCTCGAAGGGCTCGTCCAGGGCCATGTGGTCAACGAGATCATCGTCGATCAGGAGACCCGCAAGTGGTCGCTGGTGGCGCTGGAGCGGATGCTCGCCCTCCCCTGACGGGGGTGCCGGCGGCCTGACTTTCAGTTCTCGGCGGCCGGCCCGCGAAACTTACGCCGGCGATACTCGTCGACTTCCTCGCGCGTCCGGGCGAGCAGTTCATCCAGCAATTCGGCCAATTGAGCGACGCGGTCTTCCGCCGATTCGAGTTCCAGCAGCCGCTGTTTGGTCTCCTCATCCGCCTGCACCCAGGGAGCGAGGAAGTTCACAAGGGCGTGGGGTTTGGACGGTAGTTTCATCCCCTGTGCCCACTGGTCTGTGAGCGAAAGCGCCAGGCGGAAGTAGGCCGGGAATGTTGTCCTTACGGTCTCCATCGCCCTCTGGAGGTTGGCCGTGGGGATCGGGACTTCATCGACAATGAGTTCCACTTCGCCATAGGGGTATGGCCGTGGCGAGAGCATGCGCACCAGGCGGAAGCGCTGGCTCCCCCGGGCTGTCAGCGCGAAGCGTCCTCCATCGAGTTCGGTGCACTGCTCGATCCGGGCCGTTGTGCCCACGTCATGGGGGACGGCGCCATGACCAACCTCCTCGCCTTCGCGGATGAGGACAACGCCAAACACGCCGCCCGACTCGATCAGTTCCGAGATCATCACCTTGTAGCGTTCTTCGAAGATACGCAGGGGAAGCACCATCCCGGGAAAGAGAACCGTGCGCAAAGGGAACAGCGGTATCTCCAACACTCATCCTTTCAGTAGCCGGGGCTCGCGGGGTGAGAAACGCTAACGCCGGCGGCCGAGCCACTCGTCTAATTGGGGCTCGTGCTCCTCAAAATGGCCGATGCCCGCGCCCTGGAGCAACCTGGTCCCGATCTTCGGTCTCCCCTTTTCGGCGTCAATGCCGAACTGATCGTCCGAAAGCGCTTTCGCGGCGTCCAGATAGGCGGCGTACGCTTCATCAAATGCCTGGAGGGAGCTTCGCCCGGCGGTCACGCCGGCGGCGAAGCTCTGGTTCCACGCGTCCACATCATTGTAATCCACGCCGTCGGGCGTTGGCCGCTCACCCCGGCTAACGCGTCCGATCGCGGCCGCCATTTCGCTGAACCAACCAGCCATATGGGCAAGCACCTGGGAGAGGTTCCAGTCGCCGAGCCAGGCTTCACCGTAGGCGTCGTCGGGGAGGTCCACAATCCTCGCGTGGAAGTCGTGGTACTTCGCTTCAAGGGTGGAGATTGTCTCCGCCTTCGCGGTCATTGGGGGCTCCTCCTCGTGCCGGGTCGCGCTGGTGTTACCCAGTTTGCACCGAAGCTCGCCGCGCCGCGAGACGGCGCCCGCTACATGCTCCTCAGAATGCGGATGCGGTCCTCGATCGGCGGGTGCGTGCTGAACATGTTGTTCAGGAAGCTGGCGTGCTCTTTGAGCGGGTTCGAGATGTAGAGGTGGGCCGTAGCCTTGTTGGCGGCCTCAAGCGGTTCCGGGTCGGCCGCTATCTTTTCCAGGGCGCGGGCGAGCGCCTCCGGGTGGCGGCAAAGCAGCGCCCCGCTCGCGTCCGCGAGATACTCCCGCCGCCGGCTGACAGCGAGACGAATCCCCTGGGCGACGATGGGCGCGAGGATGGCGCCGACGATGGCCACGACGAGCAGGATGAGACCGGCGTTGCCGCCCTTGTCCCTACTTCCTCTCCGCGAGCCCGCCCCCATGAAGGTGAAGCGGAGAAACAGGTCACTGACCAGGGCGACGACGCCAACCAGGACGGTCACAAGGGTCATCAGCCGGATATCGTAGTTGCCGATGTGGGAAAGCTCGTGCGAGAGCACCCCTTCGAGTTCAATCGGCTCGAGCTTGTCCAGGAGTCCCCTTGTAACCACGACGTGCGCGTGTTCGGGGTCCCGGCCGGTGGCAAAGGCATTGGGGGCAGAGTCTTCCAGCACCCAGGTTTTGGGCATAGGCAGTCCAGCGCCGATGCAGAGGTTCTCCACGCGGCGGACGAACTCCCATTCTTCCTGCTTCGTCACCTGGTGCGCCCCGGAGATGGAGAGGACGATGCTGGTGGAGGCGTAGTAGCTGAACATCGCGTAGACGATGAGCGCGATCCCCACCACACCGAGCACGCCGATGTTCCCGCCGAGCGCCAAAACCATCACGCCAACCAGCGCGGTGTTCAGCACAACGAACGTCACCAGCAGGAACCAGGTGTGCCGCTTGTTCGCGCTGATCCGGTCGTAAACAAGGACGGAACCGGGCACGGGACGATTCGATTCACGATTCACGCGTGACCTGCGATTGCCGATTGCCGATTGCCGATTCGCGATTGACTGTGATGCGCCTTCGGAGCGTGCGCTTCGAGGCGACAACCATGGCCAGGATCTCGGATGCGCTACCTCTCAGCGGCTGAACGGCACTGGATGGGGCGAGATGGGATTCGTCGAGGATTTCCAGCCAGTACAAACACTCGTCCGCCTCCTCTTCGACAATGGACAGCTTGGCGAACATCTCCTGGGGGGATCGCGCGCGGCAAGCCGCCCGGTAGTTGGCCCCCACGGAGGTGGCCGAGCGGAGGAGTTGGCGGGCGATGATATCAACCGCCCGGCCAGGGGTGAGGCTTCCGGTCATAGTGATCGCGTCAATCGCCAATGCCTTGGTCCTTCTCTGGAACTCATGCTGATCCACTGCTTGACCGCCTCCAATCGGCAATCGGCAATTGACAATCGGCAATAGCTAACATCTAGTGTACTGAATCTGAAATAGCTTCACCTTGCGCCGAGCCGGGGCCAACCCGCGACCCCACCTGAGTCGCTCCCACCGGAAGTAGCGTCAATTCTGATTCACTACACTAGGTTGTGCTGAAGCTGACCGTTACATCCCCGCGCGCCGCTTCTTCGGCTTCGTAGAATTCTTCGGACGTGAATCCGAACGTGCCGGCGATGAGGACGTTCGGGAAGACCAGGATCTTTTCGTTGTAGTTGCCCACGTTGGAGTTGTAGAACTGGCGCGCGTAGGCGACCTTGTCTTCCGTGTCGGTCAGCTCGCGCTGGAGCTCGAGGAAGTTCTGGTTAGCCTTGAGGTCGGGGTAGGCCTCCGCCACGGCGAAGAGCCGGCCCAGCGCCTGAGTGAGGATGTTGTCTGCCTGGGCCGCGGCGGCAGGCCCCTGCGCGCTCATCAGCCCGGCGCGAGCCTGCGTGACGTTTTCGAAGACCTCACGCTCGTGAGTTGCGTAGCCCTTGACCGTCTCGACGAGATTCGGAATGAGGCTTGACCGGCGCTTGAGCTGGACGTCAATGCCGGCCCACGCCTCCTTCACGTTCATTCTGGCGCGGACGAGGCCGTTGTATGTTGACCAGAGGAAGAAGACGACGATTAGGACGACCGCCACAACGACGATCAGGGCGACTAATCCACCACTCATGTTCGGCACACTCCAGCGCGGATGGGCCGGATCCTAGCACAGCGCGTTGAATGCGGCTTCCGGGCTCCCGAAGGGCGTTAGAGCAGGACACCTTCCGCCATCAGGTCCGCGATCTCGTCCGCGGAGAGCCCGATGATGCGTTCGCAGACATCCATCGTGTGCTCGCCCAACAACGGCGCCGCCGTCCGCAGTACACCGGGCGTTTCCGAAAGGACCATCGGCGGTCCGTCGTAGGCGGCGCGGCCCGTTTCCGGGTGATCCAGGTAGCGATAGTAGCCCCGGGCTTTCATGTGGGGGTCGCGGTCGAGGAGGTCCTGGGCATTCTGGACAACGCCGGCAGGAACGCCCCGAGCCTGCAGCGCTTCCATGAGGTCCTCCGCCTTCCAGGTCGCCGTCCACTGGTTGAGCAAGGCTTCCAATGCGTCCTCGTTCGCCTTTCGCGCTGCGAAGGTCGCGAATCGGGAGTCGCGGGCAGCCTCGCCATGACCGAGGACGTCGCACACCGCCGACCACTGGGCATCGTCGTAGCAGGCGATCGCCACCCATCGGTCCGGAGAGCCGACGGAGGTTGGGTCATCCGCGCAGCGCACGGCGGCGTGCGGTGCGGCAATGGGGTTACGGTTGCCGCTTCGCGTCTGGATGGTGCCGTTCGCCAGGTAATCGGCGACCGCCGTGCCAAGGCCATTGACCACCGATTCGAGCTGCGGCAATTCGACGCATTGGCCTTTGCCCGTCCGGTTCCGGTAGCGGAGCGCGGCGAGGATGGCCGTCACCGTGTGGCCCGGATTGATGACGTAGTCCGGGTAGTTGGTGCCCACCCCGATTGGAGGCCGGTTGGGGAAGCCAGACATGTAGCTGATGCCCGTGACCGGTGTCAGCACGGCGCCGAACCCGAGGAAGTCACGATGCGGGCCGTCGAGGCCCTGCATCGGCGCGTACGCTGCAATCAGCCGCGGGTTGATGGCGGAGAGCTGCTCATAGCGCAGCTTCCATTTGTCGAGAACGCGCGGCGTGAAGTTGGAGAGGAAGATGTCGGACTTTTCAATGATCCGGTAGCCCAGCTCCTGGCCCTTCTCCGTGTTCAGGTTGAGCTGAATCGAGAGCTTGCCGGCGTTGAAATTGTTGAAGTAGCCGGAGGCGTTGTAGCCGCTCTTAAAGGTCCCGTCCTCGTTGAGCGCAAACGGCTGGACC
The DNA here is from genome assembly GCA_013822275.1 of Anaerolinea sp. Taxonomy (GTDB): domain Bacteria; phylum Chloroflexota; class Dehalococcoidia; order Tepidiformales; family Tepidiformaceae; genus PNKC01. Next base: position 13,296 of record PNKC01000034.1, on the reverse strand, counting down.
ACGCGGAGGGAGTCGATCTTCGTCTCTGACTCGACGCGTACGACTTCGGCACCGAACGTGGCAAGCGTTTGAGCGCCAATTGGCCCCGCGCCGAACCACGAGAAGTCCGCGACGCGGAGCCCCTCCAGGGGAAGCTTGGTCACGAGACACTCCTTTCCGCAAGCGCGGCCAGCACGTCGTGAGTGTGTTCGCCGAGGCGCGGGGGCCGGCTGATCGCCACCGGCGTCTCGGAGAGCCGGTAGGGGGCGCCCGGGAATTCAATGAGCGCGTTGAGGTAATCGAATTCGAGCTGCTTGAACCAGGCCCTGGACCGCAACTGTTCGTTTTCGGCGAGGTCCCTGGGCGTGGAAACGATCCCGTTCAGCAGGAGCCGCTTCTGCCCGTCGACGTAGGCCTCGTTCGAGGTCAATGACGCGAAGAAGGCTGCGACCACTTCGTTGATGTGCATCAGTGCTGGCAGGGCCGTGACGGCCTTCTGCGGCTCCCTTGTCAGTTGAGTGAGGAATCCCATGTTCAGGTTGTCGCAGATCTCGCGGTAGGGCTCGTCGTCCAGGTCGGCGGCCATGCCTTTTTCGCGCATCCAGTTCACAAGCTCGGAGAAGGGCGCGCCGCCCGGGGCGAGGACAAAGCAGACCAGGTGCCCGTCCCGCGTGGCGTAGACTCCCGCGCCCGGAAGCGGGATTGGGATGGAGCCGCGCTCGCCCTGGCGGATGCGGTTGGTCTTTTGCAGGTCCCACTGCTGCATCGCCGTTTCCTGGGACATGGACAGCGCCTCCTGGGCGGAGACATCCACCAGTTGGCCGATCCCGGTCGCTTCGGCGTATAGCACGGCAAGGAGCGTCCCCTGGGCCGCCTCGATGCTCGCCGAGACGTTCGCCTGGTTGCCGTAGATCATGTTCGGCGGGTCGGCAGGTTCGCCGGCAAGGGTCATGACACCGCCCATCGCCTGCCCGACGATATCGCTGTAGGCGTAACCAGCGTGGGGGCCGGTCTGTCCAAAGCCGGTGATTGACGTGTACACAAGTGACGGTTTCTCGGCCCGGAGGCTTTCGAACCCGAGGCCGCGTGCCGCCATCCAGCCCACCGGATTATCCTCCAGCACCACATCGCCGCGGAGCGCGAGGGCGCGCGCGGCGGCGCGGCCTTCGCCTGTTTCCAGGTCCAGCACGACGGACTTCTTGGATGTGTTGTGGACCCAGAACGCGAGGCTCGTATCCGGGCCCGGTGGGACAGCTCTGTAGAAGGGAGGCGTGCGGCGCTCGCGGCCGCCGCCGGGCGGTTCGACCTTCACCACCTCGGCGCCCAGGTCCGCCAGCAACCGCCCACAGTAGGAGCCCAATTCGTCGGTGAATTCGATCACCCGCAGCCCGTCGAGCGCCCGATCAGCCATCGGTCAGGACTCCGGGACGGCGGTAACGGTTTGGGGAAGCTTGCGGCCAAGGATTTCCGCCGCCCCGGCCACCATGTCGTGGAGGATCTCCGCCGCCGGCCGCGTCTTCGTCAAGAGACCGGAAGCCTGGCCAGCCGCGTTCATGAGGAGGTCTTCCCGGCCGGCCTTGCGGAGTGAGTACACGAGGTCCTGGATGAGGATGCCCTGCAGGCCCATGGGCATGGGCTGAAGTCCCGATGCCTCCCAGGCTTCGATCAGGGGGTTGTTAATGTTCCGCATCGTCTTGCCGCTGTAGAGCTTCGTGATCTTGGTGTCTTCATCCCCGGCGGCGAGCACGCGCTGCTTCTGCGTCTCCGGCTGATTCGCTTCGTCAGAGACGAGGAAGGCAGTCCCGCACCAGACGCCGATGGCTCCGAGGGCAAGCGCGGCAGCGACGCCGCGTCCGTCTGCGATGCCCCCCGCGGCAATCACCGGCGTGGGGTAGACGGCGTCGATGACCTGCGGCACGAGGGCCAACGTAGCAATGCGGCCGGTGTGTCCACCCGCCTCCGTCCCCTGCGCGACGACGATGTCCGCCCCGGCGTCGGCGACCCGGCGGGCGTTCTTCACATTGCCCACGAGGGAGAGGATCTTCGTGCCGTTCGCCTTGAGCCGGGCCACCCATGGGGCGGGGTTTCCGAGCCCGGAGGCGAAGACGGCTATCTTCTCCTCAATCACCACTTCCATCTGGTCGTCGGACATGCCGCCGCCAGCGCGCCGTGGGACGGGCGCTTCCTTTGGCGGCGGGAGTTCGTGCCACTCGACGCCGAGGTCCTCGGCCATCTTGCGGACTCCGGCGCGGGTCGCGGCGGGGATGAGTTCTCGCGGGTCTCGGGGCATCTCCCCGCTGGCCGCGCCGCCCATGAAGTTGGAAGGCAGGAGCAGGTCAACGCCGAACGGCCTGTCCGTCATTGAGCGGACGTGGTTGATCTCCTCGCGCAGCCGCTCCGGGCTGAACCCCGCCCCGCCGAGGACGCCAAGCCCGCCCGCGTTCGAAACAGCGGCCACAAGCGGAGCCGTGGCCACGGGGCCGCTGATCCCGCCGGCTACGGGGCCCATGCCGGCCAGGACGATCGGGTATTCGATACCCAGCATGTCGCAGAGCGAAGTTCGGAGCACGGGACGGGACATGGCGATTACTCCAGTGTTTCGTGTGGAGCGAAGTATACGGCCCCGCGGGCCGGGCGACACTGGCTACTGGAGAGCACTTCCCCAGAGCCCTGCGTCGAAGCTGCCAGCTACCCCGGAGCTAGGCCCGGCGGCCGCCGTCACTCGCGCGGCAGGCCGAGCCCGCGTGTCGCGATCACAGACCGTTGCACTTCGCTGGTGCCGCCTTCAATCGTGTTGGCTACTGCCCTCAGGAGCGTGTACTGATAGCGAAGCGCGCGGGAAGCGGCCGGACTCGCCTGGCCCTCCATGCCGAACAGCTGCAGGGCGGTGACTCCGATCTTCTGTTGCAGTTCGGCACCGAAGAGCTTCGCCATCTGCGCCTCGCGCGTGGGCACCAACCCGCTGCCCTGCATCGAGGCGATGTTGTACGCCATCGTCCGGAGCACTTGCACGGCAATGTGGTGCTCCGCCAGGCGGTGGCGAAGCTCTGGCTTCACGCGCCCTTGGCGCAATTTCAGTTCAGCGACGAGGTCGTCCACGGTGCGGCGAGCGCTCGAAGTCGCGCCGATGGAGCTGCGTTCGAAATCCAGGCCGATAGCGACGTGGTACCAGCCGCGGTTCTCTTCGCCCACGAGCTGGGACGCCGGGATGCGCACGTCCTCGAAGAAGATCTCGTTGAACTCGTGGGTCCCGGCCATGTTGATCAGCGGACGGATCGTAACGCCCGGCGTGTCCATCTTGACGGCGAACGTGGAGAGCCCCTTGTGCTTTGGCACGTCCGGGTCGGTGCGGGCAGCGAGCCAGCCCCAGTCCGCGTAATGCCCGAAGCTCGTCCAGATCTTCTGGCCGTTGATGACGTAGTCGTCTCCGTCGCGGACCGCGCGGGTCTGCATCGCGGCGAGGTCGCTCCCGGCGCCCGGCTCCGAGTAGAGGGTGCACCAGATATCCGACCCATCCGCGATTCTCGAGAGGTACTGGGCCTTCTGCTCGTCCGTGCCGTAGAGCATCACCACGGGCCCGACCCAGGCGACGCCCATGTTCATCACGCCGGGGACGCCGTGGTAGGCCATCTGCTCGTTGAACACGAGCTGCTCCATCGGGGTGGCGCCGAGGCCGCCATACTCCTTCGGCCACGGCAATGCGAGCCAGTGGCGCGAGGCGAGGCGCTTCATGATGTCCCGTTCGACGGCCATTCGCTCTTCAAGCGAATCGTGTCCCTGGTCCCACCCGGCGGGGAGGCCTGATTCGATGAAAGACGCGACGTCTTGCTGAAAAGCTGCCTGCTGGGGGTTGAGACGGAAGTCCATGATTGTGCTCCTGAAGGCGCCGTGTGCGAATCCTAGCGTGAACCCGTGTGGCGAATCGCGCTACCGGCGCTCACCGCGGATGACGTTTGTGCACGCGCCGGTGAAGATGTTCGCCTGAAGGTCAATGCCGTCCGCGCCGTGCACCCACGTGATGCGCGGGTCATCCTTTCGGAACCACTGCTCCTGGCCGCGGGCAAGGCGGTGGGTGGCGAACTTCGTCCTCTCCACCGCTTCCTGAAGTCCGATCTCATTCGCCAGGTAGCGGACGGCTTCGCCGTACCCGATCGAGGACATCGCCGGTGCGTCCGCCGGTACGCCGGACTCAAGCAACCCCCGCACTTCGTCGACCAGTCCGCCGGCGAACATCGCTTCGACGCGGCGGTCGATGCGCGCGTACAACTCGTCCCGCGGGACGGAAACGCCGAAGAGGAGGAATTCAAAGTCCGGGTTGCCTTTCTTCTGCCACTCGCTGATGGGCCTCCCTGTCTTTTCGTACACTTCGAGCGCGCGGACAACGCGCCGGACGTTGCGTCCGTCCAGGCGTTGCGCCGCAACAGGATCCACGGTAGCGAGCCGTTCGTGGAGCGCTTGCCAGCCGTGCGCACCCGCGACGTCACCCAGTTCCGATCGGAGCGCCTCGTCCGGGGCCACGTCCGGGACCTGCCACGCCTCAAGAAGCGCCCACACGTATTGCGCCGTCCCCCCAACCAGCCATGCAAAAGAGTCACGCGCCCAGATCCCTTCGAGTGCGACGCGCGCCTGTTGCTGATAGAGCGCCAGGCTGTACCCCACGCGCGGGTCGGCGACGTCGAACAGGTGATGGCGCACGGACTTCCGTTCCGCGATGGGCGGTTTCGCCGTCCCAATGTCCATCCCGCGGTAAACCTGGCGGCTATCAGCGTTAACGATCTCGCCGCCAAGCCGTTTCGCAAGCTCAAGGGCTATCGCTGATTTCCCGGAGGCTGTTGGCCCCACGATGGCGACAAGCCGGCGCAACATCAGGCACGCGCCGCGCGGCAGATTGCGAGGAACTGGTCCACCTTGAGCGACGCGCCCCCCACCAGCGCACCGTCAACGTCCGGCAGCGACAGCAGGGTGGCGGCGTTTTCCGCGTTCACGCTTCCGCCGTACTGGATGCGAATCTGGTCGGCAACGCCACCACACATCTTCCGGAGTTCGCCGCGGATGAAGCGGCAAGCTTCCTGGGCTTGCTCCGGAGCGGCCGTCTCACCTGTCCCAATAGCCCAAACGGGCTCGTAGGCCACGGTGACCCGCGCCGATAGCTCCACGCCGCTCAGTCCCTCGCACACCTGCCGGCTAAGTACGTCCTGTGTGTGGCCCCCGCGACGTTCTTCGAGCAATTCCCCAACGCAGACGATGGGGTCGAGCGGCGAGGCGATTACGGCGGCGAGCTTCTTCTGGACTGTCGCATCGGTTTCGCCGAAGAATTGGCGCCGTTCGCTATGGCCAACGATCACGTAGCGACAGTAATCCGCGAGCATCGCGGTACTCACTTCACCAGTGAATGCGCCCTTCGCTTCCCAGTACACATCCTGTGCTCCCACGCCCACCGCCGACCCCCTGACCGCCTCGCGCACGGCCGCGAGATGCGGGAACGGCACGCACAGGGCGACATCACACGCGAGCCCGGCGGCGCCGGCGGCGACAGCCGCCGCGAGTTCGCGCGCTTCCGCTTCCGTGGTGTTCATCTTCCAGTTGCCGGCCACAAAGGGCTTGCGCATCACGTCAGGCTCCGTACTTGGCAAAGCGCATGGCGTGCGCCATGGCGAGCGGCATCACATCGACGGCGGGGAACGTGCCGAGACTCCCCTTGACGCACTCCTGTTCGTTGAAGTGCATCGCGTTGCCTTCCCGGCAGTAGGCGGAGTAGAGAAGGAACGGGACCGGATGCCAGGAATGCGCCGCCATCAACGCCGGCGTCGAGTGGTCCCCCGCGATCATGAGGACATCGGCATTGAAGCTCAGCAGCTCCGGGACGTAGCTGTCGAACTCCTCGAGCGCGTGGCACTTCGCCTCGAAGTTGCCGTCCTCGCCCGCCGCGTCGGTCTTCTTGTAGTGGACGAAGAAGAAGTCGTAGTTGTCCCAGTTCTGCCTGATCAGGTGGATCTGCTCTGTCATCCCGCCCGGGCAGGGAATGGCCGTCATGCCGGCGAGCTTCGCCAGCCCGCGGTACATGGGGTAGACGGCGAGCGCGGCCGCGCGAAGGCCCCACACCTCTGGGAACTGAGGCAGCGTTGGATACTTCGCGAAGCCCCGCAGCGTCAGCCCGTTTGCCTGCGGCTGGTCCTTGAGCAGCTCTTGTGCCTGACGGACGAACTCGTTGACCAGTGCCGCGGTGCCCTCGGACAGGGTGTCCAGCGGGCGCGCGGGCAAGGGTGGGACGCCTTCGCGCTGCGGGTCCGTCGTGCTCACGGCGTCGCCAAGACCCTCGCCGCGCAGGACCAGGACGAACCGGTGCTCTCTCACCGGCTCAACGAAGACTTCCGCGCCCGGCAACTTGATGTCGCGCAGCCGCTCCACCAGCCTTGCGGAGGCATCGCTAGCAATACGGCCGGCGCGGCGGTCCGAGATGTTGCCGTCTGGGCCGAGCGTGCAGAAGTTGCCACGCGCGGCAACGTCGGTTGGCATGAGGTCGAAGTCGATCCCGGTGGCTTCGAGGACGCCGCGGCCGATGTCAAAGCGCAGCGGGTCGTAGCCGAACAGGGCGAGATGGCCGGGGCCGCTGCCAGGCGTGATCCCGGCCCCGACTGGCACCGTAAGGCCAACTTCGGAGCGGGCCGCCAGCCGGTCCAGGTTCGATATCTGTGCCTTCTCAAGCTCGCTGCGAAGAGTGGCGTGCTGGGCGAGCCCACCCAGGCCGTCAAGTACGCAGAGGATGATCCTGGTCCTGGCCGGCTGGGCCAGCCGCTTAGCGAGTTCGAGATCCACGTTGCCTCGTCTTTCCACCGCCCCGCGATGGGGCGGCACTGGATGGTGCCCCGAAGCGGTCGACCAGCTTCTGGGGATTGCGCAGGCTGAGTGTAAGGCGCTGCGCCCGCAGAGGGATCAGACGCGGGATGAGCCAAACACGGATGGGCTGGCGAAACGTTATCTCGGCAACATCACCCCATACAGTCACGAGGGCTACTTCGCCGTTGAAGTTAGTGCGGACACCAATGCCTCCGAGGAAACTTCGCCGCTTCAGCCGCGCGCCCACGATGTTGTCGTTTGAGACCACAGTATCCACGAACCCCGCGAAGCGTATCCGCGTCCGCTCCGATGTGATCGCGACGAAAGACGTAGGGACCCGGAGCGTCGCGGCGAAAGCCCAGAAGAAGACGAGACCGAGGAACGTGGCCGGCAGGAGAAGGATGACCCCGTCCCCGTCAGCAACCGTCTTCAACAACAGGGTGGACGCGACGCCACACACAAGCGCAATGAACGCGAGGAGGACCTGGAACCCGCGCACGCCACGGAAGGCGAACAGCATTGGCGGCGGGCCAGGAGGCGTGGTTGGCGGCACCTTATGAATCGAGCAGCGCGGCTACGCCCGGCAGCTCGCGCCCTTCCAGCATCTCGAGGGAAGCGCCACCGCCCGTGGAGACGTGGGTGAACTGTTTTTCGAGTCCCGTCATAGCCACAACGGCAGCCGTTTCACCACCACCAACCACCGTCGCGGCCTGCAGGCTGGCGATCTCGCGGGCGATGCCGGTGGAGCCGTGAGAGAAGTTCTCCATTTCGAACACGCCCATTGGGCCATTCCAGATAACCGCCTTTGCTTTCCGCAGCTCGCGAGCGTACAGCTTCACGGTAGCGGGGCCGATGTCCAGGATCATGTACCCGCGTGGCACGTCCGCGGGTTTCACCACCGTGCTCTCGGCGTCGACCGCGAAAGCCGTGGCCGCCACCACATCCACGGGCAGAAACACCTGGACGTGGCGCGCCTTCGCGTCTTCGAGGATGCGTCGAGCCACCGCCACCTGTTCAGCCTCCACCAGGGACATCCGCACATCCACGCCGTTGGCGACAAAGAATGTGTTCGCCATGCCTCCGCCGAGAAAGAGCATGTCCAGCTTCGGCAACAGGTGCTCGATGGCGGAAATTTTCGTGCTTACCTTTGCCCCGCCAATGACGGCCGCGAAGGGCTTCGGCGGGTCCGCGACCAGGGCGCTGAGGTATTGGACTTCCTTCTCCATGAGAAGGCCAGCGACCGAGGGCAGGTAATGCGTCACGCCCTCGGTGGACGCATGCGCCCGGTGCGCGGACCCGAAGGCGTCGTTCACGAAGACATCCGCGAAGGACGCCAATTCACGCGCGAAAGCCGGGTCATTCGCCTCTTCGGCCGGGTGGAAGCGGAGGTTTTCGAGGAGGAGGATGCTGCCCCGCGGCATTGCCCCCACAGCCGCAGCGGCTTGCTCACCGACGCAGTCCTCGGCGAAGAGCACTTCGCGGTTGAGGATGTTGGCCAGCCGCCCCGCGACCGGCGCGAGCGAGAGGGCTTCATCCCGCCCCTTCGGCCGCCCGAGGTGCGAACAGACGACGACACCCGCCGCTCCGTGTTCGAGGAGGTAACGGATCGTTGGGATGGATTCGCGGATGCGCGTGTCGTCGGTCACGGCCCCGTTTTCGAGGGGGACGTTGAGGTCGGCGCGCAGGAGCACTTTCTTGTTGGTGACATCGATGTCGCGGACGGTCTTCTTGCCGATCCTCTGTTGCGTCACGACGGCGCATCCTGGCCGGAACCGCGGCGCTCCACGTCCATGAGCTTTGCCACGCGCCGTTCGTGGCGGCCGCCTTCGAACTCGTTGGCCAGGAATGCCTTCAGGATGTCCTCCGCCACGCCAGAGCCGATTTCCGAAGCCCCCAGCGCCAGGACGTTTGCATCCGTATGCTGGCGAGCCCGCGCGGCGCCCCAACTGGTGTGACAAAGCGCCGCGCGAATGCCGGGGACCTTGTTGGCGGTGATGCTGATCCCGACCCCATTGCTGCAGATGACCACGCCGAGATCCGCCTTCCCGCTGATCACCTCGCCGGCCACGGCTTCGGCGAAGTCCGGGTAGTCCACGCTCTCCGGGCCATCCGTGCCGAGATCGTGCACTTCGTGGCCGAGCTCGGTGGCGCAGGCCACGAGGTGGTTCTTGAGTTGAAACCCGGCGTGATCGGCGCCGAAAGCGAGCTTCACGGGCGGACGCTCCTGAGGACGGTGATGGTCTCTAAGCCCAGTATACGGGCGACCGTCAGGCGGTCTATCGCGCCCTCCCGCAGGACGCGGGGCTCATCACCCGCGCAGTCGATTACGGTGGAGTCAAGCCCCTCGCGCGTTGGCCCCGCGTCGATCGCGCAGGCGCAGTGCTCGCCGACCTGGCCGATTGCTTCCTCGCAGGTCGTGGGACTCGGGCCACCGTGACGGTTCGCGCTCGACGCCGCCAGCGGCCCACCGAGCAGTTCGACCACGCGATGCACAACAGGCGCGCCGGGAATGCGGAAGCCAACCGTCGTCCCGCCGGCGAGCGCCGCCGAGCTCCAGCCAGTACGCGCCGGGACGATGATGGTCCAGCCCCCCGGGCCAAGCGCTTCCACCAGGGCCTCGGCGACAGGCGTGAGGGCCGCATAGCGGTCGAGCTGGTGGCGAGACGGCCCGAAGAGCAACTGGAGGGGCGCTTCGGAGCCCTTTCCCTTGGCATCGTAAATCGCCCGCACAGCACGCTCGTCCGAGGCGTCGGCCACGATGCCGTAGACCGTGTCCGTTGGCAGGATCGCAAGACGGCCCGCCGCGAGGTGGGCGGCGCAGGCCACGAGATTCGCCGGCGTTGATGGGGCAGCCCTGGTCTCCACCTAGAGGCGCCGATAGACCTGGCCGCGGGGGCCGATGTCGCTGACCAGTATTTCCCGGTTCGGCGCGTCGATCTGGAGGATGACCCGCCATGCGCCGACCCTCGCTGACCGGCGCCCACCCCGGCCGGTAAGTTGCTTCGAGTGCTCCATCGGAGCTTCCGCCAGTCGTTCGAACAGGTCCGCAAATCGCTCCTGAGTTTCGACCTCCAGCCTTTCGAGGTAGCTGTTAGCGTGCCGAGCCAAGGTAATCCGGTACGTCACCGGCGGAAGCGAGCCATGAACGCGGAGGCGTCCACCGTCTCACCGGCGGCAATCTGACGTTCACCCTCGCGCACCCTGGCCCACTCTTCGGGAGTCAGCTCTTCTTCCTCGGTCGACTCCCACTCGAGGCGGTCGAGGAGGTCGGCGGCTTCTTCTTCCGTCAGTAGATCGATGCGTTCCCGGAGTGCTTCTTTCGCGGTCATGGACTCATTCTACGACAACCTGGGGTGCCGTTCACCGCCCAAGTTCACGGTAGATTTGCCCGCGCGGACCAATGCCGCGCACCCTTACAACCGGGCGATCGTTGAGGATCGCGAAGAGAACTCGCAACGTGCCCACCCGCGCCGAGCGCTCTCCGGGATAGCCTGCGAGTGCTTTGGACGACCGTCCGTAAGGGTCAGCTGTGATCTCTCGCAGAATGGATGCAACCCGCGCCTGAGTCGGAGTGTCAAGGCGGTCGAAGTACCGCGCCGCCTGGCGGGAAAGCTCTAGCGAGTACTTCACATCCCGCGGGCGCGGAGAAACTCCTCGCCATCCACGTACTGGCCCGCATCGAACTCGGCTTTGCCCTCGGCCAGGAGCCTTGCCTGTTGAGGGGTGGGGCATTCCTCCTCGGTCGATTCCCACTCGAGGCGGTCGAGGAGGTCGGCGGCTTCTTCTTCCGTCAGCGAGTCGATGCGTTCCCGGAGCGCTTCCTTGGCGGTCATGGACTCATTCTACGACAACGTGAGGTGCCGTTCAGCGTCTCTGCGGCGTTACGTCGACTGCTTTGATTGCACCCTGCCCGTTTGCTACTGTCGATCATGGCAACTGTAATGTCAGACGCCCCCACCGAATCCCAACCGACCGCTGCCCTGGACCCCGCCAAAGGACACGAAACGATCGTCGTCCTTGATTTCGGCTCGCAGTTCACGATGCTTATCGCGCGCCGCGTCCGCGAACTCAACACCTACTGCGAACTGCTCCCCTTCGACGCCCCGGGCGAGTGCATCAGCGGTCTCGACGTCCGCGGCATCATCCTTTCGGGCGGCCCCAGCAGCGTGTACGACGAGGGCGCCCCACTCGCGCCGCAATGGGTCTGGGATTCGGGGCTGCCCGTCCTGGGCATCTGCTACGGGATGCAACTGATGGCCCACCAACTCGGCGGGGAGGTGGTGCCCGGCACCGAGCGCGAATACGGCCCCGCCTGGATCAGCCGATCGGCCCCCTGTCCCCTGCTCGACGGCCTGGACGATGACATCGACGTGTGGATGAGCCATGGCGACCGCCTTTCGAAGATCCCGCCGGGGTTTGCTTCGTTCGCCAGTTCGGGCAATTCGCCCCACGCCGTCATGGTTGACCCCAAACGGCAGTACTACGGCATCCAGTTCCACCCCGAAGTGGTCCATACGCCCCGCGGCAAAGAGATCCTGAAGAACTTCGTCCAGGGGATATGCCGATCGGAGGGGACCTGGACGGCGGGCAACTTCATTGATGAATCGATCGCGGCCATCCGCGCGCAGGTCGGCAGCGGCCGCGTCATCTGCGGCCTCTCCGGCGGCGTCGATAGCGCCGTGGCCGCGGCGCTCGTCCACCGGGCGATCGGGGATCAGCTCACGTGCATTTTCGTCGACAACGGCCTCCTGCGCCTCGGCGAAGCTGTCCAGGTCGTTGAGACCTTCACACGGAACATGCACATCAACCTGGTGCACGTGGAGGCTGAAGACCAGTTCCTCTCTCAGTTGGCCGAAGTAACCAATCCGGAGACGAAGCGCGTGCGCATCGGAAACACCTTCATCCGCATCTTCGAGGAGGAAGCCCGCGCGATCGAGGATGCCAACTTCCTTTGCCAGGGGACGCTTTATCCGGATGTAATCGAGAGCGCCTCGCACGGCGCAGGTTCCGTGAAAATCAAGACCCACCACAACGTCGGCGGACTCCCGCCGGACATGAAGCTTGGTCTCGTTGAGCCGCTCCGCTACCTGTTCAAGGACGAAGTGCGCCGCATCGGCGAAGCCCTCGGACTCCCGGAGGAGATGGTTTGGCGGCACCCGTTCCCTGGCCCCGGCCTTGCGATTCGCGTAATCGGCGAGGTCACGAAGGAGAAGCTGGACATGCTTCGCCTCGCCGACCGAATCGTCATGGACGAAATCGCCGCCGCCGGACTCTACCGCGATCTCTGGCAGAGCTTTGCCGTCCTCACGGACACCAAAAGCGTCGGTGTGATGGGTGACTTCCGGACCTACGGTTATGCGGTCGTCGTCCGCGCCGTTGTGGCCGATGATGCGATGACGGCCGACTGGGCGCGGCTGCCACACGATCTCCTGGCGAAGATCTCGAACCGCATCGTCAACGAAGTCCACGGGATTAACCGCGTCGTCTACGATATCACCAGCAAGCCGCCTGGGACGATCGAGTGGGAGTGAGCGAATTGTCGATTTACGATTCACGATTCGCGATTCGGCCCGTGGTGCCGGGATCGCGGCAGTCCCGCCAGGCCGCCGCCACCCGTGAATCGCGAATCGCGAATCGTGAATCTGCCGCCAGGGGCGGCGCCTGATGGGCGCGCGCGTGCTCCTGGTTGGCGTGGGGGGACGTGAGCACGCAGTGGCGTGGAAGCTCCGCCAGAGCCCGCTGGTGGACGAACTCTTCATCGCGCCGGGTAATCCCGGCACGGCCACGCTCGGCACGAATCTGCCCGTGCAGCCCAGGGACATTGACGGCCTGGTGAAGACGGCCAAAGAGCACCGCATCGACTTCTACCTGGCGACGATGGACGACCCGCAGCCACTGGGACTCGTCGACCGCCTGACCGAAGCCGGGATCCTCTGCTACGGGCCCACGCAGGCAGCAGCGCGGCTGGAATCGAGCAAGGCCTGGGCGAAAGACTTCATGGTCCAGCGGGGCATCCCCACCGCTTCCGCCCGGAGCTTCACGAACTACGCCGAAGCCCGCGCTTATGTTGAGTCCATCCCGGAGCAGAAGCTCTGGGTGAAGGCCAGCGGGCTGGCCGCCGGCAAAGGCGCCATCGGCTGCAACAACCGCTGGGAAGCCCTCAATGCGCTTGATATCGCCATGGTCCGGCGCGACTTCGGCAGCGCTGGCGATACGGTCGTGATCGAACAGGACATGCCCGGCTGGGAAACAAGCGCCCACGCCTTCTGCGATGGCAAGACAGCTCGGTTGATGCCGTTTTCGACGGACTACAAGCGCGCCCAGGATGGCGACATCGGCCTCAATACGGGCGGCATGGGCGCCTACAGCCCAAGCATCCGCGTGGACGAGGCCCTCACCGGCCGCATCAACCGCGAAATCGTCGAGCCGATCATGCGGGGGATGGCTGAACTGGGCGCACCCTACAACGGCACGCTCTAT
>PNKC01000033.1 GCA_013822275.1 Anaerolinea sp. | reverse complement strand
CCTCTGCTGGCGAACCAGCAGCGGTCACCCGGGTAGGGATTCTGACTGAACTGATTCAGTTGAGGCATGAGGCATGAGGCATGAGGAATGAGGAATGAGGCGCGAAGGGCGGTGGTTACTCGGGCCGTTTTGCCGGGTTTGGCCGGGGGGTGGGGATCGGACCCGTCGCTTGAGCGCTCCGGGCTCTGATAATCGCTCCGGCTCTGAGAATTGGAGAGGGGCGGTGAACGGCACAAAGGGAGAGGCTCCGGTGTGCCGGAGCCTCTTGTTTGATTGCGTTGTTGCCGCCTTGCGGCGCCCTTCGGCCCTCGTCCCCGGGGGGGACGAACCGGTGCTCAACTTGCGTGGGGCGCCGGTGTGGAAGAACTCCTGTGGCCTGGCCCGCGGGCGGTTTCCGTACCTGGTCCGCTAGCGCGAACCAGCCCTATCAACCTGCCAGACCCCGTAGTAGACATGGAGCTTTTGATGCATCATCGGGGCCTCCGTCTATCTGTGTTCCGCTTTCAGCTTACTCCTCCTGTCAACCGTTGTGGGCATTCGTAAAGGCGGCTGAGTGAACGGGGCGTAAAAAGCAGGTAACGCTCAGTCGAGGACCTTGGCGTCGAGGGCGGCATTGGCGAGGGCATCGGCGCGGGCGTTCCGTGCCCGCGGGACATGGCCAACCGTGTACGGGCCCGTGGCTTCCAACTCCTGGAGCAGCGCCGTGAACAGCGCTTTGAGCGCGGCGTTGCGGACGCGGTAGAGGCCGGACAGCTGGCGGACGACGAGTTCGCTGTCCAGCCGCAGGTCGATGGCCGTTGCGCCCAACTGGCGAGCCTTGCGGACGCCTTCGAGGGCAGCACGGTACTCGGCCTGGTTGTTCGTGCCGATGCCCGTCCTCTGGCTCACGGTGGCCAGTTCCAGGCCGTCCCCGTCACGGATCGAGGCGCCGATGGCGGAAGGCCCGGGGTTGCCGCGGGAGGCGCCGTCGGCGAACACAGTCAGTCTCATAGCCGAAGGAAGAGCTTCATTTCGGGGCCATCGACTTCGACCCGGTCGATGAGTTCGCGCAGGCCGGCCTGCAGCTCGTTGAACTCCAGGCCATCCCATTCCCGGGCCAGCCGCTTCTGCAGGTCCTGGAGGTGGCGGCGGCGTTCAGCCTCCGATTGCTGCGCGAGCAGCCGCTCGCGGGCGAGGGCAAGTTCGGCCGCGAGCCCTTCCTGTTCGCGGGCGAGCCCGCCTCCCAGGGAGCGCATCCGCTCGACAGAGATGTGACCGTGGGCGGCGTCGCCGACGAGCTCCTCGACCTGGCGACGCGTGCGTTTCATCCTCGCTTCCACCTTATCGACCTGGCCCATGACGTCCAGGAGGTAGGAATCGACGTTGCCGGCGCGGCGCACGCGGCTGACGGCCGGCGCATCCTCGGCGAGGGCTTCACGGAGTTTTGCTTCCAGTTCAGCGGTGCGCTGGGTGTTGTAGTTGCAGGCGTTCTGGTTCGTGCGGCTTTCGCACTGGTAGTAGCGGTAGGCGGCGGCACGCGCCACGCCGTCTTTCGTCGTCCAGCGCTGGCGACGGCTGACGCCGATCATCTTGTTGCCGCAGCGGCCGCAGAAGACGAGCCCGCTGAGGAGGAAAGGGGTGACGGTGCGCTCGCGCTGGCCGCCGTGGTGAGTCTGGAGGCGTTCCTGGACGAGCCGGAAGTCATCGGCGGATACGAGCGCGGAGTGGCTTCCGGGCACCTTCACGCCGAACCGCTGATAGGTGCCGAGGTAGCTCCGGTTGCGGAGGAGATCGCGGACGGTAACCATGCTCCACCGCCCGCCGCGGCGAGTGAGGACCTTCTCTTCGTTCAGCTGGCCGGCGATTTTGCGGATGCCCATGCCTTCCTGGAGGTAGAGCCGGAAGATGTAGCGGACGACGACGGCCTCTTCCGGTACCAGTTCCAGCCTTCGCCGCGGCCCAACCCGGTAGCCATACGGCGGGCGGCCGAGGACTTCGCCGCGCACAGCCTTGCGGCGCATGGCGCTGCGCACCTTTTCGGAGACTGGCGTGCCGTCGCCACGATCTGCCCAGGCGGTGACCATCTCGCGGGCCGCCTCGCGGCCGTTGTTGGCGAGCAACACTTGCACGCCGCAGTTTTCGATTGTGAGGAGCTTCATGGCCGCCTGGCCAAGGTCGTTT
Source organism: Anaerolinea sp. (assembly GCA_013822275.1). Lineage (GTDB taxonomy): Bacteria > Chloroflexota > Dehalococcoidia > Tepidiformales > Tepidiformaceae > PNKC01. Next base: position 27,518 of record PNKC01000033.1, on the reverse strand, counting down.
CCGAGCACCCCGAGGCTATCGACGACGACGACGGTGAAACCGCGGTCGTCGCGCTGGAGGAATTGGAGCATCTGGCGGAACCCGGGCTGGCCGGGGGCATCGGTATCGAGGAAGGTGGCGGAGACTTCGAAGCCCTGGCGGGTGCAGAAATCAAGAAAGGCCTGGTTCTGGTCGCCGATGCTCCGCTTCGCACCGGCCCGGCGCGCGCCTTCGACGAAGTAGCCGACCGCCTTCATGGTCGCCTCCGCAACTACCCCAGGTAGAGGATGCGTTCGCAGTTGGGACACTGGACGAGCACATCCGGGTGAAACGCCTGCTTCCGGACGGAATCCGGCATGGAGACCCGGCAGGCGCTGCAGGTGCTCCCCTGGATCTTCGCCAGGGCGTTGCCGCCACGGCGTTCGCGGACGCGCTCGTAAACGGCAAGCGCGCGCGGGGGGATTTTCGTCTTTTGGGACTCGCGGCGGGCATCGACGCGGGTGATGCCGTCGTGGAGCGTATTCACTTCGTGGCGCCAGCCATCAACGCTCTTCGCGCGGGCCTCTTCAAGGGCCTTCACGGAGGCCGCGGCGGACTCGTATTCGCGGTTCGCTACGTCCAGTTTGAGTTCCACGTCGAGCAACTGGTCTCCGACGCGGGCGCGCTGTTCCTTGAGCGAGTCGACTTCGTGCTGGATGTTCTGCAGCTCCTTCGGGCTCGTGACGGTCCCGCTGTAGAGCTTTTTTTCCTCTTGCTCGATCTTGGCGGTGAGCGCCTTGACCTGTCCGTCCAGCCGCGCGCCGTCCTTTCGCAGGGGGCTGACGGCCGTCTCGGTAACCGCGAACAGGCGGCGAGCGGCATCAAGTTCTTCGTCGCCGCGAAGCTTGCGCTCGACGTCGTCGAGGGCGGCGCGGAGGGCGGCTGCCTGGTCATCGAGTTCCTGGAGGGTCTGCAGTTCGGAAACCTGGCTCATGGTGGCGAAGGCTAACCTCAGCAGCTAAGACTACGCAGGGTGGCCGCCAGCGTACAGGCGTTTTGGTGGGCCGCCGAGAGGATTTTGCGCAATCATTACGGAACCGGCGCCGTTATGGTGGGGCGCCCGGCCAGTGCCGCGGAGCAACGCGGCTATACTGGTTCAACCTCCACCCGCGAGGCGTTCCCGATGCTGTTTAATGTCGCCACTCTGCTCCGCGAGCCCGCCGGTTCGGGCCGTGATTATGTCCTTCAGCCAGACCCGCCCGTCCACCGGGGGACCGTGCAGCTTATCCGGACACCGGGCGGCGTGCTTGTGCTGTGCGAAGCGGACGTGCTGCTTGAAGCGACCTGCAGCCGGTGCCTTGCGCCGTTTGCTTACCCCGCGCACATCATGTTTGAAGAGGTCTTCGCGCAGCAGGTGGAGGTGGCAACGGGTAGCCACCTGCCCCCGCCGGAAGACCCGGAAGCGTTCCTGATCGCACTGAACCACACGATCGACATTACGGAGGCAGTGCGGCAATATAGCGAGATGGCTGCAGTGATGCAGCCGCTTTGTCGTCCGGACTGTCCGGGGATTTGCCCCGAGTGCGGCCAGGACCTGAGCATCGCAGCCTGCCGCTGCGAACGCCGGCCAATCGATTCGCGATGGGCCGCGCTCGCCGCGCTGAAGCGTACAAGCAATGGGTAACGACCTGAAGGAGACCCTTTATGCCCCCGCTACCGAAGCGGAAATATCCCAGCTCCCGGCAGGGCAAGCGACGCAGCCATCTGAAGATCAAGATGCCGCACGTGATCGATTGTCCTCGCTGCAAGAGCCCCCGTCTCGCCCATCACGCCTGTCCGATCTGCGGGACCTACCGGGGCCGGGAAGCCATCGCGATGCCGGCACCCGAACTCGACAGCTAGCCTCGCCGGACGTGGCGGCAGCTCCATTTCTCGCGTTCAACGGCCCCGCTGTGCAGGGCCGCGCGTTCGTTTTCCCCGGCCAGGGCGCCCAGTCCGTGGGCATGGGGAAGGATCTTTACGAAGAGTTCCCGGCGGCGCGCGAACTGTTCGATCACGCCGATGAGATCCTCGGCTTCAGGCTCAGCAGGCTCTGCTTCGAAGGACCGGAAGAAGAGCTCCAGCAGACCCGCAACGCCCAGCCCGCGATAGCGGTAACCAGCCTGGCACTGCTGAAGGTGGCCACGCAGGTTACGCCGGGCCTGCTCGATACCCCGGCATTCATGGCTGGCCACTCGCTGGGCGAGTATTCCGCCCTGGTCGCCGCGGGCGCGCTGCCGTTCGATGAAGCCATCCGCCTCCTCCGCATCCGTGGCGAACTGATGCAGGCAGCGGGCGAAAAGAACCCAGGGACGATGGCGGCGATCCTCGGCCTGGACATTGCGGACTGCGAGGATGTCTGCCGGGAGGCGGGCGCGGAAGTGTGCAACGTCAACGCGCCCGGCCAGGTTGTGATCGGCGGGCGGCGCGAGGCGGTGGTGCGCGCGCTTGACTACGCCAAAGCGCGCGGCGCGGCGAAGGTCATCCCTCTCAGCGTGAGCGGCGCCTTCCACAGCTCGCTTATGCGGCCCGCGGCGGATGGCATGGTCCAGCCGGTGGCGACGGCCGCGATCAACGACCCGTTGGTGCCCGTGATCGCGAACTGCACAGCGATGCCAGTGAAGGACGGGACGGCCATCCGCCATGAGCTGGTGGACCAGGTCTGCCGGCCGGTCCAGTGGAGCCGGACAGTCGATTTCCTCGGCGAACAGGGCGTTGAGACGTTTGTCGAATTTGGCCCGGGAAGGGTCCTGAGCGCGATCATAAAGCGCATGCTGCGCAAATCGAACTGCATCAACGTCAACGACGCGACAACTGTCCGCGTCCAGCTCTAGGGGGCGCCAAAATGGGAGACCTGGACGGGCGCGCCGCGCTGGTCACTGGCGGGTCGCGGGGGATCGGCCGCGCCATCTGCATTGAGTTGGCGAGGCGCGGGGCGAAGGTGACGGTGAACTACCAGTCCAACGCCGCGGCTGCCGAGTCCGTCCTGGCGGCAATCAGGGGAGCCGGGGGCGAAGCGATCACGATCGCGGGTGACGTCTCGAAAGCGGACGCCGCCGCCGGTCTCGTCAAGGGGACGGTGGACGCGTTCGGCAGCCTGGACATCCTTGTAAACAACGCGGGGATCACGCGCGACGGGCTCCTCATGCGCATGTCGGAAGACGACTGGGACGCGGTCCAGAACACCAACCTGCGGGGCACGTTCCTGGTCACGAAAGCGGCGATGCGGCCCATGCTGCGGGCAAGGGGTGGTCGGATCATCAACATCACGAGTGTGGTTGGGGTGATGGGCAACGCGGGCCAGGCGAATTACGCGGCGGCAAAAGCGGGGATTATCGGCTTCACGCGGGCGGTGGCGCGCGAGGTGGCTTCTCGTGGAATCACGTGCAACGCCGTGGCGCCGGGGTTCATTGCGACGGACATCACGGCCGGCATGACGGAAGCGCAGATCAACGCCGTGATGGGCCAGGTGCCGCTCGGGCGGATCGCCAACCCCGAGGACGTGGCGCCACTCGTGGCGTTCCTGGCGAGCGAGGGCGCGAACTACATCACGGGGCAGTGCATAAACGTGGACGGCGGTATGGTGATGGCGTGAGTGCAGGCCCCCAGCGCGCCATCCGCCAACTTGTGGTCGAAGCCCTGTATGAGTCTGAAACGTCGCGTCACGAAGCCTCGGCGGTGCTCGACCGCCGCCTGCATGAGACGGCTGACGAGGAGCCGGCGCTGGCGGAGCCAAAGCTTCAGCGGCGGGCGCAGCGAATGCTGGCAGGGGTAATCGAGTGCCGCGATGAGGCTGATACGTACATCGGCGAGGCGGCGACGCAGTATCCGGTAGAGACGCTCGCTGTCGTTGACCGGAACATTCTCAGGCTTGCAATATGGGAACTGCTTTCCGATAATTCGGCGCCGGTCGCGGCTGTCGTCAACGAAGCCGTGGAACTCGCCCACCGGTACGGGGGAGAAAGTTCTCCCGGCTTTGTGAACGGCGTGTTGAGGACCGTCAGTCAGCGCATAAAGGCCTCGCGCGTCGCCACTCAAGCGCCGCCTGAGTCACAACCTCAAACCTAAGCAACCAGGAGACCCTCCCCGTGGCAACTGTCTTCGAACGTGTCCGCGCCATCGTTGTTGAGCAACTTGGCGTCGAAGAAGACGAAGTGGTGCCGAACGCATCCTTCGTCGAAGACCTCAACGCCGATTCGCTCGACCTCGTCGAGCTCATCATGTCCCTCGAGGAGGAGTTTTCCGGCGACGGGAGCGAACTCGAGATCAGCGACGAAGACGCTGAAAAGATCGCAACCGTGCAGGACGCCGTAGACTACCTGAGAGACCACGGCATCGAAGATAAGTAGGGTGATGGGTTGCCCGCCGTGGCCCGGGGGGGCTTGAAGTGGAATTCCTGGGCATCGGTTACCAGGAGCTGCTGCTCGTCCTTGTGCTGCTGCTCGTCGTCGTCGGCCCGGAGCGGCTGCCGGCCGTGGCCTATCAGCTCGGGCGGGCCGTGCGCACCCTTCAAACGTACGCGCGCGCCGTCCGTGATGAATTCAGCGATGAGATCGGCTACGTCGAAGAGCAGTACAAGACGATCAAGGGCGAAGTGGACACGACCCGCGCCACGCTGCGGCAGGAAGAAGCGAAGCTGAACGCGGAGTTGCGCGAGGCGACGGAGCCGATTCGCCTGGCGACCGAGGAGCTCACCAAAGACCCCGCCCTCACGGCCGGTACGCCCGCCAGCGCGAGCGGCGGAAACGCAGATGCTGACGTCAAACCGGAGCCGGAGAACGCCCCGCCTCCCCTGGTGTTTTAGGACCGCATGAGCGCCGAGCCCGTCCCCGACATTCAAGGCGAGTCGCCGCAAGTCGCCGCCCTGGGCGAGCACGCGGGTGGCCCGGAGATGACGCTGCTGGAGCACCTGAAGGAGCTCCGCAGCCGGGTGATGGTTTCGGCCGTGGCGGTCGTCCTCGGGATGCTCATCTGCTTCATCTTCTGGCAGACGATCCTTGGCTGGATGCTCGCGCCAGCCCGGGCCCAGATTCCCGACTTCACGGTCGCCAGCTTCTCGCCGACGGACCGCATCAGCATCATCGTGAAGATCGGCCTGTACGGCGGCATGATGCTCGCCTCGCCGGTGCTGGTCTACGAACTGCTGGCCTTCATCGTGCCGGGCCTCACGCCGCGTGAGCGGAAGCTCCTGCTGCCCGGGATCGCGGGTGTTGTCGTCTTCCTGCTGGGCGGCATGGCGTTCGCATACTGGGTTATCCTCCCTGCCTCCCTCGGCTTCCTGCTCGAACTGGGCAGCAACGAAATCGAGAACGTGACCGGCATCAAACAGTATGTCGACTTCGTGGTCCGGATTGTCTTCTGGGTGGGCGTGTCCTTCGAACTGCCCATGGTCATGCTCCTGGCCGCGCGGCTTGGGCTGGTGCGCGCGCGCCAGCTGCTGGGTTTCTGGCGCTACGCGATCATCGTCATCTTCGTCATCGCGGCGGTGGTGACGCCCACCCCGGACCCCATCACCCAGACGATGGTCGCGGGGCCGTTGCTGCTGCTGTATTTCGTCGGCGTACTTTTCGCGCTCCTCGTCCAGAAACCGCGGCCCGCTCCGGGCGCCGTTTGATGGAACGAGAGGCGCGTCACCAGGCGCGGACGGCCGTCGTCACGGGAGCCGGCGGGGGGATGCTCAGCGGGCTCCTGGGTGGGGGTGGCGGGGCGGTCATGATCCCCTTGATGACTGGCGTGATGAAGATGCGCCAGCACGTGGCCCACGGCACGTCTCTGGTCATCATCGCTTTCTCCGCCCTCGCCGGTGGAATTACGTATTCGCTCCAGGAGCAGGTGGACGCCGGCCTTGTGGCGGCCCTTGTGGCAGGGTCGGTCGCGGGCGCCTACGCGGGGGCACGGGGGAGCACCCTGGTCCCTGGCCTTCGCCTCCGGCAAATCCTGGGCGTGTTCCTGATCGCGGTTGCGTTCCGCCTCCTCCTCATCCGCGACATCACCCCCGTGTTTTCTGTAGACGGGCTTGCCGAGGCAGCCATTGCCGGCGCCATCGGCCTGGTGGGCGGCCTGGCCTCGGGAGCCCTGGGTGTGGGCGGCGGTTCCATCTTCGTCCCGGCGCTGGTGCTGCTCCTGGGCGTGGGGCAACACGAAGCCCAGGGAATCTCGATCTGGGTGATCGTCTTCTCTTCGGCGATGGGCGGGTTCACGCATTACCGGCAAGGGACGGTTGACGTGGCCGCGGTGCGGTGGATCGTGCCGGCGGCGGTCCCGGCGGGTGTCGCGGGCTCGCTGGTGGCGACGCAACTGGATGCACGGCAACTCCAACTCCTCTTCTCGATCATCCTGATCGGACTCGGCATCCAGCTGCTGGCCACAGCGACACGCCGCCTGCGCCGGGGCGACAAACAGGCGATACTGCTCGCCGAGACAACTCCCGTATGACGACGAGCCTGGCCATCGCCGAATCCCTTTACGAACGCGTCCGCTCGTGCCAGGGGTGCGGGCTGGCCCGCACGCGTACGAATAGTGTGCCCGGGGAGGGCCCGCTCAATGCGGAAGTGCTTCTTATCGGCGAAGCGCCCGGCGCGAACGAAGACAGGCAGGGGCGGCCGTTCGTGGGCCAGGCCGGCCAATTCCTTGATGAACTGCTCGCCGCGGGGGGCCTGAAGCGCTCCGAGGTGTATATCTGCAACGTCCTCAAGTGCCGCCCGCCGGCGAACCGCGACCCCGGCCCGGACGAAATAGCGGCCTGTGCGGGTTACCTGGATGAGCAAATCCAACTCGTTGACCCGCTCGTCATCGTGACGCTGGGCCGCTTTTCCATGGGCAAGTTCTTCCCGCAACAGTCTATTTCGCGGATCCACGGTACGTTCAAGCAGGCGAACGGCCGCTTCGTCGTCCCCATGTACCACCCGGCCGCGGCGCTGCATCAGCAGAGCCTGCGGACCGTCATCCTGAACGATTTCCGGGCGCTCCCGGCGATCCTGGACCGCGCCCGAAGGCTGCGCGCCCGTGAGCAAGAGCAGGGTGGGGCCACTGTCGCGGCGCCGGCCCAAGCGGAAGCCGCATCCCGCCAGCCGGACGCAGGCGCAGCGGCGACGCCCCAGGCGGCTCCAATCCAACAAATCCGTCTGTTTGACTGAAGGTTTTATGGCAACTAACTCATTGCGAATTATCCCTCTTGGCGGGCTCGGCGAAATCGGCCGGAACATGATGCTGATCGAGTACGGAGACGACATCATCGTCGTCGATGTCGGGTTGATGTTCCCCGAGGAGGAGATGCTCGGGGTGGACCTCGTCATCCCGGACTTCACCTACCTGCGCGAGCACAGAGACAGGCTCAGGGCCGTCTTCCTGACGCACGGCCACGAAGACCATGTCGGCGCCCTCCCCTACTTCTTCCGCGAGTTCAAGGCGCCCGTCTATTCGGCCCGGCTGACGGACGGCCTGATCCGCGTGAAGCTGAACGAACACCGGCTGCTCCAGAACGCCGAGACGCACGTCGTCACTCCGGGCGAAATCATCACCGCGGGGGTGTTCGAGGTCGAGTTCTTCACAGTCGCCCACAGCATTCCGGACGCCTGCGGGCTGATCATCAAGACGCCGCTCGGGCAGCTCGTGCACACGGGCGACTTCAAGCTAGACCACACGCCGGTGATGGACCAGCACACGGACCTTATCCGGCTCGCCCAGGTGGGAGCCGAAGGGTGCCTGCTCCTGATGGCCGACTCCACGTACGCGGAGCAGGAGGGCTATACGCCCAGTGAGCAGCTCGTGGGTGAAGCGCTGCGCACCATCTTCGTGAACGCCCAGGGGCGGGTCATTGTCGCGACCTTCGCCTCGCTCATCTCTCGCGTCCAGCTGGTGATCGATGCGGCGGTGTTCACGGGGCGAAAAGTGTTTGTCACCGGGCGGTCGATGATCGACAACGTGGCCATGGCGCGGCAGTTGGGCTACATCAACGCCCCGGATGGGGTCATCGTCGGCGTGGAGGAGATGCGCAACCTGCCGCCTGCGAAGCTCGCGATCGTGACAACAGGCAGCCAGGGCGAGCCGACGAGCGCGCTCACGCGCATGGCGAACGGCGACCACCGCCACGTGACGATCCTGAAGGGAGACACGATCGTCCTCTCGTCCAGTCCCGTGCCGGGGAACGAACAGGCAGTCTACCGGAACGTCGATAACCTCTTCCGCCTTGGGGCGGATGTGCTCTACAACCGGGTTTCGAACATCCACGTGCGTGGCCACGCCAGCCGCGAAGAGCTGAAGATCATCCAGGGGCTGGTCCAGCCGGAGTACTTCATGCCGATCCACGGCGAGTACCGTCACCTCGTCGTCCACGCCAAACTGGCCGAGTCGGTGGGCGTCCCCAAAGGCAACGCGTTCGTCCTGACGGACGGAGACGTGCTGGAAATCGATGAAGACTCGGCGTGGCTCGGGGACCGCGTGCCCGCGAGCTACGTCTACGTCGACGGTCTTGGCATCGGCGACGTGGACCAGCACATCCTCCGCGACCGCGCGCATCTCTCGACGGACGGGGTCGTGGTCGTGATGGTGCAGGTGGATAAGCAGACGGGGGCGCTGGAACGCCCGGCCGAAATCCTGGCGCGCGGCTTCGTGGACGTTGAGGAGCGTGAAGACCTGGTGGAACGGACGAAGCAGGTCGTTGCCAATTCACTGAAGGGCGGCAAGCACTACGCGGAGTTCGCGGACATCAATACGCGGATCCGGGACGCAGTCAGTAAGTTCCTCTATGATGAGACGCGCAGGCGGCCCATGGTGCTGACGGTGACGGTCGAGGTCTAAGTCAGCGGCACCCGCCGTGCCCGCTCGTGGCTCGCGGGGTGCCCGGGACGGAAGAGAAGGAGTGGCTGCCATGACGGCACGCACCCGAGCGCGCCCCCGCCCTGCGCGCGCGCCTCGCACACAGAGAAAGAAAGCGGGCAATTCGCGGCTCGCGCCGCTGCGCCGGCCCGAGCTGCTGGCCATAATCGCCGGTGCTGTCATCGTGGCGACGGCGCTCTTCCTGCTCGATGTCTCGGCCATCGCGGCGACGACGCGCGACTGGCTAATGGAGCGTTTCGGCCTGGGCCTGGCGGTGCTCGCGGGCTGGGCGATGTATGCCGCGTACGTGGTGGCGCGCGAGCGGTACCGGCAGCGGCAGAGGTTTCTTCGCCAGGCGAGCGGCGCGGTCGCCCTTGGGCTGTTCTTCTGGGGAGCGATGGGGCTCAACCGGGCGGACTGGAGCACCGGTCACGTGAGCTTTCGGGAGGTCACGCTCGGCGGCGAAATTGGGAAGGCGCTGGTCGCGGGGTTCCTGGGGAAGCTGGCCTGGGTCAGCCTGTTCATTGTGGCGGCTGCGCTGCTCGCGCCGGGCCCCACGCGCTGGGTGGCGCGGAACGCTCCCTACTGGATGGAAACGGCCTGGACGCGGCGCTACCCACACCGCGCGGCGGCCGGGTCCGGCCGTTTCGTCGCCTTCATCTTCCGGCGGCCGGGCGGCGGACACGACAGTGATGAAGTGGTCATCGGGGCCGGAAGCTTCGAACGGATCGAGCCGATGGGCCGCGTACCGCTCGAAGACGGCCCGGTGGTTTTCCGGCCATCGATCGACCCGGCGTCGCCGAGTTCGCCGGTCGGCGCGGGCGCCGCGGCCCAGTTCGCGGCGACGGCGGTATTGGAAGCGCCGACCGAGGCCCCGCCGAAGGTTGGGCCGGAGAGCGTGGCCGGGACCGAGCCGCCCGAGGAGATTGAGCCCCAGCAACTGGGCCTCGAACTCGACCCGAAGTCTGGCTGGCATCTGCCGGACATCGAAATGCTCAACGCGCCCCTGCCGAGCCAGAGCCGGAAGCATGACAACGCCGCCCGCGCCCAGATGATCGTGGATACCCTGGCCAGCTTCGGCGTGGACGCGACCGTCGTCGAAATTAACGAAGGGCCGACGGTCACTCAGTTCGGGGTCGAGCCGGGCTGGGAAGTCCGTTACAAAGATCTGCAGGTCAAGAACGAAAACGGCCGGACGATTGCGGGCCCGGACAACCGGCCCCAGACCGAACGCATCGAGGTGTCGCGGACGCGCGTCCGCGTGAACAAGATCACGGCCCTCCAGAACGACCTCGCTCTCGCCCTGGCCGCACCGAGCCTCCGGATTGAGGCGCCGGTGCCGGGGCGGGCGATTGTTGGTATCGAAGTGCCGAACGACAGTGCAACGGTCGTGACGATGCGGACAGTTATGGAAACCAAGGAGTTCCACGACCTCGCTGCCAAGAGCAAGCTCGCGCTCGCGCTCGGAAAGGGCGTTTCCGGGGTACCGGTTGTTGCCGACCTGGCAAAGATGCCCCACCTCCTCATCGCCGGCGCGACGGGCAGCGGCAAGAGCGTCTGCATGAACGCCGTGATCGCGGGGATCATGATGAACGCCACGCCGGACCAGGTCCGGTTCGTGATGGTGGACCCGAAGCGGGTGGAACTGACGGCCTACCACGGCATCCCCCATCTGGCCTTCAGCGAAGTGATCGTGGACATGGACAAAGTAGTCGGGGCGCTTCAGGCGGTAGTGGGGGAAATGGACGCGCGCTACAAGAAGTTCGCGGCGCTCGGCGTGCGCAACATCGACGCCTACAACCGGCACCCGCGCATCCTGAAGAAGCTGCCGTACTGGGTGATCATCATCGACGAGCTGGCGGACCTTATGATGGCGGCGCCGTTCGAAGTGGAGAAGCTGCTCTGCCGCCTGGCGCAGCTCGCCCGAGCCACCGGAATCCACCTGGTGGTGGCGACGCAACGGCCTTCGGTGGACGTTGTTACGGGGCTGATCAAGGCGAATTTTCCGACGCGCATCGCCTTCGCGGTTACGTCGCAGATCGACTCGCGCACGATCCTGGACATGGGCGGGGCTGAGAAGCTGCTGGGCCGGGGCGACATGCTCTACATGCCCACCGACGCAGCCAAGCCGATCCGCATCCAGGGCGTCTACGTATCGGACCCGGAAGTGGAACGGCTCGTGGAGTTCTGGAAACAGGACCGCTTCGCCGCGCTGGCGCCGGAAAACGCGGACGCCCTGCTGGAGCAGGCGTTGCTGGAGCAAAACGGGGGCGAGGCCGACATCGAAGTTGGCCGCGAAGACCCGGTGGTGGAACGCGCCCGCGAACTTGCGGGACAGCATCAGCGCGTCTCCCCATCACTATTTCAGCGACGCCTGAGGATCGGCTATCTGAAGGCTTCGAAACTGATGGAGATCCTCGAAGAAGAAGGGGTGGTTGGCCCGCGCGAAGAGGGCGAGTCGCGCCGCGTGCTTGAACGCGAAACGGAAGAGGACCTGCCTTGGTAAACTGGACACTGTGAAGAGTCTGAAGACCATCCTGCGCCGTTCGGAATCAGGCGAGCCGGAAGCCCTGGCGCCCGCCCACGAGCAGTGCCTCTCCTGTGGCGCCGACCTCGAAGGCTCCCGTTCGTACGAGCGGTACCGGGTGTGCCATTCCTGCGGTTTTCACTTCCACCTGAGCGCCCACGAACGGCTGGCGTCGCTCCTGGACGCGGGGAGCTTCCACGAAGACGACCGCGGCGTAACGGCGATCGACCCCCTCTCCTTCCACGGCAAGCAGTCCTACCGTTCGCGCATCATCAGCGCCCAGCGGCGGACCGGGCTAACGGAGTCCGCGCTCACAGGGACGGGGTCCATCCTGGGCCGCGACCTCGTCATAGGAGTCCTGGACTTTTCCTTCCTTGGCGGTTCCATTGGTGTAGTCGCCGGGGAACGGCTGGCGCGGGCATTTGAAAAGGCCGCCGCCCGGCGGTTGCCCGTGGTTGTGGTCTGCTCGACTTCTGGCACGCGCATGCAGGAGGGTCTGCTGGCGCTAATGCAGGCGCCGCGCGTGGCGGCGGCCGTGCGCAAGCACAGCAAGTCCCGCCTGCCGTTCATCGCCGTGCTTACAGACCCGACGACGGGCTCCGCCTACACGGGATTCGTGAACCTTGCCGACATCCTCATCGCCGAGCCGAACGCGCTGTTGGGTTACGCAGCCCTGCGGGCACTACAAGAGACGGAGGGCGACCTCCCGCTCAAGGCGCACACCTCCGAGGCCCACCTGCAGCGCGGGCTCATCGACGCGGTCGTCCCCCGCCCACAACTGCGCGACTCGCTGGCGCTGATGCTGGACCTCTTCCTGAACGACTACACGATCACGGCAGCGCGGGATACACGCCCGGGCCGGAGCCCCCACACGCAGCGCGCCGCCTGGCAGCAAGTGCAGATCTCCCGCCACGAACTGCGGCCCACGGCAACCGATTTCATCGCCCGGATGACGACGTCGTTCATCGCCTTGCGGGGTGACCGGACCGGGCAGGACGACCCGGCGATCGTGGCGGGCGTCGGCTCGCTGGGCGGCGAGGCGGTTATGATTATCGGCCAGAACCACGCCCATTCGGGCAACGCCAGCGACGGCTACGTACGCGCGGCAGGCTTCCGCAAGGCGGAACGCGCCCTCAAGCTGGCGGGCAAACTCAACCTTCCGGTGGTCACGTTGATCGACACAGCGGGCGCCCTCCCCACGCTCGAAGCCGAAGAAGCCGGCCTTGGACACGCCATTGCACAGTGCATGGCGACGATGCTGGACTCCCCGGTGCCAACCATCGCCGTCGTCACGGGGGAGGGGAACAGCGAGGCGGCAGTTGCCCTGGCCGTGGCGGACCGGGTGCTGATGCTGGATAACGCAGTGTACGAAGTCATCCGGCCGGAGGACGCGGCAACCATCCTGTATCAGGAGGCGGGCCGGGCGGGCGAGGCCGCGGAGCGGCTCCGGCTCACCTCACACGACTGCTTGAAGCTCGGCATCATCGACAGGACGATCGCGGAGCCGGGCGACGGCGCCCATACCGACCACGCCGAAGCGGCGGAGCTGCTGCGGCGCGGGATCCTGCGGGAACTGAGCCGGATCCAGCGCACGCGTCCGAAGCGGCGGCTGGAGGAGCGCTACGCCCGCTACCGCGAAACGGGCTCCACCCGCTCATGGCTGCGGGGACGCCTGGAGCGGCGCCTGGCCCATTTCTTCGACCGCATCGGCGGGACGTGGGACCGCGTCCGTTGGCGTGGAAACGGGGCTCGGCGGCGGATGGACTTTGGCGAACACCCGGACATCCCGGTGTGAGATTCCGCGTAGCCCTGCCCGGCCGCAGACTCGCCCGTATCCGCTTCGGGAGCCGCACCTGGAACTGAACGACCTCTGGCTGGTCCCGCTCGGCGTCGTGGTGGGGGCCTTCGGGACACTCGTGGGCGCCGGCGGCGGCTTCGCCCTCGTCCCCGTGCTTCTCCTCGTCTACCCGCAGAAGGATGCGGAGACCATTACCTCCATGTCGCTCTTCGTGGTCTGCGCGAACGCGGCATCCGGGTCGATCGCCTATGCGCGCCAAAAACGGATCGACTACAACAGCGGACTCTGGTTCGTGCTGGGCACTTTTCCGGGGGCGATCAGCGGGGCGATCGTGGTCGGCTATATCCCGAGGCGGACGTTTGACGCGATCTTCGCGGTGGTGTTGATCTCAATCGGGCTGTTCCTCGTGCTGCGCTCATCGCGGACGGCGATCAGCGAGCCGGTAACCGGGCGGGGAGTTGTCCGGCGGCGCATCCGCGATGCCCAGGGCAACACCTTCGTGTACGCCTTCAACCTCTGGAAGGGGGTCGCGATCAGCACCGGGATCGGGTTCCTGAGCAGCCTCCTGGGGATTGGCGGTGGCGTCATCCACGTGCCTGTGATGGCAACGATGCTCCATTTCCCGGTGCATATCGCCACCGCGACCTCGCAGTTCGTCCTGATGTTCATGGCGGGCGAGGGCACGGCCGTGCACTTCATCAGCGGCGCCCTCTCGTGGGACCGCTCGCTGTTCCAGGCGATGCTGCTCGCGCTGGGGGCCGTGCCGGGCGCGCAGATCGGGGCGAAGCTTTCACACCGGCTTCACGGGGGGGCGATCATGCGGGCGCTGGCCGCCGCCCTGGTGCTGGTGGGGGCGCGGTTGGCACTCAAGGCGATCCAGGGCTGAGGCCTCAGGGGATGTTCTCCCAGTCCTTCCAGCCCGAGCGGCTTTCGGAGGCTTCGATTACGTGGCCGGTGCGGCCACCGCGGGCCCTGGCCACCGCCTCTTGCGCCGTCCGGTCCATGCGCCGGAGCAGGAGCCACACGCCACCGCTGAGGGCGCACATGACGCCCATGAGGATGGCAAGGATCCGCAGGCCCCGAGCTTCGGCGCCATCCCAGGCGTCGTATGCGGATTGGGAAAGCTGCAGCGCCCGCGCGCCGTCCCCGGCGGCGTAAGCCTGCTCGGCGGCGTCGAGGTCTTCGCTGGGGTCTCGCATGAGCATCCCGACGCGGGCGAGGAACCCGGGGCGAAATTCGCCCTGCTTCTTCTTTGCGAGGCCGATCATCTTCCCGGCCGCTTCCTGGTTGTATGCGCTCGTGAGCGAGGAGGTGGCCAGCCGCTTCGCTTCGGCGAAGTCGCCTGCGGCGAACGCTTCCGCGGCCTGGCCAATCTGTTTTCGCCCCGGGGAGTCCTCGGGGTCATTGGCGAACTGCCGGCTGCTGTCCTGGATCACCTTGAGCGCCTGGCGCTGCTCCTCAACGACCCCGGCGGTTTTCGCGAGCGGCTGCGTGGCCCAGGACTGTGGCACGCCCTGGCTGGGCGGCAGCCCGGCTTCCAGCGTCAACCGGACGACGGTGGCGTAGGCGTCCAGGAGGCCGCTTGCCCTGGCGACCTGGGCGTCCACCGGGCCGAAGCTCCAGGCATCCAGGTTGTCCAGGATGTCCGTTGGCGTGCCAGCCAGGCCCATCTCCGCGGCCCGCGCCAACATCGCGTTCAATCCGGAGTAGGTCGCGCGCCGGTCCTGGACGAGCGAGGCCGCTGTCGCCGGGTTGAACACCCATTCGAGGAAAAGCGAATCCAGGTTGGCGGTGCTCACGCGCTCGCCGGCGTCCATGAACCAGCGGCCGTCGTAGGGAGAGCGGGGGTTGCGCGGCGAAGTCTGGGCCAGCACTTTGACCATGTGCTCCGGCCCGCCGATCGCGCTTTCGTAGGCCGTCCAGAACGCGCCCGCCTTGCCGTACCAATAGTCCGGGTTGTACACCAGAGAACCGTTGTACCAGGTCATCAGGGGGTCTTTGTGCCCGAACGACTGCCAGCGGCGATCGATCGGCGTGATCCCGAGGGCGGGCGCGACCTTCCTCGTCGCATATTCAGCGAGGCCTTCCCAGAGCCAGCCGTCGGTCAGGTTTGCCCCGGCCCACTGGTGCGCGAGCTCGTGGACCGTCACCTCGGCGTCGAAGCCGGTGTCGGGCGTGAGGAGTACGATCCCTTCGTCCGGGAAGGCGATCCCGGCGGCGCCGACCTGTTCGATGTTGTGCGACTGGCGCATGGAGATCGTGCCGCCATTTGGGTAGGGGAAGCCGAAGAGTGCTTCAAGCTTCGGCAAAGCCTGCTTGGCAATGGCGAACTGCTTTTCCGCCCAGGCCTGGTCCCGCCGGAAATAGCCGAAGGCGAGCGTCTTGTTGCCTTCCAGGAGAGGTATCTCCGTCTCCAACCGCCCGCGGAGTGACTGGTCGGTGATCGACTGGACGAACGCGGAGAAGGTGGAGATGGACTCGCGCTGGCGGCACTTGTCATCCAGGTCGGCACAGCGCTTGAGGACGTCCGGCTTGTCGCTGTTGAGGGCGATCACGGCAACGTCGCCGCAGACCCAGCGCTCCAGGCCGGCGCTTGTCACGTCCTTCGGCTGGTCAGAGACCTTCAGGCAGCCGGGGTCGAAGTAGGTTTCGGCGGCGGAGGGGACATCGACGAACACGAACGACCCCGGCCCCTGGCCGATGAACGCCGTCTCGATCGCGCCGGGCTGCAGGCGCAGGTAGTCGCCTTTTTGGGCCGGCACGGTATAGGTGGCCACGAGGTCGGTCTTGACATTGGCCTTTACGGGCGCCGGGAGCGTGGCGGCGACCAGGACAACCTTCTCCTTGGTCCCCTGGGCCTGGCCAAAGACGGCGTTGGAAGTAGCCGTGGGGAGGACAACGCCGTCTCTCATGACGACGACATTTGTCGCACCGGGCATCGCGTAGACGGGAAGGGTGGTGGCTTCCTTGCCGGTCGCGTTCTGAATCGTCAGCTCGACCGTGACGCTCATCGTGCCGTTTGGCACGTCGAGCCGGTAGTAGGTGTCTGAGGCACTGGGAAACGGGTTGGACGGGGCTGCCGAGGCGCCGGCCGGGGTGCCCGCGACGAACGGCGCCACGCACACGACGGTGATGGCAGCTACCAGCCGGCGAAGGTTCATACGGTTAGCATCGGCGGATCGCCGGGCCAAACCAGATCAATCAGGTGGACGGTGGCCTACGGCGAGGCCGAACCGGACTCCAGGTCCTTGCGCCTGCGGGCCGCGCCCAGCTCGGCGAAGCGGTTGGCGGCCGCCGTGAAAACGGCCAGCTCCGAAGGGGAAAGCTCGCTCATGAGGTGGGCGCAGTAGCGTCGAATCTCTTCCCGCAGGTTGGCCGTCACCTCCCGGCCGCGCGGTTCCAACCAGATGCTGATGCCGCGGCGGTCGTTCTGGGCCACCTCACGGCGGATGAAGCCGCCGCGCTCGAGCCGCTCGAGCAGGGCCGAGACGGACGGCCGGGTGACGTAGAGACGGTCGGCCAGTTCGGCGTTGCTCAGCCCTTCTTGCTCGAAGAGGTGGCCGAGGAGCCGCAATTGGGTGACGGTGAGGTGTTCGGTGTCCCAGATGCGAAGCCGGATCGGGTCCAGCAGGGCGCTTGCGGCGAAGTAGGCGTCCATCGCCGCTTCGACTTCGGGAGTGCGGGCCGTCTCGGGCATTGGCTTACTCTAGCGATCTGGGGCGTGGGCGCCAGTTCGTTCCAGTGCAACGCTTGCGAAGCACATCCTCCGCGCTACCCGCCGCGATTCTACCGGAGAGGGGTGGGGCCGCAACGCAGGCCCGGCGGCAGGGGACAGCCGGCGCCCTCCCCGCTTCCCTTCCTGGCATCGAGGCTCGATTCGGTCTGCTCAGCTCAGCATGGCTCTATCCTCCAAGGTTTGTTGTGCTTGCTCAGCTACAACCTACCTGAGAGCTGGAGCCCTCTTCCTCCTTCCATGAATTCCCGAGACGCCGTCACGCCAGCGTTGCCCGTGACGGATATCACAAGCGGACGTAGACTGGCCGCCGTGCCCGACTCACCATGGGCTGTACAGCGCCCCACCCGGCGCGCCAGGCTGGCTGTGAGGGGCATGGAGTTGAACCATGGCTGTAAGAGCTGATCCCGGCGGGTTTCCCCAGCGTCGCCTCTCGGAGGTAAAAGGGGTAACCGCTGCCCAGATGCGCGACGTTCAGCGCGTGGCCCAGGAGGAGTACGCCATCGACATTCTCCAAATGACCGAGAATGCCGGCCGCTCAATCGCCCAGTTGGCCCTTGCGATGCTTGGCGGGCGGGGCCGGGCGCGCCGCGTCGTCGTCATGGCCGGAGGGGGCAACAAGGGGGCTGCTGGCCTCGCCGCCGCCCGCAACCTGGCCAACTGGGGCGCTTCGGTCGAGCCCGTCCTTGCCGGCGTCGAAGAGGACAGCTCCTTTACCGCTCGCCGCCAACTCCAGATCTTGCGCAACTCCGGCATCGTCGATGCGGGCGACATGGAAGCCACCGAAATCGCCCTCGAAGACCAGCTCGCCCGCGCCGACCTCGTCATCGACGCGCTCGTCGGCTACGGCTTGGAAGGCCCCCCGGTGGGCATTGCCGCGGCCGTCACCGAACTTGCCGTCGCCTCAACCAGGCCGATCCTCGCCGTCGACGTCCCCACCGGCATCAACGCCACCACTGGCCAGGTGAGCGTCCCCGCCATCCGCGCAATCACCACCCTCATGCTGGACCTGCCGAAGCGCGGGCTCCTTGAACCCGCCGTCCGTGCGTACGTCGGCGAGCTCTACCTCGCGGACCTGGGCATCCCGCTCAGCGTCCACGAACGGCTGGGCCTCCGCGTGAGCGGGATCTTCGACGAAGGCCCCATCGTGCGGCTGAAGCATTAGCGGCTGGCATCCGCCCGTTGACGCCCGGTCAGTAGCCCCGGCTATCCCAGAGGATGTCGCCCACGCCGCTGAGCCTCGCCTGGTAGCGCGCGGCGACAAACAGCAGGTCACTCAGCCGGTTCAGGTACGGCACGACGAATTCGCCTACCGGCTCCACCCGTGAAAGGGCAATGACCAGCCGCTCGGCCCGCCGGCAGACGGTGCGGGCCACATGCAGTTGGGCCGCGGCCAAGTCCCCGCCCGGGAGGATGAAGCTCTTCAGCGGCTCCAGTTCCTCGTTCCAGGCGTCAATCCAGCCCTCTAGCTGGTCAACGTGCCGCTGCTCGATGCCTGGCACCGCGAATCGTTTCTTGTCCGCTTCCAGGATGCAGAGGTCCGAGCCCACGTTGAAAAGCACCTGCTGGATGACGAAGAACTGGGCCCGCATCGATTCGTGCAGCCCGGCGGCAACGGCCACGCCGACCATCGAGTTCAGTTCGTCCACCGTCCCGTACGCATCGATCCGCAGCGTGTCCTTGTTTACGCGTTGGCCGCCTCCGAGGGCCGTTGTCCCTTTGTCGCCCGCGCGCGTGTAGACCCGGTTGATGTTCACCATTGCATCAGCATGCGGCATGCCAGCGCTTTCCCGCCACGGGACAGCGGGCCACAATAACGCCACCGGTCCAACCCCACTCGTCTCTGGAGGCCCTATGGCCCAGTCTCCCCCGCGCTGCGTCCGCTGCTATGCGCACTTCACCACTGCGCCACACATCATGGCCGGCCGCCAGTACTGCTGCGCCAGTTGCTCGGTCGGCTCCGCCTGCGAACACCAGGGCATCCATCGCCCAGCCAACGTCCGCCGCTACGATTCCATGTTCGACCGCTTCCGCCAGGTCGTCCGCCATCCGGGGCCCTTCGAGCTGGACAGAAAGGAAGACTGATGACCGCGCAGGCAGGATCAAAGCTCAGAGCCGGCGACCGCCTCCCCGCGTACACGGTGCGCGCCCACAACGCCGCCACGCACTCCGACAACAAAATCCACGAAGACACCGTTGCCAGGCAATACGGTTTCCGCGGTGGCCTTGTCCCCGGCGTCACCGTCCACGCCTACATGACCCGACCCATAGCCGAAGCGCTCGGGTTGGAGTGGATTGAGCGAGGCACGATGAGCGCCCGCTTCGTGAAGCCTCTCTACGAGGGTGACCAGTGCGGGGTGGAGGCGAAAGTCACCGCCGTTTCCGCCGCGGGTATCGACTTCGACGTGTCAGCCGTCAACCAGGACGGCGAGATCTGCGGCGTGGGTACTGCCTCTCTCCCGGCCGCCGCACGCCAGGCGCCCGCCGTGGACGCTGTCCCGCAGGCCCCCATCCCGGAAGCCAGGCCGCCTGCTTCGGAGTCGTCCCTTGCCGCCGGCACGGTCCTCGGTACGCTCGCCTTCGATTTCGTGCCGGAAGGGGCCTACGCGGCCTTCCTGGAAGAAGTGGCGGATGACCTAGCCCTCTACCGCGGCGAGCATGCGGTCGCCCACCCGGGCTTCCTCGTCCGCTGGGGCAACGCCGCCCTCGTCCAGAGCGTCGTCCTCGGTCCGTGGATCCACGTCTCAAGCGATGTCGAGCATTTCTCCCTCGCCCGCTTTGGCGACCACATCGTCAGTTCGGCGATGGTGACGGACCTGTTCGAACGCAAAGGCCACAAGTTCGTGGACCTGGATGTGCTGATGGTGGCCAACGGCACCCGCCCCGTCATGCGCATCCAGCACCGCGCCATCTACGAAGTCCGCACCTCCGCGGGCTAACCAGCCCCGGCCGGTTGACCGCCAATCATCCACCGGCCACGATCCATCCATGGCACTCTACGAATACGTTTGTACCTCATGCGGCGCGCACACTGAGAAGCGCATGCCCATGTCCGATGTCCTCCAGGCCATCCCGTGCGTGAAGTGCGGAAAGCAGGCCCGCAAAGCCATCGGCGGCTTCGCGGTTGTCGGCCGCGCCGAAGCGTCGCTGGGCGATGGCCCCGCCCCCTGGGACAGTGACGGCGGCGGAGACGATGGTGGTGGCGACGACTTCGGCGGCGGCCACTCCCACGACTTCGGCGGGCACGGCCATTCGCACGGCCCCGGCGGCCACAGCCACTGAGGCGGAGCGGGCTATGCGCGCCGTACTATCCACGGGACGCATGAAGCCACGGTCTGCCCTCGAATGTGATGTCCACCTGGTGCCGCTGTCGCCGGGCGAGCCGTGCGCCTACTGCCTGCGCTTCCTCGAGTCAGCCCCCGACCCAGACCAGATCCCGCCTGCCGTCCGCCTGGATGAGCTTGAGCGCTGGCTCACGGCCACGCCGGCCGTGCCGCTGGAGCTGCTCTACCGCCGGATTGAGCAGCTCGTGGGCAGGCCCATAAGCCTGCACGAACTGGAAGACCCGGACCTGCTCATGCGGCGCGCCCAAAGGCCACGCCGTCTGGGCGGCCTCTACGACGACTTCTGGCAATAGCGCCAGCCTCCCGCCCACGGCCTACCGCCTACCGCGCGCTCAGTCCCGCGCGATGCTCACCATGACCGACTGGAAGCTGCGGCTGAACGGCGGCACGACGACTGGAGTTGGCGAAGGCGCAGGCGTCGGCGAAGGAGTAGGGACTTCCCCACCGGGGTACTGAGCTCGCAGGGCCGCTTCGTCGTCCGCGGTCAGCGTCCGCCGCTGCTCGCCGTCGTCCAGAAACGCGAACATCACGGCCAGCTTCTCGGTGGCGGTACAAGCGCCCTTGGTCTCGCAGGGGTGCCTTATCCCCGCTGCGTGGCCCAATTCGTGCAGGATCGTCGAAGGCAGGTCGTACTTCCCCTTCGCCGTCGAGGCGGCAACCGACCACGGGGTGCCCGCGTCCAGCACCATGTCGAATTCCTCAATCGGCGCGTTCGGACCCTTAAACAGCGTGCAAGTGCTGCCGAGGACGCCGGATTCCAGCCCCGTTGCATAAGCGACGGTGTTGAATCCATCCGCGTCGATCTCGTCGTCACAGGCCCCCGTGCCACGCGTGGTGGTGCCCATCCAGGTGAACGTGAATTTCGTCGGCGTGACGGCATTCCACTTCGTCACCGCCCCCTGGATCACGCCACCCGCGTCCGGGTTGGTCCCCTGGCCGGCCGCATTGTAATGCACCGGGACCGGGATATTGGCCGAAGCCCATTTGTGGCTGTTGATCTTGTACTGGGCTGTTGCAATGCCCCCCCCAGAACCCGGCTCAATGCCCGCGACACGATCGGCGAGCGCTTCAGGATCGGCGACCACCCGCGCGTCTATCCAGATCGTCCGCTCCACGGTGTAATCGCCGCGCTGCACGGTGCGCACGATTTCCTGCACGGCTGCCGGCTCTGCTGGCGAGTCCGCGTCGACGCCGGCAGGGACCACCGAAATGCCGGCCAGCATCAGCCCGAGAACGGCCGCCGCCAGGGGAAGGGTTCGGAAAACCACGCACAACTCCGGTTTGATGTGGCGTTTCGTCTCACGAGCTGGATTTCAGTCTAGCGGTCCCGCGAGGTATGGATTTGGCAAGACTGCGGGAGGGGCGATCCGTTTGGCGGATCGCCTCTGCCGGCGTTGCATTCGTGCGGCTCCCCCTCTCCCGTTGTCCTTCCGCGGAAGGAGGAGAGAGGTCAGGGGGTGAGGGCTAGTCGAAGCTGAAGTCCGCGTCCGCGCAGTCCTTGTTCTTGTCGGCGATCTTCTGCAGGCGATCCTGGGTCGCCTGTGGCGGGTCGGGGAGGTCGTCGCCCAGGGCTCCCAGCGCGTCGAGATTCCCGCCACCCTTTATCGCCTTCGAAGCGTCATTCAGAGCCTTGACCACGTTGTCGTGGTACTCCTTCAGGTCCTTCGGCGGCTTTGCCTTAGCGACTGCCTTGGCATAATCCTCGAACGGCGCCGAGAACGCCTTGCTGATGTCACTGGCGTTATTGAGCTTGCTCGGGTCGGCGGTCACCTTGTCCATCGCCTTTGAGAAGTCAAGCGTCGCCTTGCACAGGTCGGCAACGTACTTCTCATCGCTGCCGGTGCCGCCGCTGCTGGCAATGCCGCCCCCACCGCCGTCTCCGCCGTCGTCATCGCCTCCGCCGCAGGCGGCGAGGCCGATCGCGGCCGTGAGCGCGAACGCACCCAGTACCGCCCACACACCGATCTTCCGAAGTTTCATTCCATCCCCTTCCTTGCTGGCCCCCGCGGCTGCCCGCGGAGATGGCCACATCATGCACTCTTACGAGTTACATACTATTTCGTTTCGGCAGCTTCCACGGAACGCAAGAGGGGTGGCCGATGGCCACCCCTTCTTGGATTTTTCGATTTCGTCCCGATCGACGATTAGATTTCCAGCATCTGTGCGACGCGCTCGCGATGGAAGTCACCGTCGCCCCAGAACAGTTCCGCCCGCTTCTGGCGGCGGAAGAACAGCTGGATGATGTAGTCCTTGGTGAAGCCGATACCACCGTGGATCTGCTGGCCATGGGCCACGACCCGGCGGCTGGCGTCGCTGCACCAGGCCTTCGCCATCGCCGTATCCATGTCCTGCGAACCCTCGTTCTCGCTGGTCGCCCAGGCGGCCTTGTACATGATGAACCGCATGCCATCCACGTCGGTCACCATGTCGGCGGCTTTGTGCTGGATCGCCTGGAAGGAGCCGATGGGGCGGCCAAACTGGACGCGCTCCTTGGCGTAGTTCACCGAGATCTCAAAATCCCGCTGGGCGAGGCCGACGAGGTAGGCGCATTCGAGGTTGGTCGCCATGTTGCGCAACCGCGCGGAGGTGGCGGCGTCCATGTCGATGACATCGCTCGCGGGCACCTTGACATCCTTGAAGACCACTTCCGCCTGCTTGTCGCTGGCGATCGTCTTCAGGACGGTGACGCTGATGCCCGGCTGGTCGCGTGCGACGACGAAGGTGCTGAGGCGGCCGTCCGGCTTCCAGGCAACCACGTGCAGGTAGTCGGCGATGTGGGCGTCGGGCACGAACAGCTTGGTCCCATTGAGGACGAAGTCGCTGCCGCTGGCGGAGGCCTTCATTTCGATGCCTTCGCGGTCCCAGCGGCCGCTTGGCTCCGTGATGGCGTAGGTGTGGATATGCGAGCCGTCGGCGATCTTCGGCAGGTGGGCCGCCTTCTGGGCGGCGCTCCCGGCAAGGATCAGTTCGGCGGTGCAAACCGCGTTCGGGATGAACGGGCCGGGCACCAGGGCGCGGCCGAATTCTTCAACCAGCACGCAGAGGTCCAGAAACGAGAAGCCGGCGCCGCCGTTCGCTTCCGGGATCATGAGCCCCTGCCAACCGAGGTCGGCCATCTTCTTCCAGAGGGCGGGGCTGTAGCCCTTCTCATCCTCTTCCATGGCGCGGACATGCTCTTCCGGGCATTCCTTTTCGAGGAACTCGCGAGCCGAGTTCTTAAGCAGTTCCTGTTCTTCGCTAAGGCCAAGATCCATGCGGTGTGTCCCTTTCGACTTGTCTGGAGATACCCGCCGCATGAAGGCCCGCGAAGGCCCGGGCACGCGATGGGCAACCACTGTGCGGGCGGGATTCTAACAGAATGTTTCGGAGGGTGCGAACGATGTCACCACTGCTGGCGTCATTGGTCAGGGTAGCTCGCTGTAATCGTGGCGGAGATGCCGCCGCGGGTGTTGAATTCGCCCTGCACTTCGGCGAAGGCAGGGGAAATCGCCGCGACGATGTCATCGAGGATGGTGTTGACCACGTCCTCGTAAAAGATGCCCCGGTCGCGGAAGGTTTGGAGGTAGAACTTGAAGCTGCGCAGCTCAATACAGCGGTCGCCCGGCGAATAGGTGACCGTGATCGCGCCGAAGTCCGGCTGGCCGGTCATGGGGCACACGCTGGTGAACTCGGGGGCGCTGAACTGGATGAGGTAGTCGCGATCGGGAAAGCGGTTCGGGAACGAATCGATCGTCCCGTCGGTCTTGAAGGTGTTTTCGGACATGAGCCAAGCGTACGGCGGCCGGGCGATCTGAGGCCAGCGGGCGATGAAGGACCTATTGTGAATCCTCGCACAATGTGTACGATCAACGCGTATGGTGGCAGTGGCACATGTCCAGACCCCTCGCGCTTGCCAGCGCCCGGCGCGCATCGTCATGATGCGCTGGCTGCTGGTGGTGGCATATCTGCCGACGCTGACGTTCCTCGGCCACTGGCCGCTTTCCGTCGATATCCCTGGCACGTCACTGTACGTAGGGCTGGCCGAGCGAAGCGCATCGCTCGACCACGGCCACAAGGACCACTGCCACGCAGACGCGGGCTCGTGCACTGATACACCGGTGGCGACGAGCGCATCGGTCGCGCTGCTGGCGGAGTCCCTGCAATTCAGGCGCACCGACGCGCCATTCATCGCGATGACGGCGCGGGAGGTTAGGTGGCTTGCCCAGGCGGCGGTGACGCCCGTTTCCCCGCCGCCGGAACGTCTCTTTCAGGGTTAATTGTTTGAGTCGCCACGCGGGGTGGCGCGCAACCTGAAAGGATTACTTATGTTCAGTCGAACACGCCGTTTCGCCGCGATCGCGGCGGTATTCGTGGCGCTCGTTGCAGTCGCGGCGGGGGCCTGCGCGGGCGGAGGCGATAAGGGGCCGAGTCCCGATGCGGGCATGACCGCGCTCGCCGAGTCGCCCTTCCGGGGCGGGAGGGTCGATCCCCCCTATCCCAAGCCAGCCGTGGTATTAACGGACACCACCGGCAACCCCTTCGACCTTCGCAAGGAGACGGAAGGCTTTATCACGCTCTTCTACATCGGGTACACACACTGCCCGGACATCTGCCCAACGCACATGCACGACATCGCCAAGGTGCTGAAGGAATCCGACCCGGCGGTGGCGGCGAAGATGAAGGTCGTCTTCGTGACCGCGGACCCGGAGCGAGATACGCCCCAGGTGCTTGGCGATTGGCTCCATTTCTTCAACCCGGCGTTCATCGGGCTGGTGCCCACGAAGGAGCAGTTGAAGGCTCTGCTGGAGGAGCTGGACATGCCACAGACCGTTTACACCAACATCGGCGGCGGCAACTACACCGCAAGCCACGCGGCCTACGTCATCGCTTACACGCCGGACAATCAGGGTCGCCTCGCGTACCCGTATGGGTTCACGATCGAGGACTGGCGGCATGACCTGAACAAGCTTGCATTCATAGGATGGAAAGACGAATGAATCGGAATGGAACGCGCATTGTGCTCGGCGTGGCCGGGCTCGGCGTGGTATTGATGGGCGGACTGGCCGCGATCTCCTGCGGAGGTGGCGACGACGCCGGGCCGGCGGCGGCGCCCACGACGAAGGCCACTACGGCCATCACGGCCGAGACAACGCCGACGCCGGTGGCCACGCCCACGAAGCCCGCGCCGAAGCCGGGCGCGGCACAGGTTGGCAGCGTCAGCATCACCGGGGCGGCGGTGCGGGAAACCGCGAACGACGTGACGGCGATGTACATGACGATCAAGACGACCGGGACGGGCGACCGCCTCGTCTCCGTCACGACGCCGATCAGCCCGATGGCGCAGCTGCACGAGACGGTGATGGTGAGCGGCGCGATGAAGATGCAGGAAGTGGCCGGGGGAATCGCGATCCCGCCAGCGGGCGAGGTGGTGTTGAAGCCGGGCGGGCTGCACGTGATGATCATGAACCTCACGGCGCCATTGAAGGCGGAACAGACGGTGGCGTTTGAGCTCACCTTCGAAAAGGCCGGTAAGGTGAACCTGATCGCCCCCGTGAAGACGATCGGTGAGACGACCGGGATGGGCGGCATGGGCTCGGCAACGGCAACGGCGACGAGGGCGCCGTAATCGAGATATCCCGCCGCGGCCTGCGCATCGCACGGCTTACTGTCGTGCGCAGGATGGACTCGGTGGGACGAAACTTGATGCCGGTCAGGCGCGGGGCAAGCCAAGGCCGCGGGTGGCGATGATGTTGCGCTGGATCTCGCTGGTGCCGCCGGCGATGGTGCGCGGGACGGTCGTGAGGTAGGTCAAAGCGAACTGGGCCTGGAGCTTCGCCATTGGGGAGCCGGGCATGAGGGCGCCGTGCAGGCCAAGAAGGTTGAGGCCGAAGGCGGCGATACGCTGGTCGAGCTCGCTGAGGAACAGCTTCAGGAGGCTGGCTTCCTGGTTCGGGACGCCGCCCGCTTCGAGGATGCTCGCGACCCGGTAGCTGAGCATGGCGGCAACGGCGGTTTCGAGATGGAGTTCCGCGAGGCGGTACCTGGCCGCCGCAGGTGCGGGGCGTGGCGATTCCTTGAGGTGGGCGCAAAGGTCGCCGATCGTCCGGCGTGCGCCGCCAGCGTTGGCGATGTTGGAGCGCTCCAGATCCAGTGTGGTGGTGGCGTGGTACCAGCCGCGGTTGACCTCGCCGAGGAGGGCATCGGCTGGCATGCGGACGCTGTCGAAGAAGAACTGCCCGAACCCTGCCCGCCCCGCCATGTTGCGCAACTGGTGGAAGCTCACGCCGGGTGAGGACAGGTCGAGGAGGAAATAGCTGATGCCGCGGTGCTTTGGCGCTTCCGGGTCGGTCCGCGCGAGGAGGTACATCCAGTCCGCATAGTGGCCGCTGCTGGTCCAGATCTTGGTGCCGTTGAGGATCCAATCGTCGCCATCGCGGACGGCGGTGGTCTGGAGCGACGCGAGGTCGGAGCCGCTGCCGGGTTCGCTGAAGCCCTGGCACCAGACCACGTCCCAGTTGGTGATGCCGGGAAGATGGCGCGCTTTCTGCTCTTCGGTGCCGTACATCTGGATGGTCGGCCCGGCGTAACCAACGGCTGGACCGCGTGCGCCGTTCGGGGCGCGCCAGTAAGCCATTTCGTCGCCGAAGACGAGCTGGTCGACGGGTCCGAGGGCCATGCCCCCGTACTCTCTTGGCCAGGCCGGGGCGATCCAGCCTTTCGCGGCGAGCAGCTTGTTGAACGCCTTCAGACGCGGCGGGTCTTCTTCCTCCGAGTAGGGGAAGGCCTCCATTTCGGGGGTCATAACGCCACGGAGCCAGGCGCGAACCTCATCGCGAAGGGCTATCTGCGCGGGTGTCAGGCGGAAGTCCATCGGCGGGAGTATAGCGGCTGGGAGGGAGGCCGGGAGCGGCCGGCAGGCCTATCTACCGCAGGTACCGCTCTACGAACGCGCGCGGCGAGAGCACTTCGCGCCCCTCCGGTGGGTTCTCCAGCAACAGCCGGTCGCCGGTGACCAGGATGGCGTCCGGCACGGCGAGCAGGAGGTCCCACAGGTGCTGGTCGTTGGGGTCGGGGGCGGCTTCGTCGCTGGCTGCCGGTCGAATCCGCGTCGAGACGTCGCGGAAACTGGCGACGAGCACTTCCGGCGCGCGACCGGCTCGCGCAAGGCGCTCCGCGAAGCGGGGCCGGCGCAGGACGCGCAGGTATTCCGTCAGAAGCGGCTCCGAAGCCACCGGTGACAACGCGCCCGAGAGTGCCGCCTGCACGACCTGACCCGGATAGGATGTCGCCACGCCGATGCCAGCGCTGACAAAGACGTTAGGG
>PNKC01000032.1 GCA_013822275.1 Anaerolinea sp. | reverse complement strand
GCCCCTAACGGGCGGACATGGGGACGTAGTCCAGCTTGCGTTCGCCCGTGTAGATCTGGCGGGGGCGGGCGATCTTCTGTTCCGGGTCGGTGATCATTTCGCGCCACTGGGCTATCCAGCCCGCCGTGCGGGGGATGGCGAAGAGCACGGGGAACATCTCCACGGGGAAGCCGAGCGCCTGGTAGATGATGCCCGAGTAGAAATCCACGTTCGGGTAGAGCTTCCGCGAGATGAAGTAGTCGTCTTCGAGGGCGATGCGCTCCAGTTCCTTGGCGACGTCGAGGAGCGGGTGCGGCTCGCTCATATCCAGCACCTCATCGGCGATGCGCTTGATGATCGTGGCGCGCGGGTCGAAGTTCTTGTAGACGCGGTGGCCGAATCCCATCAAGCGGCCTTCGCCAGCCTTGAACTTCTTCACGAACTCGGGGATGCGGGAAGCGGATCCTATCTCGGCCAGCATCCACAGGACCTGTTCGTTGGCGCCGCCGTGGAGAGGGCCGTAGAGCGCCGCTGTCGCCGCCGCGGTGGCGGAATAGGGGTCCGGCCGGGAGCTGCCCACGGCGCGCATGGCGTTCGCGCTGCAGTTCTGCTCATGGTCCGCGTGGAGGATGAAGAGGACGTCGATCGCGCGTTCGAGGGTGGGATTCGGCGTGTACTTCGCCTCGGACATCTTCCAGAGCATGCTCAGGAAGTTCCCCGGGTAGCTCAGGTCGTTGTCGGGATAGACGATGGGCAAGCCCCGTACCCAGCGGTAGGCGAAGGCCGCGAGCGTGGGCATCTTCGCGATCAGCCGGTGGGTCTGAATCTCGCGTGAGCGGGCGTCGTCCACGTGGTGGGCTTCGGGGTAGAACGTTGAGAGCGCGGCGACGGTGCTGATCAGCATGCCCATCGGGTGGGCGTCGTAGCGGAAGCCTTCCATGAACTTGCGGATGCTTTCGTGGACGAAGGTGTGGGTCGTGATGTCGCGCACCCACTGGTCAAGCTCGGCCTGGTCCGGCAGGTGGCCGTAGATGATCAGGTAGGCGGTTTCGAGAAACGTGCTCTTTTCGGCGAGCTGCTCAATCGGGTAGCCGCGGTATTCGAGGATGCCAGCGTCGCCGTCGATGAAGGTGATTTGGCTGCGGCAGGCGGCGGTGTTCGTGAACGCCG
This sequence comes from Anaerolinea sp., assembly GCA_013822275.1. Taxonomy (GTDB): domain Bacteria; phylum Chloroflexota; class Dehalococcoidia; order Tepidiformales; family Tepidiformaceae; genus PNKC01. The sequence continues at coordinate 29,307 of PNKC01000032.1, read as the reverse complement.
GGTCGTAGACCATTAGGCCGAAGTCGTCGTTGTTTTCACGCAGTTGGCGAAAGTCCATGGCACGGACGGTGCCATCGACGATGGGAAGCTGGACCGTCTTCCCCGTGCGGTTGTCGGTAACGGTGATCGTGTTCGAAGTCGGATCGGGCATGGCGAGGAAAGAAGCTCCATCAGGCGGGATAGCGCGTCGTGGCGCTCTGTTCAGTAGCACCAGAGTACCAGCACGAGTAAGTCACGCACTATCAGTTCCCCGGCGCCACGGCCGGACGGCAACAAAACAGCACCCAACGGGCTACACTTTCCGCATTCCACGAAAGGCCGCGTGACTGGATGAAGGCTGCTGTCTACTACCACACCGGGGACCCCTCCGTATTCCGCTACGAGGAGGTGCCGGACCCCGTCTGCCGCCCCGGCGGTGTGATCATCGATGTCAAAGCGATCGGCATCCAGGGTGGCGACACACTCCACCGCCAGGGTGGCGAGATGACGGGCGTCCCCCACATCGTTGGCTACCAGGCCGCTGGCGTGATCCGTGAAGTGGGAGGCAACGTGACTGGCCGCTACCCGGGGCAGCGGGTCGTGGCGACGATGCCGTCCGGTTCACACGCCTCGCTCGTTTCGGTGCCGGAGGCGGCTACCTACGAGGTGCCGGAAGGGCTTAGCCTGGAACTCGCGGCCGGAGTGCCGATCGAGTTCGGGACCGCGGACGACTGCCTGTTCGAATTCGGCCACCTGAAGGCAGGCGAGACGGTGCTGGTCCAGGCCGGCGGCGGCGGCGTGGGCCTGGCCGCCGTCCAGCTCGCGAAGCGCGCCGGCGCAACGGTGCTCGCCACTGCTTCGAGCCAGGAGAAGCTGGACCGCCTCAGGGAGTTCGGCGTGGACCACGGGATCAACTACAAGGCCGAAAACTTCGTCGCGCGGGCGATGCAACTGACCAAGGGCCGCGGGGTTGACCTGGTGGTTGACTCCGTTGGCGGCAAGACGCTCGAAGGGAGCATCTCCGCGCTTGGCTACCGCGGGCGGGTGAGCTGGGTCGGTAACGCCGGCCGTGAAGAGCACGTGGCCGATGCGCGCGCGCTGATGCAGAAGAACGCCTCGCTGACGGGCGTGTTCTTCGGCGCGGAGCTGCAAGCCCAGCCCCAGCGCTGCCGGGCGATGATCGAGAGGCTGCTCGGCGATGTGGCGCGGGGGCAGTTGAAGGTGGTGGTGGACCGCAAGTTCGCGCTATCCGACGCGGCTGAAGCGCACCGTTACATCGAGGGCAGGTCGGCGTTCGGGAGAGTGCTGCTGGTGCCGAACTAACCCGCGGCGGCCGAGCCTTCCCCGGACCCGAGCTGGTCCAGGATGTGCTTCACGATCCGGCCGGTGCGGTCCATGCCCGCGCTGCAGTGGACGAGGACGGGTTTGGGCATGCGCTTGAAGGCGTGCCAGGCGCGGTCGTACTGCTCCGGCGTGAAGGGGTGCGTCTGCTGGTCCTGGGTGCCGATGTGCTCAACGTGCAGGCCGGCGGAACGGTAGCGCTCTATGAGCCCTTCGGGCACGGATTTGCGGTAGAGCCAGAGCTGATCGCGGCCGATGAGGCAGATGACCGAACTGATGCCGAACTCGAGCGTTTCGAGCAGCCATTCCTCTACGACGCCGGCGGGCACGCTGTGTTCAGGTCCGGGGCGAAAGCCCGGCCGTGGGCTGGTCGCCAGGACGCCTTCAATCACCCAGTTCGGCATGGCTGTAGCTTCCCGCTTTTCGCCGCCAGCTTCCAGCGTTGTGCCGCGGCTCGCTACTTCGTTGGCAGGTCGGCCCATTCGGTCTGACGGGCGAAGAGGAGGTCGTGCATTTGCCAGAACTTGCCCTGCTCGCCCGCGCAGATGGCGGCGATGCTGGCGTTGCCAGCGTTGGGGTGGATCTGGCTGATCGGGAAGTGGAGGAAGGCGATCGCGACTTCGTTGCCGAGGCGCGCGCGCAGGCGCTTGATGTTGTCTTCCGTCCAGCGCTTGCAGAACGGGCACTGGAAGTCACTGAATTCGGCGATCATGACCTTCGCGCTGGGGTTGCCTTCGATCGTCGCGTCGGAGACGTCAACCTTGCCGGGCAGGATCTGGAAGCGGGGCGGCGTGCTGGAGGCAAGGGCCTGCACGTTCGCCGAGTATTCCTGGATGGAGGTCGGGCTGCCTTTCAGCTCCTTGTCGATGACCTCGTCGAAGATCGCCGACGGCTGCGCGCCAACGACCATTTTGTTGTTGATGACGAAGGTGGGCGTGCCGTTGATGCCCAGGGCGGAGCCCCGCTGGAGGTGCTTGTTGATGAGCGAGACTTTCGCCTGGACGGCGGCGTCGTCCTGGAGGCACTGGCTGAACTTCGTGCCATCGATGCCGATCTGTTTGGCGTAGCCGTTCAAGGTTGTGAGCAGGTCTTTGGCCGTGGAGAGGGGCGCTTCCGAACTGGTGACGGCGGGCGACTCGTTTGCCACGGCACTGGCGGCCGGCGGGGCGCTGCTGTCGTCGCTCGTGTACCAGATGGTCGCGGAGATGATGATCGAGCCGATGACGAGGGCGATGGGCGAAAGGAAGTAGGTCCAGGCCGGAGGCGCTGAGGGCTGGGCCGGGACGGGCGCCCGATCCGGATAGCCGCCAACGGCTTCTTCAGCAGGTGCGGCGGCGTCTTCGAGGGACGAAGGTTCTTCGGACACGGGAGCTATGTTCCGTCAGTCCGGCTTTCCCGGCGATCTTTCGCCAGGCGGGCTTTTACCTTGAGGCGTCTCGCAGGCGGAGCACGGCCAGCGTCAGGTCTTCGACTTTGGTGAGTTGCGGGTCGCTCGCCTGGACCTCGGCCACCCAGCGCTTCGCATCGTTGCGCGGGAAGCCGAGGGCGGTAATCGCTTCCACGGCGTCGATCGCGACGCGACGCTCCTCCAGGCGAGCGACGTCCACGGGCCTGTCGTAGCCGCCGTCGTGCATCGCGGCTTCGGCCACGACCTTGCCCCGCAGCGTGGCGATGATCTTGTCCGCGCCACGGGCGCCGATGCCGGGGAGGCGCGTGAGGGTGGCGCGGTCTTCCTGCTGGATGGCGCGGGCGATGGTGCTGACGGAGACGTTCATCGCCCTGGCGGCTTTGGACGGGCCGATGCCTTCGACGGTGATGAACTTGCGGAAGAAGTCCCGCTCAGCCCGCCTGAGGAAGCCGACGAGGACGGGCACAGGCTGGTTGGCGGTGGCGCTGTAGTGGATGTGCAATCCGATTTCGGGGAGCGGCGGTTCGTCGAGCCCGCCTTCGCCAGCGAGTGCCTGGATCTCCGGCCAGAGCACGAGGGGGACGAGGACTTCGTAGCGGACGCCGGCGACGTCCACCTCGATGAGCGGCCCGGCGGCGTCCATGCGGGCCAGGCGGCCCTGGAGATGTGTGATCATCGGCTGCGGTCTCCCCTTTCGCCTCGCAGGCAGTATGACGCGTGCTTTGCGCTGAAAGTAGCGCCAGGCCGTAGAATGCGCGCCATTCCCCGTTGGAGGATCAGATGACCATTTCCAGGGCCGACCTTGCCGCGGGCATCCGCTTTGCCGGCCAGCGCGCCGCCGCCGCCGCAAGCTACACGAAGGATTGGGACCACCAGTTGGGGCACCAGTGGACGAGCGGCGCGGCGTTCCGCCACGTGGCCGCCACGGCGGGCGGCGCGGCCGGGATCTATGGCGCCCTGGATAGCGGCATGCTTTCGGGGATAGGTGTCCCCCAGATCGCTCAGATGAACGACAAGGCGATCAGCGAGATGGCCGGGAAGAGCCGTGACGAGGTCATCAAGGCCATTGTCGATGGGCATGAAGCGTCAGCTGCGTTCGTGGAGACGCTCGCTGAGGACGACCTCGCGAAGGTCGTGACGCTCGGCGGGTATGAGATGCCGAAAGCTGAGATCATGGCCCAGATCTGGATCCACCACGCGATCGCCCACGCCTACGAGGCAAGCGCGCGCTGGCCAATCCAATAGGGGCCGTCGGCCATCGGCTCTCGGCCACCGGCGCCGGAGGCACCAATGAGAACCGTGGCCAGCAGGGGGCGCTGCCCATCGGGACGGCTTGGGTCGCGGGCTGGCGCCGGGCGATCGGGCGTGAGGGGTGGCGGCCCACCGCTTGCTGGCGCGCGCGGTACGGACACGCTCGTCGCCGACGGCCGATAGCCGACGGCCGGCCGCCCGGAGTAGGCTATCCCGTATGGATTTCACCTTTTCGCCGGAGACCGAAGCCTGGCGGAGCGAGCTGCGCGCCTTCTTGAAGGCGGAGATCCCGCCGGGTTTTGAAGGAGATGATGATTTCTTCGACAACGAAGAGCAGATGGCGTTCGCCCGCGAGTTCTCGAAGAAGTTGGGCCAGCGGCGCTGGTTCGCGCCGGCCTGGCCGGAGAAGTACGGCGGCCTCGGCAAGACCGCGCTCGAGCAGATGATCTTCAACGAGGAACTCGCCTACCACCGGGCGCCGTCCAGTGGCCGGCTGTTCGCCATCGGCATCACCGGCCCGACGATGATGGTCCACGCCAGCGACGAGCAGAAGGCGGTCTGGCTGCCAGAGATCGCTTCCGGTGAGACGTGGTACTGCCAGGGCTTTTCGGAACCCGGCAGCGGCAGCGACCTGGCAGGAATGCAGACTCGCGCTGTACGCGACGGCGACGACTACGTGATCAACGGCCAAAAAATCTGGACTTCCAACGCCCATGTCGCCGACAAGATGCTGCTCCTGGCGCGGACTAACCAGGATGTGCCCAAGCACAAGGGGATCAGCGCGTTGGTGGTCGATATGAAGTCCCCCGGCATCACGGTGCAGGCGGTGCCCAACATCGCCTATCGGCGAGACTTCAACCAGGTCTTCTTCGAAGACGTCCGCGTGCCCGCGAAGGACCTGCTCGGCGGGGTGGACAACGGCTGGTATGTCGCCACCACGACGCTGGACTTCGAACGCTCGAACATCGCGGCGATTTCCGGTTCGCGGCGGACCATCCATGACCTCATCCGCTGGGCGAAAGAGACGCACGCCGGTGGCCGGCCCTGGGACAAGGCGGAAGTCCGGCACAAGCTTTCGGACCTGCTGATCGACGTGGAAGTGGGGCGGCTGGTCGCCTACCGCACGGCCTGGCTCCAGTCCCAGGGCAAAGTGCCGAACTACGAGGCGAGCATGGGCAAGGTTTGGATGGCGCTCCTGGGCATCAAGCTGACCAACGCGGGCGTTAACATGCTGGGGATGCATGGGCAGTTGAAGCCTGGCTCGAAATGGGCGCCGCTTTACGGCCGCCTGGTAACGGCTTACCTGCTGGCGATGTCCGGTCCGATCGGCGGGGGCACGAGCGAAATCCAGAAGAACATCATCGCCCAGCGCGGGCTCGGGCTGCCCAGGGGCTAACGCGGCCGCGATGCGTTCGACGCCGTCTTGACGGCATCAATCTTCGAATCGACGCCCTGGTACCAGGCACGATAGTCGCTGACGTTGCGTTTGCGGACCGCTTCGCGCCCCGCGGCGGTGTGTTCGATCAGCGCCTGCAACGCGGCGTCCAGGTCGGCGTCGTACGGTTCAAAAGCGGCGGTAGTTGGCTCGATGTCCATGAGCGCCTGCGCCACGCACGCGGTGTTGTCGGCGTAAGCCGCGAAATCGAGGCGGAACTGGGACGTGCGGGAGAACTTGTCGCCGGGGTAGGAGGCGCGCAACTGCTCTCGCAGGGTCGCGATCTGCTCCACGGAGCGGCGGACGGAAGCGAAGTACTGGCTGGAAGGGCTGCGCGTAGTTGGGACCGCCGTCGGCGCGACGCATGGGGCGGGCTCGGGAAACAAAGTGGCGCCGCCGCAGGCGAGCAGGCCCGGGGCAAGCATCACACCCAGGACCAGCAACCCGGCGCCCCTCATCCGGGGCACTCCGCCAGGAATGCCATGGCGGCGCGCACGGCCTGGCCGCGGTGGCTGATCGCGTCCTTCTCTTCGGGCGAAAGTTCGGCCTGCGTCCGCCCACCGGCGACAAGGAAGACCGGGTCGTAGCCGAAGCCGCCCTTGCCGCGGGCAGCAAAGGCGATCGAGCCTTCCTGGACACCTTCGAAGCAAGCCGACTGGACCCCGGTGTCCCCTGGCCAGGCGAGCGCGACCACGGCGCGGTAGCGCGCTGTCCGCTGCCCTTCGGGGACGCCGGCCAGGTCCATGAGGAGGAGGGCCGTCCGCTGTTCGTCGTCCAGTCCCGGACCGCCATACCGCGCGGACAACATCCCCGGTCCACCATCGAGTGCATCCACTTCAATGCCGGAGTCATCCGCCAGCGCCAGGCAGCGTCCCGCCGAGGCAAACGCACGCGCCTTCAGGAGCGCGTTTTCTGCATAGCTGGACCCCGTTTCCTCAACTTGGAGGCAAAGGCCGGCCTCCGCCGGGGTGACGGCGGTGAAGGCCGTGTCTTCGAGGAGCCGCCGGAATTCCCGGACTTTGCCGGGGTTGTTGGTCGCCAGCAAGATCTTCCCCACCGCGCCAAGTGTAAGAACCGGGCGCTGATCCCGAAAGACGCAATGGGATCATTGGTTTGAAAGGCAACAGAGAAGCCCGGTCGAAACGACCGGGCTTCTCTTCAGGAAGGGCTGCGTTTTGGCGCCTGGTCTCCCAGGCCGTGGCGGATGCTAGGTGGTGACCGGGGTCCCTGAGCCGGCTTCCTTCAGGTTGACTGCGGCGAGGATGACCTTCTCCTTCGGAGTGACGAAGGCGTGGACGAAGCCCGCGAGGGAGAGGACGATCATGAGGCCGCCGAGTCCGTAGAGGACGTTCGCCGCGAGGGCGGCCTTGTCGCCGAAGATGCTGAACCCGTAGGTCGTCAGGAGCAGGCCGCGGAGGGTTTCGCCGGTCTGCATTGTGGTGCGGAGCGAGGCCACTGCATCGACGTCCTTCTGGCGAAGGTCAGCCGCTGCTGTGTCGCCCTTTTCCTTCAGGGCCTTCTGGTCGTTGGCGAGCGCCGTGCGGATGCCGCCGAGCGTCGCGTAGGTCTGACCTTCCATGGTCGTGAGCGTCGTGTCCTTGCCGCCAACGCTGGCGGTTATGGGGGCGCTCAGCTTGGCGTTCTTGGCCGAGGTGTCCATGTGCACCGCGATGTAGTACTTCGCGTAGCACTCTGCCTGCTTGCCGGTTTCCATAAGCTTGCCGCCGTTTTCAACGAGGCAGGTGGAGCCGGGCTTCCAGTTCTTCTCCACGTCGGTGAGCTTGTCCGCGGCGGTGAAGGTGATCTTCTGGGCGCCGAGTTCGCCCTTCACGTAGTCGTCGGCGAAGTTCTTCTGGTCCATGAGGACGAAGCCAAGGACGACGAGAAGGATGGCCACCAGCAGGCCGCCGCTGGCGAAGATGATATCGAGAGTCCTGCGTTTCACTGTTTGTGTTCCTCCGAATGATTGTCTGAGTGGACTGGCGGGGCGGTCGCCCCAGGGGCCGAGGCTAGGCCTCTTAACTCGTTATCGACCCCATTCGTTCGATGGCTACTCCCCCCATTGGTTTTCTCATCTGAATTGAAGGTAACCCCGCAGTTAACGCGCCATACCGGCCGGAAGGCCCACATGACGGTGCCTAATGGCCCAAACGATAGACAATCGATAGAAGAATGCACTCAAACCAGTTGCGCCGTCTATCAGACAGCCCGAGAAGAAGGCCGCGCGATGAGCCGGGGCTATCCTTCGAGGACCATTTGCGTCTGCGTGACCTGGGCGATGAGCTTGCCTTCGGGCGAGCGGACGTTGGTCTGCCAGACCATCGTGCGGCGCCCGCGATGGAGGGGCACGCACTCGCCCACCACCACGTTGCCCGCGCGGCCGGCGGCGAAGAAGTTCGTCTTCGATTCAAGCGTGGTCGTCCCGGCCCCATCCGGGAGGTTCACCGCCGTGCCAACCGCGCCGAGGGTATCGGCGAAGGCCATCACGGCCCCGCCATGAAGGATCCCCGGGACCGTGCAGAGGCTGTCCCGCACCTCCATCTCGGCGACGACCTTTTCGGGCGTCACCGAAACGAACCTGATCCCCAGCGTCTCGGGGAAGAACCCGCTCACGCGCTTTTGCATCGCTTCCGTCTGGTCCATGGCTACCCTCCGATATGCGGCATCGTTGCACAGAGAGAGGCGGGGCGCAGGTGCCAAAACGGCGTGGCTTCACCGTGTCAGTGGCTGCAACCAGCCCGCGCCGGTCCCTCGGAGATCAGGGAGCAATCAAACACGCGGCCAAAGTGGGCAAGGAAGGCCTCGCCCACTTCATCGACGCCAACGGGCTTCCCCGTTTCGGCACCCATGCTCGTCATCTCCACGTCGGGCATCCCGCAGGGGTTGATCAGGTCAAAGTGGCTCAGGTCCGGATCGACGTTGATGGCGATGCCGTGCATCGTCACCCAGCGCCGGACGTGCAATCCGAGGGAGGCGATCTTGCGTCCACCGACCCAAACGCCACGGCCGTGACTGTCGCGTGCCCCGCGCAACCCCCAGTCCGCGAGGAGGCCGATCGCGGTGTCTTCAAGGCCGGTCACGTAATCCAGGACGCCGCAGTCCCAGCGCTTCAGGTCGATGATCCCGTAGGCCACGAGTTGCCCGGGGCCGTGGTAGGTGATGTCGCCACCGCGTTCGGTCTGGACGGTCTCGATGCCTTGCGCCCGCACAGCCTCCGGGCTCACGCGAAGGTCCGGCTCGGTGTGGCCGCGCCCAAGCGTAAAGACGGGCCTGTGTTCGGTGAGCAGGAGCGAGTCCACGCCGTTGCCCTCCCGCCGCTGCGCCTGGAGCTTGCGCTGGAGCTCGTGCACCTCGCTGTAACTCGTTGTGCCGAGATGCTGGACGTGGATTGTGCGTGCGCCGGAAGCTATCACCGCCACCTCACGTTGACTCTGCATCATCCGGCGGGCTGACCGCCAGTCCCCCGGTCCACGACTCGCGCGTGCGCCGGCTACTCGGACGGCTTCAGTCCTTCGGCGAAGCGCAGCAGCTCGGCCTCCGGCATCCGGTTGCCGGTTATCAACACAGCCAGCCCATCGTAGTACCAGGCGATGGTCGTCTTGTCCCCGTTCACCAATCTGAACGCCTCATGGCCGGAGACCTGGATGCGGTCGCCCACCTGCAAGCCGGGTGGGAGGCCGTCGGCTCGGAGGCGCTGTTGGAGGGTGAGCGTCGCGCCGGAGTCGGACCTCCAGCGGTCTTCGGCAGCAACGATTCCACCGTTATCTTCGGTGTTCCCCTGGCCCGCTGAGAACAAACCTTCGGGCAGCAGGGTAACGGCCACGAACGGTTTCGGCAGCGGCGGGGTCCGCCCTGCGGAGCCCATGGACGATGAGCCGCTACCAGAGCTTGAATGAGTGGTGGTGTCCGACCGCTCGATCGCGCCCGGCGGCGGCACGAACAGGAACACCTTGCCGATCATCTGGCCGCCCACTTCGAGCCTGGTAACGGTCAGGTCGATCCCCTGCCGTTCCCCGACCGGCTCGGCGAGGTACCGGAGGACCATCCGGGTCGCCGGGTCGAACCACAGGCGCATGGTCTGGACGGGGCCCGCCGACCTCGTCTCGGATCCATTCGTGCTCAGGGTGACCGACTCGCCGCTGGCCGATTTCATCTCGATTAGGCGGACCGGGCGGCCCAGCATCTGGTCACTTCCCACCACTTCGACTGTGCCGTCCTTTACGTAGGACTTCAGCAGCGCGACAAACGAGTCGAGGTCAGTCGCGGGGACGGGGCCCATCCAGGCCGAAAGGCTCAGGAGGCTCGCGGCGGCGCCGCCGCCCGGTGGGAGCGGAGTGCGGGAGTAGCTGTTCGTCGCGGTGTCGTAAAACCAGCCATCCTGCCCATCCGCCACCATGATGAGCGACGTGGAATTGAGACTCGGCGATTCGTTGTTAATGGTCTGGCGGAAGTGGCGTTCGTCCTGGTAGAACCACTTGATGCGGCTCGTGCTCGCCTGCTCGCCGGTCCGGTCGTCCGGGCCGGGCCGCACGCTAATCTTCGCTTCCAGGTAGAACGGCGGCACTGGCTCAACCTTGTCCGGCGCGTCGCCGCCCTGGAGCAGCAAGCCCGCAGCGACAACGCCACCGGCTGCCAGCGCCGCGCCGCCGAGGGCCGCCCGGCCGATCGTGGCGGCGAAGAGGGCACGCATGCTCCGTTGCAGCCGGCGTGACGGCGACCGGCGCCAGTGCCAGTACCCCGCCGCCTCTTCCCGCGACGCGAGTCCGAGCTTCGTGAGCACTTCACTCACGTTCCACTTGGCGCCGTCGAGCGTCATCCCAAGCGATTCGCCGATCTCGGCGTTGGTCTTGCCTGCCGCGATGAGCTTGAGGACATCGCGCTGGCGGGCGTTTAGTTCCGATTCGTGGAGGGACGCGGACTCGAAGTCGGGGGTGGTGCGGACGCTCATACGGCCATGGTGCGGCAACCGCTACTGCCCGGTCACTACCCGATGCTAAACATGGCGAAATCGTATCGTCCGGGCCGATTGGAACGGTGCGCACAACCCCGGCTCACGCCCCCTCCCCCGTCGTCCTTCCGCGGAAGGAGGGGAGGGGGCCGGGGGGTGAGGGCTCGCCGCCCAACCAGGCCAATGCCCCGTCTTGCCGCAGCAGCGCTAGTACGGCTCGGAGGCCGCCGCCGTTTCCTTCTCTTCGATGGTGTCCCAGTCCTCGTCGCGGAGAGGCTGCAGTTCGCCCTTGCGGTAGGACTCGTAGATGCGGAAGAGGACGTCCTTGTGGGGGCGGACGCGGCCGATGGGGCAGGCCGCCCAGTCCTTCTCGGATTCGTCACAATAGCCCATGCGCAACTCGCCGCATTTCGGCTGGAGGAAGCGGCCGAGTTCCGGCACGACCTTGTTGACTTCGGAGCGCATCAGGGCCGCAACCTTGCGGAACTCCCACTGCGCGCGTGTGCAAAGGCGGAGGTCGCAGATGTGCAACAGGCTCTGGAAGTTGACCGTGATCTTGAAGTTGGTGTTCGTCGCGTTCGGCAGGAGAAAGCGCGCATCCTCGGCGGGGACGCCAGCCGCGACGAGCTCTTCGTAGCCGGCGCCAATCTGCTCCATAATCTCCTGGAAGCGTCCCGTCTTCCCTGCCTTCTCGACGGTTGCGGGCACGGTGAAGGGGAACTCGCCGTCCTTGTAGGTCACGTAGCGCTGGCTCTGCTGCTCAAACGAGATGCCGACGCGATGGCGCACGAACTGGTGGCTGAAAGCGCGGGAAACGCCGGAGATGCCGAATTCGAAGGCGACCTGTTCGAGCGGGCTGGCATGGCCCGTCTTCAGCCGCTCTTCGATGAACTCCTTCATTTGCGCGTCCGTAATCCGCTCGTCCTCAATCCGGTTGGCGATCTGGCGCGGGGTGAGCTGGCTGTAGCAGGTCCGGTACGCCATGTAGAGCGAGCGCATCGGCTCGGGTGAGTGCGAAAGGAGGGTTACCTGGATGGCCATGGCTGTTTCCGAGTTCTGAGTTCTGAGTTCTGAGAGCGGTGCGGAACATTGTCGCAGAAAGATCTGCTTAAGTGCCTTATCCATAGCAAACCTTCACCGAATGCGAGCTTTATGAACCCGTCAGGGACTCGGTCACTCAGACAACCCCTCCGTGCCCTCAGTAAACCTCGGTGCCTCGGTGGTAAAGCCGCGTGGGTCCTCCGTGCCCTCGGCAAACCTCGTCTCTCGGCGGACCTCTGGACGGCTGCACGCGTCCCGAAATTGCATCCACCCACCTCAAGAACCTCGGTGCCTCGGTGGTTCAAAGAAACCCTGGTGTCCTGGTGGTTCAAAAGTTGCGCGCGATGCGGCCGGGGTTAAAGAAGCGCGTCAGGACGAAGCTGACGATGCTGATGATGACGGCGCCGAAGAAGGCGTCCCAGAAGCCGTCGATGGCGAAGTGAATGCTTTCGAAGTTGCCCAGGAACCATGCTGTGAGTGCGAGGAGGGCCGTGTTGATGAGCACGAGGAAGACCCCGACGGACATGATGAGCAGCGGGAAGGTACCGAAGACGAGGAGCGGCTTCAGGAAGGCGTTAAGCAAACCCAGCACAAGCGCGACCATGAGGGTGCTCTTCCAGCCTTCCAGATGGATGCCGCCCACCAGCTTCGCTGCCACCCACACTCCGGCGGCCGTGATTAGCCACCGGACGACGAACGCGACCAACCGCTGGGCCGGCGTTTCCCGCCGGCGGATACCGCCAACCATGACAAACTCGCGCATAACTGCCTCCGGGATCGGGATCCGACTGCAACTTTACCGCCAGCACTCGCGCCTGCAATCCCGGGTGTCCAGCGCAGCTTCTCGGTGCCCTCAGCACACCCCATCTCCCCACGGACCCCGGGACGGCTGCACCCGTCCCGAAATTGCACCAACCCACCTCAGAAACCTCTGTGCCTCGGTGGTCCAAGGGCCCTGGTTCTCGGTGCCCTCAGCAAACCCCATCTCCCCACGGACCCCGGGACGGCTGCACCCGTCCCGAAATTGCACCAACCCACCTCAGAAACCTCCGTGCCTCGGTGGTTCAAACAAACCTTTGTGCCCTGGTGGTTCCAGTAAACCGTCCTGTGGTTCAATCCCCCAATGCCAGATCCATCGATTGAGATAGAGGTTGGCGGCCGAAAGGTCAGCATCACCAACCCGGACAAGGTCTTCTTCCCGCAAACGGGCTACACGAAGATGGACCTCGTCCAGTACTACCTGTCGGTGGCCGAAGGCGCCTTGCGGGGCGTGATGCGGCGGCCGATGGTGCTCAAGCGCTTTGTGAACGGGGCCGACAAGGAACCGTTCTTCCAGAAGCGCGCTCCCACCAACCTTCCCGCCGGCATCGAGACGGCGCACATCACCTTCCCCAGCGGCCGGACAGCCGACCTCGTCGTCTGTGATGACGTGGCGGACCTCGCCTGGGTGATCAACCTGGGCTGCATCGACCTCAACCCATGGGCCGTGCGCGCGGACGACGTGGACCACCCGGACGAGTTGCGCATCGACCTGGACCCGACGCCAGAAGCCAACTTCGCGATGGTGCGCGACCTGGCGCTCGTCTGCCGCGAGGTGCTGACGGACCTCGGCTACGAGGGATTCCCCAAGACTTCTGGGTCCCGGGGCATCCACATCAACGTCCGCATCGAGTCGAAGTGGGGGTTCACGGAGGTGCGCCGCTGCGCTCTCGCGCTCGGCCGCGAGGTTGAGCGGCGCGCCCCGGCGATCGCCACGACGAAGTGGTGGAAGGAGGAGCGCCATGGCGTCTTCTTCGATTACAACCAGAACGCCCGCGACCGCACCGTCGCTTCGGCGTACTCGGTGCGGCCCACGCCGGACGCACGCGTTTCATGTCCTCTGGACTGGGACGAAGTCGGGCGCGTCGAGCTGGCCGACTTCACCATTCGCACCGTGCCGCAACGCTACGCAGAACGCGGCGACCCGGGCGCCGGCATCGATGACCGCGCCTATTCGCTTGAGCCGCTGCTGGAGCTTTCGAAGAAGCAGGCAGCGGAAGGCCAGGGGGACGCCCCTTACCCGCCCCATTTCCCCAAGGCCGAGGGCGAGCCGCCGAGGGTGCAGCCAAGCAAGCGGCGCAAGACCTGACGGAAGTCCGCTGTTTCGCGGTCGGGTGGACGTTCAGGGCGAAGTTGGCCGACGGCACGCTCAGTACCGCGGAGGGGCGCCCTGGAGATCGCGGAACTGCGGGAACAGGTCTGTGCCTGCGGGCACATTGCCGAAGAGCATGCCGACACCGAGGCGGCCTGGGGCAAGGGCGAACAGGCCGAAGGCGCCTGCCTTCGCGATGGGTGCGGGTGCGGCGCCTTCACCCTTGAGGAAGGGTAGGCGCGGGCAGCGTTTAACCCTGGCGGCTTTGGCCGCGCGCCATTACTCGCCCAGGGACGGGGAGAGGACACTGTTCAGGGCTTTGATGAGGGACTCGCCAGTGACGTCCATCGGCAGGTACGCCGCGGCCCCGGAGCGGTAGTAGAGGTCGGCGGCGTCGGAGCGGGGGACGGCGGCAAGGACGATGACCGCGCGCGTCACCTGGGCCAGTCTCCGGCAGGCTTCTGGAGGGCAGCAGGAATCGACAGTGACTACGACGTCGCCGGGACCGGAGGTCAGCGGCTCGGCGTGGTCGATGACGACGCCATCATCCAGGGAGTTGCGAAGGAAGCCTTCGAGGGCGTTCCGCAAGAACAGGCTGGTGGCCCGGACCTGGACGTGGGGTTTCTCCATTCTGTAAGTCTCTTCTTCGTGTCAAGGGTCTGGCAGGGCCGGAAGGTCGCATTCATTTTGGCCATGTGGCCCGCGTTGGGGAGCTTCTCGCGGCGAAGCGGCGGTGTTCCCGGCCGGACGGTGGTGATTGCGGCGGCGCCCCGGTTACAGGCGTGCGCGGTACGGATGTGCCGGGTGGTATGTGAGGTTGGGGCGGTGGTGACGGCGGTGAGACGCTGGTGGATTCGGCGGCGCACCGCTTACCGGCGTGCGCGGTACGGATGCCTGGCGCCCGCGGCTTTTGCGTTCGGGGCGGCGAACCGCTACGTTCCGCTGCGAACGCTCACGGAGGGGGTCTCAGGCCATGGAGTTCCGGGACAACGCAACAGAAGCAGGCTTTCGCGCGACAGTGCGCGAGTTCCTGAAGGCTGAGTTCCCGCCGGAGCAGGCGCGCCGGGCGACGGAGTGGGGGCTGTTCAACACAGCGGGGCGCTACGGCCAGGAGTTCGCCGACTTCATGAAGGCCTGGAACGTGAAGCTGAACGCGCGCGGTTGGGGTGCCCCGCACTGGCCGAAGGAGTACGGCGGCGGTGGGCTTTCGGTGCAGGAACAGTTCGTCCTCAACGAGGAGTTCGCCTGGGCGCGGGCGCCACGCAGCGGTGGCATCGGGCACGGGTGGGCCGGGCCGACGATCATGGTTTACGGCACGGACGAGCAGAAGTCAGACCTGCTCCCCAAGATCCTGAGCGGGGAGCACCGCTGGTGCCAGCTCTTCAGCGAGCCCGGCGCCGGGAGCGACCTTGCCTCGCTGCAGACGCGGGCGGTGCGCGACGGCGACGATTACGTGGTCAACGGCCAGAAGATCTGGACGAGCGGCGCCCACATGTCCGAGATGGGCATCCTGGTCGCGCGGACGGACCCCGACGCGCCGAAACACCGCGGGATCAGCTACTTCCTGGTCGACATGAAGACGCCGGGTGTCACCTGCCGGCCGTTCCCGAACATGCTGAACAACAACAGCTTCAACGAGGTGTTCTTCGAAAACGCCCGCATCCCGGCGAAGAACCGGCTGGGCGAGGAGAACCGCGGCTGGTACCTGGCGACGACGACGCTCGACTTCGAACGAAGCGGGATCGCGACGAGTGTTTCGCACCAGCTCATCGTCAAGGACCTCGTCCAGTTTGCGAAGGACGATGCGCGAGCCAGGGCGCGCGTGGCGGCGAACCCCGGCCTGCGCCTGGAACTGGCCGAGCGCGCGGTTGAGGCAAACGTCGAGGCGCTGATCTGCTACCGGATCATCTCCATGCAGTCTCGCGGCGAGATCCCGAATAAGGAGTCGTCGATTGCGAAGCTGTACTCAAGCGAGCTGGACGTTCGTCTCTCCGTCACGGGGATGCACCTGGCCGGGATGGACGGCCAGTTCTGGGACCACGATGACCCGCGCGCGATGAATGGCCGGATCCCACGCTTCTACCTGGCCTCGACGACATCGCCCATCGGCGGGGGGACGAGCGAGATCCAGCGCAACATCATCGCGACGCGCGGGCTGGCGCTGCCGAGGGGTTAGGTGCGGGTGCCCGCGACAGCCTGACGGATCTCGGCGATGTGCTCTTCGACATTGGCGAGGAGCGGACCCTGGATGAGCTGGCGGGCGGAGAGGAGCGCGCCGCCCGCGAAGGTCATCGGCAGGGCGCCGCCGAGGCTCGCGGGGTCCATGGTCTTGAGTGTCTCAACGGCCGTTGGGCCGTCCTTCATGAGCGCGGCCAGCGCCTCCGCCAGGGTCGCCTTCGCGCGTTCGGCGGCGAAGGCGGCGTTGTAGGCGTTCAGGGCCTCGACGGTGAAGTCGGCCTGGGGCGCGCGTTGCCCTTTTGCCGTGGCGATGGCGAAAGCGACGATGTTGAGGTGCTGCAGGACATGATGGGCGGTGAGCGTGGCGGGCCAGCCTGTGCCACTGCAACGGGCCGAGGCGGCGGCGGGTGAGGCGCCTTCGAGGGTTTCGCGGAGGGAGACGAGGAGGGTGTTGAGGCGGGAGGCGAAGGCCTCGGGTTCGTTCAGCGGCTCTGCCGTGTATGCTGGTGTGCCGGATTCGGCGGCACTGGCGAGCATCGGCAGGAAGCGGTCCCATCCCTGGACGTGCGAGTCGCGGTCCATCTTGGAGAGGCCGGTGTGGACGAGACGGAGGAGCGTGCCGGAGCCATCGGGTGTGAGGGTGACTTCGACTTTACTCTGGCCGGGCCGGGTGCCGTCGGCCAGGGTTTCCCAGCCCCAGGAGAAGACGACGCGCGAGTGGGGGGTCACTTCCAGGAACTCGCCCCGCATGATGTCGAAGCCGTTGTAGTCCAGACGGAAGGCACCGCCGGGGCGCGCTTCGGCGGTGGCGGCTCGGCCCATCCAGCGGACGATCTTGTCCGCCTGGGTGAAGAACTCGAAGACCACCTGGGGGCGGGCTTCAATGCGGAGTTCGCGTTCAATCGCTTCGCTGGGGGCGGTTGCCTGCATGGCGAGGTTCCTTTCGTTCTTCCTGTTCAGCTTCGAACTTGAGCCGTTCGAGGCTGTCATCCCAGAGTGATTCGAAGTAGGTCCGGAGCTCGGCGAGGCCCTGGGGCCGCGCACGATAGAGCCGCCGGGTGCCAACTTTGCGGACGCTCACGAGGCCGGCGTCTTCAAGCACGCGGAGGTGTTGCGAGATTGCGGGACGAGTGACGGTGAAGTGCCGGGCGATTTCGCCAGCCGGCAGTTCCTGCGCCCAAACGAGGCGGAGGATTTCGCGGCGGCTGCGGTCCGAGATGGCGGCCAGGGCAGTGTCCACGGAGGTCAGCGTAGACCATTGCTTTCGTAAGCGTCAACTAACACTTGAACCAAACAGGGCTCCGCAAACAGAGATTTTCGTGAATTTCGTGTAGTTTACTCGCCTGGCCGTAACAAAACGCCAGGCCGCCCGTAGTAGCAGTAGTGCAAGTACCCCGACGGGGAAGGCACATGGGGGTCCACCGGTCCGCAGCCCGGTGGGCCCCCGTTTCGTTTGCCAGGGCAGCAGGCGGGCCGGAGAGTAGCGCCGGCCGGGCGACGTTATACTTCGCCCATTCAACTCCCAGGGGACACACTGCATGGAATTCCGTAACCTCGGCCGCTCGGGCCTCCAGGTCTCCGTTGTCGGGCTTGGCTGCAACAACTTCGGTCGCCGGGCCGACCTTGAAACAACGCGTGCGGTGGTAAACCGGGCGCTGGACCTCGGGATCAACTTGCTGGACACCGCCGACGTCTATGGCGGGGCCGGGATGTCGGAGCAGTTCCTGGGCCAGGTGCTGGAGGGGCGCCGCCACGACGTGGTACTGGCGACCAAATTCGCGATGAAGATGGGCGAAGGGCCGATGAAGAGCGGCGGGTCGCGGCGCTACATCATGTCCGCCGTGGAGGACAGTCTTCGGCGGCTGCGGACAGACTACATCGACCTCTACCAGATGCATTCGCCGGATCCCAGGACGCCGATCGACGAGACCCTGCGCGCGCTGGACGACCTGGTGCGGCAGGGGAAGGTGCGCTACATCGGCCATTCGAACTTCGCCGGATGGCAGACGGCCGAAGCCCACTTCCTGGCGGAAAAGCTGGGCGTGACGCCCTTCGTTTCGGCGCAGAATGAGTACAACCTGTTGAACAGGCGGATTGAACGGGAGCTGGTTCCGGCCTGCGTTGCTTACGGCTTGAGCATCCTGCCCTACTTCCCTCTGGCAAGCGGGTTCCTGACGGGGAAGTACCGCCAGGACCAGCCACTGCCGGAAGGGGCGCGGCTTTCCGGGGCGGCCGCCGCGCCCATGGCGAGCGGCATCCTGACGCCAAAGAACTACGACACGCTGGGCAAGCTGGAAGCGTTCGCCGGCGCGCGCGGCAAGGCGTTGACCGAGCTGGCCTTCGGCTGGCTGGCGTCACAAACGTCCGTGGCGAGCGTCATCGCCGGCGCGACGAAGCCCGAGCAGGTGGAGGAGAACGTGGCCGCCGGGGACTGGCGGTTGAGCGCGGAGGAGATGGCCGAGGTCGATCAGATCACGAAGTGACGGCGGCGCAGGAAGCCTCAACTTACCTTGCTCTCCGGCGATTCGTGCACGACGACCCGCCCTGCGCCGTTGCCGGTGGCGAGGAGGGTGGCTACGTCCAGGGCGAGGCCGAGGTCCATGAACGAGAACGCGGGGCCCTCCTCAACGAGGCGGACCTCCCATTGCCCGCCGCGCTGCGGGACGACGTGGACGACTGTTGCGGCGGGCATGGCGTTCTCCTGGATTCGTGGACCGCTCTCTGTCTGGGTCGGCGGGCGAGGCGGACATGCGCATTGGGGAAACGCCTGTCTCCCGCTGGACTGCGGTTGTTGACTGATCCGGCCGAATTAGTTGCGAACAGGGGCGGCTGCTGCTGTACGCTGAATAGTCCAAGGGCCATCTGGCCCATCCACTCACCTGGAGGAACGGCAATGTCCGAAATCGAAGACCGCGGCTATGCACATCCAGAGGTTCTCGTGAGCACCGGCTGGGTGGCCGATCACCTTAACGACCCGGCTATCAGGATCGTGGAATCGAACGAAGACCAACTGCTCTACCCATCTGGCCACATCCCGGGCGCGATCCAGGTGGATTGGGCGGCCGACCTGAACGACCCCCTGCGCCGGGACTACCTGCAGCGGGCGGGCTTCGAAGCGCTGCTGTCGCGCATCGGGGCGACAAAGGACACGACCATCGTGTTTTATGGCGACAAGAGCAACTGGTGGGCAACCTACGCCTTCTGGGTGTTCCAGCTCTTTGGCCACGCGAAGGCGAAAGTGATGGATGGCGGGCGCCTGAAGTGGGAGCAGGAAGGACGCGCGCTGACGCGCGAAGTGCCGAAGTACCCGCCAACCAGCTATTCGGCGCCGGAACGGGACGATGCGACGATCAGGATCTTCCGGGACGAAGTGTTGAAGCACCAGGCCGCGGGCCTGCCGCTGGTGGACGTGCGCAGCCCCGCGGAATACAGCGGCGAGAAGACGCACATGCCCGAGTACCCGCAGGAAGGCGTGCTGCGGGGCGGGCACATCCCCGGGGCGAAGAGTGTCCCCTGGGCGCGCGCGGCGAACCCGGAGGACGGCACCTTCAAAGCAGCGGACGAACTCAAGGCGATCTACGAGCAGGAGCAGGGGCTGAAGAAGGGCGACCCGATCGTGGCGTACTGCCGGATCGGCGAACGCAGCAGCCACACCTGGTTCGTGCTCACGTATCTCCTGGGCTACCCGAACGTGCGCAACTACGACGGAAGCTGGACGGAGTGGGGGAACTCGGTAAACGTGCCGGTAGAGCGGTAGCGGGGCATCGTTCTGCCGCGTGGAGCGAATCGAGGCCACTGTCCGGCCGTGACGCGCTGGCGCAGGCGGGCTGCTCCAGCGCGCCGTGAGTCAGGAGACGCCTCTCGCCTCCGCGCCCAAGACCGGGTGGAAAAGCTGCGCGTCCGACGCCAGCCACCGCGAGCCCTCATCCCCCGCCCCCTTCTCGCGAGCCGCCGGGAGAAGGGGAGCTGTGTGCGCCGTGGCGGTGGCGGCTGGTGGCGGCGTGGCATCCTCCCGCTCCCGCTGGTCGCGGTTCTGTTTTTGCGTTTTAGCGCGTTCGTAACGCGTTGCGAGGACGTTGGCGCGAGGCATGGGGAGTTGGGACGTAGTTGCGCGGGCATTTGGGGCAGGGTTGCACAGGGCGGCGGTTAGCGCCGAGGGGCGGATGGCATCGCGAGGCATGAGGCATGAGGAATGAGGCACGAGTTGGAGTCGCGCCCCTCAGCGGGCACGGGCCGGCGCGGACTACGCTCGGAGGGCCTTCCCCGTATGACGAACAGAAATCGCTGCAATGGAGTAGGTAATTCGCATCGGCCTTCCCGCACGCTATCCTCATGGTTACGCGACCTGCTCATTACAACACCCGCTACAAGCACGACCTAACGCCGCGCCAGCGCGAAGTGATGGATCTGCTTGCGCGTGGGCAGACGAACGCCGAAATCGCCGAACGCCTCGGACTCACCCTCGACGGCGTCAAGTGGCACGTGCGCGAAATCCTCTCGAAGCTCAACCTCGAGTCGCGCGAGCAGGCGGCCGCCTACTGGCGCGACTACAACCGTCCGCTTGCCCGCGTCAGCCGGGCCATCGCTGGCGTTGGCGCGCCGACGGCGCTTAAGGCCGTGCTCGGCGGGGGCGCAACGCTGGTCACGGTGGCGGTGGTCACCGTGGCGGTTGTTGCCCTCCGTGGCGGGGGCGACGAACCATCTGGCACACCACCGGCGATTGAAGATCGACTCGAGATCTGTGACCTCTCGCGGGTGACGCTCGGTTTCGATTTCGCGGCCGCGTCCGCGTCCGCAGCTTCGGATGACGCCGTGCCCATGGGCGCCACCGCCACTGCGCCCGAGCCGTGCCGGCTGCGCGCCGACATCGACGTCATGCTCGCCGGCCAAGACGGGAAGCCCATAGCTGCCACAGGAAACCCCGCAAGGGTCGCTATCGATCAGGTGATCACACCGGCGCCGACCGGCGTGGTCAAGGGGCGGTGGGACAACTATTGCGGAGACGCATCCTCTTTTTCGACGCCGAGTATCTCCCTTGCCGGCGGCGCGTGGACATTGTATGTAGCGGACTTCCCGGTCCCGAGATGCATCGACAGCAGCCGCCCTTCCGTGTTGACGGTGCTCCCGGCACCGTCGCCCCCGGGCGCAGCGCCGGCCCGGCCGCCTCTCGCTAACCCGGATGTTGATGCCCGCGCATTTGCCCTGGATATCGGCACGCGGGTGGCGGGCGGCGATTTCGAGGTCCTCTTGCAGAACCTCACTGCAAGGACTAACGTCTGCCCCGGCCCGGAACCTCGAGGCCTTGGCGGTCCTTACCCGCTTTGCGAGGGCGCCGCGCCCGGGGAACGGCGGGAAGGGTGGCCGATTGCCAGACACGGCAGCGATGGCGGCACCCTGGAGGCACGGCCCGCATTCGAAGCCGCGGTGCGGAGGGAACTTGGGGCGCCGCTGGCCCTGGCCAGTTACGGATGTGCCACCACCGATGCGATTTGCCGGCAGGTCGTGATCGCGTTCCGGCGCCAAGCTTTCCCCAACGCCGTCTACATCATCGTGGACCGGCCGCTCCAGGGGCAGACGGCCCCGAAGCTTGCTGCCATGGGCCTCAGCGGCGACAACGCAGACACCATACTCAGCGGTGGTGTCACCATGACTGACCTTGGCGAGACCCTCTTCACCCCGGTGAAGTAGGCCGTGAGTCACCTCCTGGCAGCCGAAAGCCAACGGCCAACGGCGAACCCCCTCAGAGCGTCGCTGCCGCCTGCCCGACGTAGAGGTCCCAGCCGACGAAGGGCTCCCGGGGTGAGAGCGCGAAGGCGGTCGCGAGGTCGGCCTGGGTGCGGGCGAAGCCAACCAGCAGGGTGAGGCCCACGACCAGGCTCTCCGGCGCCAGGGCGGCGAGCGTTTCCCGTGCGGAGCGTTCGCCGCCGGAGCCACCTTTGATGATCGCCTCAACGTAACCCAGTACCGCCCGCTCGCGTTCGTCGAAGTGGACACGCTCGCTGGATCGCCAGTGCTCGAGGGCCGTTATGCGTTCGTCGGCAATCCCCAGTCCGCGGGCGACGGCGACCGCTTCCTGCCAGGCGTACTGGCAACGCTTGAGATGGGCGACGCGCAGTGCGACGAGGGCGGCGAGCTGCGGATCGAGCCCTTCGATGCCGCGCACCGCCTGCTCGAACGCCATGCTGGCGCCGGCGAGCTCCATGCCGGCCCCGACCGCGGTCATCAGTTCAGCGGTGACTTCCGAAGGTTCGCGAGGCGGCGCGGGTGCGGCTTCCTCCACGACACCGCTTTGCGCCGTTTCAGGCACGCCGGCGGCCGGTTCGGGCGGTACCCATTCCTGCTGCGCGATCACGTGTGTCACGGGCAGGCCCGTGTGGTGCCGGGCACGGCTTACGAGGTCCAGGTGCAGCCAGCGTGAGACCCCTGCGGGGAGGGTGCAGATGATGATCGCGTCGTAGGGGGAGTGTTCGCGCACTTCGTCATCGATTGCGGAGAGCGGGTCCCGCGCGCCGACCGCCGTCCGCGTGACGTTCGCGCCACACTCGCGCATCAGGGTGCCGGCGGCGTCGGCCCGGTAGCGCGCGGCGCGCATCGCCTCCGCATCGTTCCAGATGAGCCGGTGTCCCGGCGGAGAAGTGGGCACAAGGAGTGTGAACTCCGCGTCCGGCTCCTTCTGGACAAGGCTGCGGATCTGTTTCTGAAACTCGGGGCTGCCGGCCGTGAGGTGGGAGACGACGAGGTACCGTGTCATGATTCTGCTCCCTTCGCCGCGCTGGCGTTGGGACCACGAAACACAGCGCGGCACTCTACAGTGTACTCCCGTGCGCAAGCGTTCTTTCCCCATTGGTGCGTCTCCAGTCTTGCGCGGAGAGTCCGGAGTGAGGCCCGTTTGTGCTTGCGCGACCCGATTCCAGGGGCGACATCGTGGCGCTTGCTGACGCGCGCGCTACTGACAGACCCCTCGGCGGCCGTGCCGGGCGCGACGGCCAACAGCCAACCAGCCTCAGTTCAGCTCGATCCCGCCGTCCACGTTGAGGCTCTGGCCCGTAATGTTCCGGGCGTCGTCGCTGGCCAGGAAGGCGACGGCCATGCCGATGTCTTCGGGCGTCTGCTCGCGGCCGAGGGGGCAGTTCTGGCGGATGTAGCCCTCGAAGTAGGCGCGGCGGTCCACCACCTCCGGCGTGTCGTCCCGGCCAATCATCGCCTCCAGGTGGCGCCACATGTCTGTCCAAAGCAGCCCGGGGCAGACGGCGTTCACGTTGATGTTGCTTCGCCCGAGGTCGCGCGCCAGCGACTGGGTGAGGCTGATGGCGCCGGCCTTCGAGGCGCTGTAGTGGGCCAGGCCCGCGCCGCCCTTGCGCCCGGCGATCGACGCGATGTTGACGATCTTGCCGGAGCCCCGTTCGCGGAAGTGGGGGAGAAGCGCCTGGCTCATCACCCAGATGCCCTTGAGGTTCACCTCGTAGCAGGAATCCCAGTCCTCGAGCGTGATCAGGCCGCCGCCAATGTGGTCGCCGACCACCCCGGCGTTGTTCACCAGGATGTCCACCTGCCCGAACTGCGAAACGGCCTGCTCCGCCGCCGCGCGCGCCGAATCCACGCTGGTCACGTCGCAGCGGATGACTTCCGCCTTCGTCCCGCGCGCCCGCAGCTCGGCGGCCGTCTTCGCCGCGTTATCCAGGTCGATATCGGCGATAGCGATGCTCGCGCCTTCGCGCGCAAGCACACCCGAAATCCCCGCGCCGATGCCGCGCCCACCGCCAGTCACGAATGCCACTTTCCCATCGAGTCGTCCCAAGGCCTTGCTCCACGGTTGAATGCGGCAATCTTACGCAGTCTGGCCGCGCCGTGATCGGAAAGCGCTGGCCGGATGGTGCTCGTCGCGGGGGAGCAGACCCGCCGCTTGATCGCTCCGGGCTCTGGCAGGTGGGGTGTGGCGTACGAGCGCCCCGGGAGTCACGCCAGCAGCCGCCAGGTCTCGCCGTCCGCCGGGTGCAGCTCGATGCTCCAGTACGGGTTGAGCATCGCGTCCCAGGGGGCGATGACGGTGTTGAAGCGTAGCGCGGCGGAGGCTTGATCGCAGACAAAGGGGAAGGTGATCCGCGCGGTTAGGCGACGGCCTGGCTTCGCGCGCCATGCCGCGAACACCCGGTGGATGACGGCGTCCCCCTCTCCCCCGGCCGCCTCCCGGCGGCGGACGAACTGGACCACGTCCTCGAAGTAGGCGGCGTCCTTGCCCGGCCGGGCGGCGCTCCCGGGCGGGGCCATATAGGCTTCCAGGTTGCCGGGGAGGACGTTCGCTATGACCACGTCCCAGTTGGCCGTGCGCCGGACGAAGCGGGCGTCCGTGACGAGCGAAAAGAGGTTGCGGGCCGGTCCGGGCGGCACGCTCTCCAGGTCCATCAAGAACAGCCGCGAGGCCAGCCCGTTGATGGCGATGGCCTCACAGCGTTCGTTGACGACGAGGGTTGGCCAGGCGTAGCCCGCGATCTCGTCAGCGATGGTGGCCGGGTCCCAGATGACTCTCTTGTCCGGGTTTCCCGCAAACCGCGAGTCGGGGGCGACATCGTGGCCGAGGATGTAGGCGGTGAGATCGCTTGGTTCCGGGTCAAACCCGGCGGCGTCGAGGATCGCGTTGGCGAACGCCATGTCCAACTTCATGGCCCGCGTCATGGCGACGATCGTCTCGCGGACAAGCGGCCGTTTGCCGGCCTCCATGGCGTAGACGAAGCTCGCCGAGAGCCCGGACAGTTCACCCAGCTTTCGCCGCGAGAGGCCGTTGCGCTCGCGGGCGAAACGCAGCAGAGCGCGCGCGCTGGAGACATCCAGATGGGCCTCGGCGGCGGGCTGGTGGCGCAGCCGCTGCTCACGCCGCTCGTCCAGCCAATCCCAGGTGGCCGCGTTGGCGGGGTGCCAATCGAAGGCGGACACGCCGTCGAAATCGCTCCAGGAGGTCATCTGGTTGTGGAAGTGCAGCATCGCGCCGTCACTCGCGCGCCACTTCGCCTCGAAATAGAAGCGGTTACCTTCGACCCACGTCCCGGAATCCTGCCAGAGCGAGAAGAGCTTGGGGAGCTGTTGCTGGTGGTGGGTGGCGACGTAAGCCATCAGGTTGTCGAAGTACGGTGTCCGGTTTTCGGCTGTGAGCGGGTCGAATCCATTGATCTTCCACATGCTGACCATCTGGCCGATGACTTCTTCCCAGTTGAGCAGCTTCGCGTTGTAGTGGTCCGAAAGGGCCATGCGGAGGAGGTGGCGGGCGCCGGGTTCGGCGAGGTCCGTGGCCAAGTCCAGCTCCGAAAGGTCGTTCGCGGCGGCGTTCCAGCCAACGACCTCGAAGTCTTCGTTCATGGCGAGGGTGGGCCACGAATAGGTTTCACATTCGGCCTGGACCACGGCGAGCGGCTTCCGCCTGTCCAGGAGAGGGACGATGCGGCCCTCCGGCACGGGGGAAAAGCCCAGTTCGGCGAGCATGAGGTTGAGCTGTGGCGCTTCGAGGCCAAGGATGTCGGCGGCCTCGATGATCTGTTGGCGGGCGCTGACGCGCGGGTGGCGGCGCCCGGTTTCCCAACTGGTGATGGTCGCGTGGCTCACGCCGATCCGCCCGGCAAGCCCGGCCTGGGTAAGGCCTGCGCGTTCGCGTGCTTCGATCAGGAGGTCTGGAAAGGCAGCCATCCGCCCCCTCGCTCACCGCGTGTCGGTATTGCGCGCATTTCTACGCGCTGGCGGGGGTTTCGTCGAGAGTCAAGAGCAGAGAGCCAAAAGCGAAGAGCGCGGCCCGCGGAGCTTGCGGCGTCAGTTTCCGGCTTCCGGCAATGGGTGCATCTGGCGTGGCCGCCGGCTGGCGGGGTGTCGTCCGTGCCGAATCGAAGAGCCCAGAGCGCGAAGAGCCGGCAACTCGCACCTGCAAGTTCTTGCGCCGTTGTTCATATTCGCGAAAGAGTCCCGTAATACCCTCCCCTTCCAGCTTCCGTACGGTGGTAGGCGATGGCCATCAGTCCGAAGCCGCTCGCTTCGAGACCAATCGTGAGGTTGTTCCCATGTACTCCATCCTTCGCATCACTGGTGGCGCTGCCCTGCTCGCCGCCACCCTTCTCCCGGGCACGGCGCTGGCCGCCGGCCACGGCAACGGCGCCGGCGGCGTGACCGGCCCGGCGTTCTACGTTGACGGGGCGCTCTACCGCACCGTTGGCACCCCCACCAACTTCTCCAACACCGGCGCGCCGGACCATTCGTACGACACCATCTATGCATTCGGAGGCGGCGAACAGCGCGCCGTGGCGACGGCGGCGCCGGGCGACCCCGGCTTCAACGGCGGACGCTGGCAGGTTGCTGTCCTGTCCTTCGCGGATTATGCCGCGGCGGTCGGCGCTTACGACGCAAACGGCAGCGGTGACTTCGACAGTGATGAAGAGGTGCTCGCGGCCATCGCGGGCGGCGCGGCGACCACATCAGCCGGGCCATCGTTCGAATGCCCCGTGATCCCGCTTCCCCACCGCGGAGCGTAGTCCCGAGACGACTACGAATGGCGACCCGGCCCTCATCCGCCGGGTCGCCATTCGCAGCGGTCATCGACCCCGGTGCTCAGCACCCAAAACCGGCGCTTTGCCCTGCCCGTCAGGGTTTCCCCTGTCTTCGCGTTCGAAGGTAAACCTGCCGGTCGCAGTTTGCCGGCGTCAGGGCGAACCGTGGTATTGTTGAGGTGGCAGGCACCGCGGCCGCGATGGGGATGGCCGCATGCGTCCCACTGAGTCCCGCGTTTTTCGTTTTCCCGACGCTGTGTTGGATGTGTGCGCATGCCGTTAATGATGCTGAGGTAGAACAGTAGTGGTGGTGGCCCGGGCTGGTTCGTTGATATTCGAGCGCAACCTTTATTACGGCGCACGGTTCCTGGCGCAGATCGCGCAGAACCTGCTGTTTGCCGCCCTCTTCGTGATCGCGGGCACCAGTTCGGATGCCGCCATCGGCCTGAGCAGCGTCTTCGCGGCGATGCTCGTCCCGGCGCTGCTCTTCGGCCTGGTCGGCGGCGCGATTGTTGACCGGCTCGGCCCCGGCCGCGGGCTGGCGCTCGGGGCGGTCCTCCGCTTTGGCGTCGTCGCCGCAGCGGTTGCGTTTATGCGCAGCCCGTCTGAGGCCTGGATGGTCGCCTTCGCCTATTCGGCCGTTTCCCAGATCTTCTCCCCGGCGGAAATGGCGCTCGTACGCAGCATCCGCAGCGACGGCTTCGGCAAGACGCACTCGCTGCTTGTCGCGCTGCAGTACGGCGGCCAGGGCATCGGCATGCTCCTCATCGCCCCGGCGCTCTGGTGGCTGGGCGGCGCGAACGCGATCCTCCTCGGCTCCGCGGTCGGCTTCTTCGCCCTCTGCGCGGCAGCCTTCGTCCTCTCCTCCCGGCTCCGTAACACCCCGGCCGCGAAGGCCGTGGTGGACCCGCACGCGTTCAACTTCCGCCGGACCTGCCGCTTCTTCCAGCGGGAAGCCCTCGCCCGTGACGCTGTCACAGCGCTGGCCATGAAGGCCCTGGTCACCCAGGGCATCATCGTTGCGTTGCCGCTCTACCTCAGCCACGACATCGGCCTCGGCAAGGAGGCGCTCGCCTTTCTCCTCGCCCCGGGCATCGCCGGCACCGTTATCGGCCTCATCTGGGCCGCCCCGGCGGTTACGAAGGAGCGTGCCGGCTGGTTCATGCGCGCCGGGATTCTTGGCATGACCGTCGGGCTCTTCGCCCTCGCGGCGCTCGATTACGGCCTCATCGCCGTGTACGAATACACGCCGCTTGAAGCCCTGGTCAACTTCGAGGTCTCGATGAATACGACCTTCGTGGTGGCGCTCCCGGTCGCGCTGCTCATCGGACTTTCGCTGAGCCTTGCCCTGGTGGCGGCGCGGGTCGCCCTCACGGAGACAGCCCCGCTTGGCCAGCAGGCCCGCGTCTTCGCCGTGCAGGGCACGCTGACGGAGATGATCGTGGTGGCGCCTCTCCTGTTGATGGGCGTGGGCACGCAGTACGCCGGCGCGCGGCCGATGCTCGCCGCGATCGGCCTCATCGGGGCGGTCGCTTTCATCCTCATCGAGCACCCTCGCTTCAAGCTGGCGCCCCGCCCGGCGCTCGAACCCGCGCTGGTCCCGGTCCCGATCGACTGACGCCCTGTCGCCCTGATTGAGGACACAAAGACGCGAAGGCTCAAAGGTGGGGCCCGTCGGTGGAGTCAGAGTCCGTACCGCGCGCGAAAGCAAGCGGTGGGGTTCCCCTTATCGCGGCGCGGCCCTCGCGGAGCCGCCTTCTTTCGCGTGTAGAACGTTTCGTGCCGCTTCGAGCCTTGGCGCCTTCGTGTCCTTTGCCGAAAACCGGCGCCCGTCAGAACTCGGGACTCGGCACTCGGGACTCGGCACCCACCCGCGTCCCCGGGTCCACCCGCCGCAGGGCCGGCCGTCCGAAGATGATCAGCGCGCTCAGGAGGAGCGTGGCCCAGGCCAGAATCGGGAACACCACTTCGAGCCCAAGCCACTGGCCGGCGGCGCTCACCGGCGCGCCGTTCAGCATGGACAGCCCCATCGCCAGCGGGAACAACCCCATCACCCGCCCGCGCATCTCTTCGCTCACCGTGTGCTGGACGATCGTGGTGGACGACACCATCGTCCCGATCAATGCGAAGCCAAGGCCGAAGTTGACGACGGCCGTGAGGGGGATGAAGCGCGAGTACGCGAAGCCGACGGCACAGACCGAAAAGAGGAGCGTCATCGCGCAGAGCGTTGAGCCCTTGCGCACCAGGTCGTGGCGGTAGGCGAAGAAAAAGGAAGCGGCCAGCGTGCCCACCCCCCAGGTCATCCCCATGAGGCCGAACTGCGCCTTCGTCAGCCCTAGGATCTTCGTCATCCAGACCGGCCCGAGCGTGGCCGGGCCGGGCATGCCGATCGCCTGGGTGACGACAACGATCGAGATGACGGCGAAGATCGTCGCGTCGCGCCGCGTGTATTTCAATCCCTGGGCGACGTTCCGGAGCATGCCCGCCGCGGGCCTTGCGCCGCCCGCGCTGTGGAACCTGAGGGCGGCGATCATCGGCAGGATCAGAACCCAGGCGAGCAGTGAACCGGCGTACACCTGCCCGGACCCAAATCGGTCGTTAAGCGCGCCGGTGATGAGGATGGCGACGGGGAAGGCGAGCTGCTGGCCGATGGTCGCCAGGCCGATGGCGTTCGAAAGGTCCGCCATACCAACAACCGAGGGGATACTCGCCGTCCTTGCGGGCATGTCCACGGCCAGATTGGCGGCTGCGGCGAAAGCGAGGAGAAGCAGCACAGCGATCGTCCATCCGCCAAAGGGGCTGGCGAGCATGAGGAGCGCGACGAGCACGCTGATGGTGAGCCCTGTTGATTCGCAGGCAAGGAGCACCCGGCGCCGTTCGAAGCGGTCCGCGAACGCGCCACCGACGAAGCTGAAGAGGAGCATCGCGCTCCCCCGGCTGGCGGCAATCAGCCCGACGTAGAGCACCTGGCGGTCCGGGTAGTGGTCCTGGATCCAGAAGATCTGCGTAAGGAACTGCATCGGCATGACGAAGCCGCTGACGACGGACCCGCCGAACAGCAACCGGAAGTCC
>PNKC01000031.1 GCA_013822275.1 Anaerolinea sp. | reverse complement strand
AGCAGGCCAGCCCCACAATCCAGGACGGCATCATCACGGGCCCCATCCGCCGTTCCGTGAACGCCAGCCACGATGCCAAAGGCAGCATCCACGACGACGCCACCGCCTCGAAGCTGGGCTTCCGGGGCGGTACCGTGGCGGGCTCCATCCACATGGAACTCTTCCCGCCGCTTCTCCTCAAGGCGTTTGGCCAGCGCTGGTTCGAACGCGGCACCCTCTCCATGTACTTCATCAACGCCACCACGGACCGCGAAGCCGTCCAGGCCTTCATGACGCAACCGCCCGCTGGCGCGACCGACGCCCAGGTGGACGTCTGGGTGAACCGCGACGACGGGATGCGGGTAGCCGAAGGCACGGCCTCGGTCGGGAACCCCAGTGAGCCAACCGCGCTCCTGCGCCGGCCCCTGGACCGCTTCGATGCCGGCGAACTCCGCTTGCTGGCGGGTGTCGAGGCGGGCCGGAAGTTCGACCAGGTGGATGTCCGTCTTGGCGCGGAGGCCCAGGCCGAGCGCCTTGGCCGTATCACCGAGAACTTGCCCTGGTACAGCCAGCCTTCGCCCTGGGGCGGTTCGATCGCGACGCCGGCGGCGATGGTCCAACTGCTGTATGCGAAGTCCGTGCAGACGCTGCGCGGCAACCTGGGGCCAGCGGTTGGGCTGTTCGGCGCGATCGAGCTGCGCAACATCAACGGCCCGGTGCAGGTGGAGACTGACTACGTGGTCAACGGCCACGTCGTGGCTGTTGGCCAGAGCCCCAAGACCGAGTACATGTGGTTCGAAACCCAGATGGACGACCTCTCGGGCAAGCGTGTGGCGGAGATGCGGATGCTCCTGCGCTGGATGAAGGCCTCCTCCAGCCGCTACCCGGAGTTGCAGAAGCAGGCCTGACGAGTGCCGAGTGCTGAGTGAAGACGGTTCGCCGGTGCGCTCCTACGGCGCGACCGAATAGGTCGCGGTCAGGGCGGAATTCACGGTGAATGCGGCCGGACTATCGAACGGTTTGAGCAGGCTGCCAAAGGGGCTGCCGTAGATCAGCTGCGTGAACTCCTTGCTGCAGGCGTCAACGGCCGGCCCGTAAACGGACAGCTGGCCGCCTCCATCACTGACGGACTGAAGGGTGCCGAGCTTCAGCCCGGCCACTGCCGCCAGTGCCTTCGCCCGCGCTTCGGCGTCCGCGAGCGCGGGTTTGTGGGCGGCGCTGGCGACTGCCTGGCAGGCAGAGTGGGTGAAACGGACGCCCTGTTGCTGCGTATTTCGGCCGAAGACGCTTCCGACGGCCTCCAGGACATCCTCGCCAATCTTCGGCAGCTTGGCGATGTCAACGTCAACGGAGACCACGGCCGGGGCACCGAAGGAAGATGACTCGACCTTGACGTCCTCAGCCTTGATCCCGAGCGTCGCGAGCTTCGCGATCAGCGCGTCGCGGTCCTTTGCGGCAATCGGCCGTGGGCCGGTGGGCCCGCTCAGGTCGGCGAAGACCACGACGTATGCCTCGTCCGCTTTCGCGGTCACAGACCCGGTCCCGAGCACCGTGATGCCGCCGCCGGACACTCCGGCCGAGCCAAGGGCGTACGTCACGGCGACGTCCAGGCTAACCTTCACTTCGGCCGGCGAGTCGAAAGGGAGCGCACTGGCGGGATTCTTTACGTTCGCCTGCTGGGGGTTGCACGGGTCAGCGACCGCCGGGCCATAGATGTTCGGCGTTGTGCCTTCCGAAACCGCGACAACCTGCCCCAACGTCAATCCCCCCGCCGCCGCCAGGGCCTTTGCTTTCTCTTCGGCGGCCTTGAAACCGTCTTTTCGGAGCGGATCCAACGCTGCGGTGCAACCGGCAAGGCCAAACCGCGCGCCGCTCGATTGGGCGCGGCCAAGCACCTTTTCAATCGCGTCCGCGATCGGTTGGCCCTTCGTCTTCAGGTCCGCGACAGCAAGCCTCACGGCGACCTCGGCAAAGGGGCCGTAGCTGAGGCTGGCATCGAACGTGATATCCGCCTTCGCGATGCCCAGTGCCGCGAGTGCTGTCACCACGTCTGCCTGGTCTTTGGGAGAGACAGGCTGCGGGCCGCCGGGCCCGAAGCCACCCCGTGGCGACACGAACACCGAAACGAAGGCCACGTCCGCGGGCACGGTCGCCGATTGGCTGTGCCGGACGGTTAGTCCGGCGGCTGGGGCGCCAATGGAAGTGCTAACCGGTGCGCCGGTGAACGTCCCGACACCGACCCCAATGCTGCTGGACAGTATCTCGAACGTAGCGGACCGTTGCGTGCCACCACCGGCCCCGGCCTCACGAGCCGCGCCATCAGCCGGCGCCGCATCCTTCTTTGCGTCGCTGCAACCGGTGACGAGCACCGCCGCGAGCCCTACGGATATCACGAGTACCAACCGCTGCCAAGCGTGCATTTTCGCTCCTCCTCACGCTGCCGGTCCGCCCGGACCGTGCCTCAGCGTAGTCCATGCCACCGGGGATGGCCAGCGTATTTACCGGTCCAGCAGTCAGCGGGTGAACCGGGCCTTCAGTGGCTCCGCTTCTGGCATTGCGAGGCGGAAGAGCAGCTCCTTCCACTGTGGCGCGCGGGCAAAGAGCGGTTCCAGCAGCGCCGCCGCCCGTTCGGCTTCGCCGTGCGGTGAAAGCCCGCGGACGGCGAACCAGAACGTCTGCTCGTCCGACCCCGCGAGCTCGTCCGCCTCGTCGTAGGCCAGCAAGAAGGCGGCGATGTCCGGCGAGGGACCATCCAGCGGCGTGACAAGCTCCCCGGCGAGCCGGATCTTGATCAGTTCCGCCAGCTTCGCCAGGGGTGCGGGGTCGTTGTCGATGCGCAAGTCCCAGGTGTGCGAAAGCGGACCCGGGGCGCGCACGAGAATCGCAGCGGACTGGCTGCCGCGGATGTCGCCGCCCTCGCCCTGGGCGGCCTCCAAGGCGCGCATCAGCCGGACCGCCAGGGGGCCATGGCTCGATTCGAATGCCACCGCCATCGCCGTGGGCACGCGGTCGGTGAGCATCATGTTCGCCTGCACGCTGTAGTTTTCGCCGGCGCGGTGCCCGGCGAAGGGGATGCAGTCGTCGCCGGTGTGGGTGGCGGTCTGGCCGCCGGCGCTGATGACCGCGAGCTGGCGGCGAGCCGGCATCGTGTCGGCCGCGATGACCGCTGTGAGCGCGGCCCGCGCATCGAGGCCCGCTTCCAGCAACCCCAGCACCTGTGGCCCGAAGTTGATGTTCGCGAACGACTGAGTCGCCACCGCGCCGACGCCAGCCTTCACCCAGGGGACAATGGCGCCAACCGCCGGCTGGTGGGTCTGGACGGCGACGCCGAGATCACCGGTTTCAGGGTCGCGCGCAACGATCGAATAGGTCATGCCAGCCTCCGCCCGAAAGTTTCACGAAGGCTAACACGGACGCGAAGAACGTCCCCGGCTTCGAGCGCCGAAGAGAGCCGTGGATCAAGCACATCGCGGCCCATCCGTCACCCCGCATCACGAATGCACATCTTTACAATAGCCTAGGGACAGTTCCGCGGGACGGTACTACTGTCTCCCCATGAGAGCGTTCGAACAGCCCCGGCCACAAGTCCCGATTGTGCTGACATCCCGCCAGCAGGAAGTTTTGCGCCTCCTGGCGGCCGGGCGGACAAACCCCGAGATCGCGCAGGTCCTGGGGATCAGCCTTGCCGGGGCCAAGTGGCACGTCAGCGAGGTCATCTCGCGCCTCGGCGTGACTTCTCGCGAAGAGGCGGCCGAATATTGGCGCGAACAGAACCGGCTGCCCCTTCGCTTCACGCGGGCCATGCGCGGCCTGCTCGGCGCCGGGCTGCTGAAGACGGTGGCCGCCGGTGCGGCGGCGGCCACACTGGGCGGGGGCGTCGTGGTGGCTGGCGCCTTCCTCAGGAGCGGCGAGGGGACAGGGGCGGGGGATCTCGCCGTGGAGGCCCTGGCTCCAAGTCCAACCGCCGTAGCCCCGGACCTCGCAACGAAGGATGGCCTGACGCTGCGAGTCGTCGGGACGAAGATCGACGACATCCAGACCACAATTGAGGTAGTCCTCGAAGGCCGCCCGGAACTCGGGCGCTTCGCCTCACCTGCATTCACCGGGGCGCCCGGCGAGGGCCTGCGGGACCAGCAGGGGAACGTTTACAGCCCGCGGAGCATGGGTGGGAACGCAACCGATAACCGCTTCTTGTCCTTCACCTTCGACCCGCTCAAGCCATCGGCGACAAGCCTTACGCTTACCCTCGCCGATGCCCAGTTCGTGGATCCGGCGTCCGAGGTGCCGGAAGGCCAGCGCCCACCGGACCCTTCCGCCGTTGTCGCCGGCCCGTGGGTGGCCGAGATCACCGGGTTCGCGGTGACGGCGAGCACGCAGGTCCCGGTCGACCATGCGCCGCGCCCCTTCGGCACGGCGGCGGTGGTGATCGACGAGATACGGCAGGGCGCAGGTCTGACGGTTGTCTATGCACGCCTCGTCGGCTTTCCCGAACAAGACGTCCAGGGTCTGCGGCTGGAGTGGGAGCTCATCGGCCAGGACGGCGTGGCGGCGGCGATGGTTAGCGGGCGCGGGGGCGATGGCCCCGGACAGGCACGAATCGAATGGCAGTTCGCGCGGACGAGCGGCCCGGCGACGCTGCGGCTGCGCGGGCATGCGTACCCGCCAACACTGATCACGGGCGTTGAGCAGTTCTACGTCCTCGACGAGAACGGCGCCGCAACTCTGCGAACTGGCACTGTGGCGGAGGAACTGCAAAACGAGTCGCGCCGCCAGAGGGCCGAGGTCGCAGCCCGCGTTGAAGCCATGCTCGCGGGCGCGCCGCCCGCCGAGTGGAGCGTCGTGCTGCCCTGACGCGCGCCAGCGGAGATCAGGGGCGCCGGGACGCGATGCCGGCGCTGAACGCCCCAACAAACAGCGCACCCGCGAGGAGCCCGCCACCAGCGTAGATCCAGGGCGAACGGCCGTCGTCGCTGGCTGCCGCCGTCTCCGCCAACGCCGGAGAAGCTGGGGCCGGCTGGGCAAGCGCGGCCTTCGAGTCCTGGACAAAGCCCGTGTGAGTGTTCTTCACGGCGCCCAGGGATGTGCCCGCGAACTTCCCATCGCCAACGACGACGGCGCCGACCATCCCGTAGTGAAGCGGGCAGGCATAGGGGTAGATCCCCGGCTTCTCGAAGGTCGCCTCCAGGGCCATCCCCTTGTTGAGGTTTCCGGCATTCCCCCACTCCATCCCAACGGATGCGACCACATGCACCATTTCGTCTTCGTTGACGAAGGTTACCTTCGTGCCAGGTTCGATCCGCAGCACCGTTGGCAAGAAGCAGGCCTGGCGCAGGGCGACCACGTCGCCGCCGGCTTCGCGGTTCGCATCGGCCAGGGCAGGTTGACAGCCGCCACCGCCAGCCGCGGCCGGGCCGGCCGGCCCGCCAAGCAGGGCTGCGACTGCCGCAAGCGCGATGATTGCCAGGGGGACAGGGAACATTCGACGAACATACGCGGACATCGGGATCCTCCTTCGCGGCTCTTGCCGTGATACGTGACTTACACCGCCCGTGTGTGTCCGGTTCCCTACGGAAGCGTGGTGGCGATAGCGAGCGCCTCGTCCAACGTCCCCTCAATCTCAAGCCGGTAGTTGGTGCCGCTGGCCCCACGCCAGATGAGCGTGTCTCGCTCCACCGTGCGGGCCGAACCGGCGACCGGTGTGCCGTCCGGGCCGATGAAGCGGACGAAGTGTGGCCCGCCGCTGATCCAGTAGGCCGGGCGCCCGCTTACGGTGGTCGCATCCACACGTTCTACCATCTTGTCGGCCGTCGCCCCATCGAAGACACCACCGACACTCTTATCGACGACGCCCTTCTCGGCGGCGAGGTCGCGGAACTCCCAGAGGGCGAAGCGCTCATAGTCCAGCACCAGCACGTTCACGCCGATGTACTGGATAGTGTAGACGCCGCGCGGTTCGCCCTGGCCCGCCGGCAGGCGCGGCTCGAACTCCAGCAAGCTGCGCGCTCCCAGCAGCGTCGTGGGTGTTGCGTACGTTTCGAGCGGCTGGGGCGAGGGGAATGGCGTCGCCGTTACGCCCGGCGCGGGAGTGGGCAGGATGCGCACCTGTTCGCCTTCGACCGCCAGTCCGAGGAAGTCCGCCACGGCGTCGCGCGCCTCCCGCGAGACTGAGACCGTGATCAACACGGCAACCACCGCCACAATG
Source organism: Anaerolinea sp. (assembly GCA_013822275.1). Taxonomy (GTDB): domain Bacteria; phylum Chloroflexota; class Dehalococcoidia; order Tepidiformales; family Tepidiformaceae; genus PNKC01. The sequence goes on along the minus strand of PNKC01000031.1, from coordinate 25,079 downwards.
GCCGCCGCAAGCCCGCGCCGGAGCCAAGGCTGTCCCGTCCCGGCCTGCGGGACCGCCAGCCGCAGTCGCACGCCCGCGCGGAGGTCCGGCGTCTCCGGATAGGGAAAGCCCTCCGCCGCGCTGGTCAACAGTTCCTGCTCGAATCCCATCGATCCCTCACTCATCCGCCGCCTCCTGCCATGCGCCCGGCCGCAGCCCGGGGTAGCGAGCATCGATCACAGCGCGAAGCCGCCCGCTCGCACGGTTCAAACGCGATTTGACAGTGCCTGGCGCCTTGCCGATGACGGCGGCGATCTCCTTCTCCGGCAGCTCCAGAAAGAAGCGCAGGTAGAGGACCGTGCGGTCGTCTGGCGGCAACGCGTTGACGGCGTCCCAGACCTCGGCCCGCGTCTCCCCACCCACCAGCGCCCGGTCCGCGGCGGGCTCCGTTGAAGGCGCCGCGAAGCCGAACCGCTCAAGCAGCCCGCGCCTCCGGCCCGCGGAACGCACCTCGTTCAACGCCAGGTTGCTGACGATGCGCAACAGCCACGGCCGGAACGGCTCGCCCTCGCGGAACCCGCCCAGCCCGCGGTAGGCGCGCACGAACGCGTCCTGGGCGACATCCTCCGCCGCCTGGGCGTCGCGCAGCACAAGGTAGGCCGCGCGGAAGGCGACCTGCTGGTGGCGGCGCACCAGTTCGTCGAACGCCTGGCCGTCGCCGCCTCGGGCGGAATGGACAAGCTCTCGCTCGTCCGTTGATTCGTGCACGCACCTGTTCTACACCGTCGATGGGCGGCCGGTTCCCCGAGGCTGTGTCCGAGTGGACGAGGATTGAACCACCAGGACAGGAAAAAGGAGGGCGGCCCATGGCGGGCCGCCCTCCTTCGGATAGGACTCGGTGTCTTGGTGGTTCTAAACCATCCGCAGCGCGAGCGCCTGGGTGAGGTCCAGGTGGATGCCGGGTCCCATCGTCGTCGTCATCGTGACGCTCTTGATGTACTGGCCCTTGGCTTCTTTGGGCTTCGCCGCGTTCACCGCTTCGATGAGCGTTGCCATGTTGTCCCGGATCTTGGCGTCGTCGAAGCTCACCTTGCCGAGCGGGACGTGGATATTCGCCAGGCGGTCGAGGCGGAACTCGACGCGGCCCTGCTTGGCATCCTGGACCGTCTTGGCGATGTCCTCGCCAGCGACGACCGTCCCCGAGCGCGGGTTTGGCATGAGCCCGCGAGGGCCGAGGATGCGGCCGAGGCGGCCGACTTTGCCCATCATTTCGCGCGTGGCGATGGCCACGTCGAAGTCCGTCCAGCCGCCTTCGACCTGCTTGATCAGGTCATCGCTGCCGACGAAATCGGCGCCGGCGTCGCGGGCGATGCTGGCGGGTTCGCCTTCCGTGAAGACGAGGACGCGGAGGACCTTGCCGAGGCCGTGCGGGAGGACGGTGCTGCCGCGAATCTGCTGCTCCGCGTGGCGCGGGTCCAGCCCCGTCTTGATGTGGAGCTCGACCGTTTCGTCAAACTTCGCCGGGTGGATCTCCTTGGCCAGGCTAATCGCCTCGTCAACCGTGTAGAGCTTCGCCTTATCAACCTTGCTGGCGGCCTCGAGGTAGCGCTTTCCCTTTTTCGGCATGGCTATTCGACCTCAATGCCCATCGAGCGGGCGGTGCCTTCGATGATCTTCATGGCCTCCTGGACGCTGTTGGCGTTGAGGTCTGGCATCTTCGTTTCGGCGATTTTCTTGAGGTCGGCGACCTTGACCTTGCCCACCTTAGTGAGACGCGCGTTTCCGCTGCCCTTGGCGATGCCGGCGGCCTGGCGAAGCATGTCCGCGGCGGGCGGCGTCTTCAGGATGAAAGTGAACGAGCGGTCTTCGAAGATGGTGAGCTGGGCGGGGATGATCTGCCCAACCATGTTCTGCGTGCGGGCGTTGTAGTCCTTGCAGAACTCCATGATGTTGACGCCGTGCTGGCCGAGCGCCGGTCCAACAGGAGGGGCCGGGTTCGCTTTCCCGGCCGGCAGTTGCAGTGTCACCACCGCGCGGACTTTCTTAGCCACAATGGGCCTCCTTGTGTACTAGCGGCGGGCTCGTAATGGCCACGCCTCCACGTATTTGGCTGCTATCAGCCAGCCTTTAGCCGATAGCAACGTTGTCTCGGGCACGCGAAGCCGCGGGCGCGAACTCCAAGTATGGCAGGGGAAGGGAGCAACGAGCAAAGCGGCGGGGGTCTCTCAGTCGCCGCTGCCCATCGGAGTGAGCGACTCGTAGAGGATTTCAAGCTCCACGTCGTCGGCGTGGCGCAACTCGACGAGCAGGTGTGAGAGAGGCTCCACAAGCGTCTTCGTCAGGCCCGAGGACGACCGGCGGGCGTCCCACAGCTCCGGCAGGAGGTGCTTCAGTTCCTCGTCGAGCCGTTCGAGCCGGGAGATCAGCCGCGGCTCATCGCGCATGACGTGTTCTCTCATCCCATCGTCGCCATCGAGCGATTCGAGGTGGTACTGGACGGCGATCGTGCACTCCCTGAGCGCCGCTTCCAGCTGGGCGCACCAGGGGTCGATCACGGGGGCGCCAGCGATCACCGCCTCAAGCCGGGCTGCCGCCGCCAACAGCGACCCCGGCCAGGGCTCCGGGTATGGGCTGCCTGTAGCTTCCGCGGTGAACGGGGTAGTCATGTTGAAGTCTCCTGTGTCCGAGGACTCGAGCTGCGCACGAACTCGCTGATCCGCTCGTAGAGGATATGTGCCTCTTGTTCCGGTGTCCCGGTCACCACCTCCCGGCGGCGTCCCACGGTCTGCAATGCTTCCCGCAGTCCGGCAACGGATGTGGGCGACCCGGCGAGGCCGATGTGGTTGACGTCCACGTCGAGGTCGGCGGCGGTCCAGGTTGTGACCGTACCGTCCCGGTCCAGTCCCGCCATCCCTTCTACGTCCATGAACCGCGGCTGGTTGCAGCTCACCTTGACGGAGACGACGGCGGGAAGGGGGGCATCCAGCACCTCTTCTCCGCCCCGGATCTCGCGCGTGACGAGGATGTGCCCGCGTTCGAGTTCAATGTCCATCGCGTACGTGACCTGCGGGATGCCGAGCCAGGCTGCGATGCCCGGCGGCACCTGGGCCGTCGCCCCGTCAGACGACTCTTCGCCGCAGAGGACGAGGTCGATATCCCCGATCTTGCGGATCGCCGACGCGAGCGTGAGCGAGGTCGCGAGCGTATCGGCGCCGCCGAAGGCGCGGTCACTTAGGAGGTAAGCAGCGTCGGCGCCCATGGCGAGGCCGACGCGAAGCATGGGCACGACGAAGGGCGGTCCCATGGACAGGAGCGACACCCGCCCGCCGTACCGATCCTTCAGCGCCAGCGCGGCTTCCAGCGCATTCATGTCCGGCGGGTTGATTTCGGAGCGGGCGTTGCCGCGGTCGAGCGTGTTCGTTGCGCGGTCGACGCCCACCTCTTCGGACTTGGGCACGACCTTCAGGCAAACGAGCATGTGGAGTTCACCGGTCATTTCGCACCGCCGTTGTGGGATTCGAATTCGGCGACAAGCGCGCGCACGACGGGAAAGAGGTCATCCACCACGCAGAGGTCGGCCTGTTCGAAGATCGATGCCTCTGGGTCCTGGTTGAGGGCGATGACGAGGCCCGCCTGTTCGATGCCAACCGTGAACTGCGTGGCCCCGCTGGCGCCGCAGACGACCGCGAGCTTTGGCCGCGCAATGACGCCGGTCTGGCCGATCTGCTGTTCGCGCCCCGCCCAGCCTTCGTCAACGGCGACCCGGGTGGCGCCGATCTCCGCGTCCAATGCCCTGGCGAGCGCCTCCACCGTACCCATGTCGCCACGTACGCCAGCGCCCGCGATGACGAGCCGCTCGGCCCGCGAGACATCGACACCCGCATGTTGACGCCGGCTGACCACCGCCACCGGGCAGGCCGAGGCGGGCACATCCGCTTCCACCTTTTCGACCGGTGCGGCGGTATCGCGCTGGGATTGGACTTCAGCGAAGACACCGGGACGGACAGTCGCCATCTGCGGCCGGTGCTGTTCGCACTTGATGGTCGCGAGGATGCCGCCGCCGAAGCCGCTCACTTCGCCGAGGAGCAGCCCGCTTTCGGGGTCGAGCGCCAGGTCCGTGCAGTCGGCGGTAAGGCCGGTCCGGAGCATCACCGCGAGGCGTCCCGCGAGGTCCCGGCCGTAGGGCGTCGCGCCAAGGAGGAAGATGTCGGGCCGTTGCTGGAGGATCACCTCTGCTGTCGCGTGGGCGTAGGCCTCCGCCGTGAACCGCTCTAATAGTGGGTGGGAGACGTAGACCACCCTGTCGAGGTCGAGAGAGGCCGCACGGCCGGCAAGTTCGTCGAGGTTGTGCCCGGCAAGCAGGCCGGTTAACTCGGCTCCCGACTGGCGCGACAACTCGCGGGCCTTGCCAAGGAGTTCCAGGCTCACCGGCGCCAGGACGTTGCCGTCCTGTTCGAGGAATACCCAGATGCCGCTGGCCGCCTGCGGGGAGTAGGCAGGGTCAATCATGGGACGCCTCCGGACTCGTTGTAGGCGCGCTGACGCAGCCCGCCAGCATCGCCAGTTCGGCCAGGTCGATGACCTTCAGGTCACGGGCGCCGGCAACGCTCACGCCGTCTTCCAGACAGGAGATGCAGTGCGGGCAGGTAGTCACCAGGTACGCCGCCCCGGTGGCCGCGGCCTCGCGCGCCCGCGCGGTGGCGAAACGCTCGTCCGCGGGCGTTTCCATCCACATCCGCCCGCCTCCACCGCCACAGCAGAGGGTTTCCGAACGTGACCGTTCCATCTCCGCTAGTTCGAGCCCGGGGATGGCGGCGAGCATCGCCCGCGGGGCCTCGGTTTCGTCGTGGTGGCGGGCCAGATAGCAGGGGTCGTGGAACGTTGCGGAGGTCGCTTCGAGGCCGCTGAAGGTGAGCTTGCCCTCCGCGATCAGGTCTCGCGCGAGCTGGCTGTAGTGGCGCACCTGGAACTGGTCGCCGGCGGCGCCGTAGTGGCTGGAGAACGTGTCGTAGCAGTGGGGCGAGACGGTGACGATGTCCGTGACACCGGCGACTTTGAACTGGGCCGCGTTGGCTGCGGCGATGCGTTCGAAGTAGGCATCGTTGCCGAGCGAGCGGGCGGGGTCGCCGCAGCATGGTTCGTCGTCTCCCAGAGTGCCGAACGGTACGCCGCCGGCCCGCATCAGGCCCACCACCGCGCGGGCGACTTTCTGGGCCCGCCGGTCGTAGGAGGCGGTGCAGCCGATGTAGAGGAGCGTCGTGTGTATCCCGGGGTCGAATCGCGGGATATCGAGCCCCGCGGCCCAGGCCGATCTGGTCGACGGTGGGCGGCCCCACGGATTGCCGTCCCAGTGCATGTCCCAGAGCACGCTGCTGAGTTCGCCTGGGGCCGTCCGCTCCCGCCAGGCGAGGCCGCGCAGGCCGAGCATGACCTCGCCGATCGGCACCTGGTGGGGGCAACGGGCTTCGCAGGCGCCGCAGGTCGTGCAGCGCCAGACTGCCTCCGCCCAGCCATCGATCCCAAGTTGTGCTTCCCGGATGACCGAGCGGACGCCGATGGAAGGCCCCGCGACCAGCCCCCAGGGGCAGGTCGCCGTGCAGGTGCCACACTGGTAACATGCGGCGGCCTCGCCATGGGTGGCGGCGAGGACACGGTCCCAGCGGTCGTCGTCCAGGAGGATAACGTTGGCGGCGGTCGCCGGCCTGTCAACGAGAGCGGTCATGCGTGCACCTCCTGGGGCGCCAGCGAGGCCGCATGACGCCGGACTACCTCGTCCATCTCGCGCATCTTGGCCGCGAAGAGCTTGCCTTCCGAGGCCGAGACCCACTGCAGCTGAAGCCGCTCTTCGGCGATCCCTTTGCGCGCGAGTTTGCGTTGCCAGAAGTTGAACCGCTTCAGCGTTTGCTCGTTGGCGTCGATGTAGTGGCAATCGCCCAGGCGGCAGCCCGTGACGAGCACGGCGCCCGCCCCGCGGTCGAACGCCCGCGTGATGAACCCCTCCTCGACGCGGCCGGAGCACATCGAGCGGATCACCCTGCCTGACGGCGGGTACTGGACTTTTTCGATGCCGGCCTGGTCGGCGCCCGCATAGGAGCACCAGTTGCAGGCGAACACCAGCACCTTCTCCTCCGGCTTCCCGAGAAGCGCGGCGTCGATCTGGGCGAAGATCTGCTCCTTCGTGAAGTAGGGCATTTCGATGGCATCGAAATTGCACTCCGCCGAACAGGTCCCACAGCCCTCACAGGCCGCTTCGATGAAGTTGATCGTCCCCGTCTTCACCGGCCCTATCATCTCAATCGCGTCGAACGGGCAGACCGGCACGCAGCGCCCGCAGACCGTGCACTTGTTGAGGTCGACGCGGGCAGTGATCGGCTCCTTCTCGATGGTGTCCCGCGAAAGGAGGATGCCCGCTTTGGAGGACGCTGCCAGCGCCTGGGCGACGGACTCGCGCACGTCCTTCGGGTACTGGGCTGTCCCGGCGAGGTAGATTCCCGCGGAGCCCGCCTCCGCTGGGCCCAGCTTCGGATGCCGCTCCAGGAGGAAGCCGTCTTCGCTGTGTGAGACCTTGAGCTGCCCCGAGATGCTCTCTTCCGCGGGCTCGAAGCCCACGGTGAGGACGAGGGTGTCGGTGGGGATGGCCAACCGCTGGCCGGTGAGCGTGTCGTCCACCGTGACGAGGCCGTTTTCAAAGGTGATCGCTTCGTCCGCCTCGGCCGCAGGGTCGTAGCGGAAGAACTGGACGCCTTCGCGGAGCGCGTCTTCGTACGCCTCTTCGGCGTGGCGGCTGAAGGTGCGGATGTCGCGGTAGAGCACCCGCACCCGCTTGCCGTCGCGGCGCAGGTTGCGGGCCTGGTGGATCATGGATTCGCAGCAGTAGCGTGAGCAACCGCGCCCCCCGATGCGCGAGCCGACGCAGCCGACGAAGGTAACGTGCTCGCCAACATCGCCTTTGCCTTCGAGTTCGAGGTTGGTGATGACGGCTTTGTCCGTGCCGTAGCCAAACTCGGAAGGCCGGTAGGGCTTCGCGCCCATGGCGAGGATGACGGCGCCGGCCTGGATCTCCTGGCCATCGCTCAAGCGGGCGTAGAACTCGCCGACGTGCCCGCCGATCTGCTCGACTTCCACGCCGCGGTGCACCTTGACGCCGGCCTGGAGCATCTCGCTCGCGACCGTGGACAGCAGGCTGTGGGCTTCGATTCCGGACGGAGCCAGTTGCCCGAGTTGCCGGAGAAGCCCGCCCGCCTGTGCTGACTTATCGACCAGGTGCGTCGTGTATCCCTGCTCGGCGAGGTTTGTCGCGGCGACCATGCCGGCGATGCCGCCACCGACGACGAGCGCCGTCTGGATCACCGGCTGCACGCCTTCGACCAGCGGCACCAGCAGTTCCGCCTTGCTGACACCCATGCGGACCATGTCGACCGCCTTCTCCGTGGCGGCCAGGCGGTCGTGTTTGTGCACCCAGGAGTCCTGGTTGCGGAGGTTGACCATCTCCAGGAGGTACGGGTTCAAGCCCGCGCGGAGCATCACGCGCTTGAAGGTCGGCTCGTGCGTCTTTGGCGAGCAGGCGGCGACGACGACCCGGTTGATCCCCTTTTCGCGGATGACGCGCCCGATTTCGGCCTGCGTGTTCCCCGCGCAACTGAACATCTGGGACTGCGCATGCACAACCGTGGGCAGCGTCCGGGCGAAATCGACGACCCGCGGGACATCCACCACGCCGGCGATATTGCTGCCGCAGTGGCAAACGAAGACGCCGGTGCGCACCTGGCCGTCCGTGGGCATGGCCTCGGCCATCTCTTCCTTCGGCCAATCGCGCTGGCGGACGAACGTGAGCGCCGAAGCGGCGGCCGCGCCCGCTTCGGAAACGCTGTCCGGGATGTCTTTCGGACCAGTGGCGCAGCCGGCGGCGTAGATGCCCGGCCGGCTGGTGTGGATGAGTCCGCCGTGGCCTTCGGCGGCGCGGATGAAGCCGTCTTCGTCAACTTCGACGCCGAGCGCGCCGGCCAGGTCCGCGAGTCCTTCGGGGGGCTTCACGGCGGTGGCGAGCACAACCATGTCGAAGTCCTCTTCGCGGACTTCGGAGGCGACCGTGTCTTCGTAGCGGACGCGCAGGCCGCTTTCCGTGGCGGTCACGCCCGCCGGCCGCCCGCGGAAGAACTTCGCCCCTTCGCCCCTGGTGCGCTCGAGGAACCCGTCGAAGCCCTTGCCATAGGCGCGCAGGTCCATCGAGAGGACGGTCACGTCCTTCACGCCATGGTCGATCGCCTGGTAGGCGTGCTTGATGGAGTACATGCAGCAGAAGCGCGAGCAGTAGCGCTGGAAGCGCTCGTCGCGCGAACCGACGCAGAGGACGAAGAGGATGTTGTGCGGGTGACGTCCGTTGGAGGGGCGGATGATCTCCCCGCCGGTTGGGCCCACTGCTGTCAGCAGCCGCTCGAACTCCATCGAGGTGAGCACGTCCGGATGGCGGCCGTAACCGTACTCCGCCACGAGGTGGGGGTCGATCAGTTCGAAGCCTGTCGTGACAACGATCGAAACGGCGTTGCGCTGGATGGTCTGGTTGAGCGGCAGCGTGTAGTCGATGCACTTCGGCGGGCAGGCTTCGAGGCAGCGGTTGCAGGGAAGGTAGTTGGGCGGCTCGTTCAGGCAGTTCTCGATGTCGATGACGTAGGCCCCCGGGACCGCCTGTGGGAACGGGGTGTAGATCGCCTTGCGGGAGGCCATCCCGACGTCAAACTCGTTCTTGAGCAGGACCGGGCAGGCTGGCACGCACTCCCCGCAGCGCGTGCATTCGCTTGAAACGAAGCGCGCGCGCTGGTCGATGTGCACGGTGAAGTTCCCGGCGCTGCCTTCTACCTTCGAGACGGTCGCATTGCTGAGGAGCTCGATGTTGGGGTGCTGCTCCACCTCGGAAAGCTTTGGCGCCTCAATGCAGATCGAGCAGTCCAGCGTTGGGAAGTTCTTGTCCAGGGCGGCCATCTTGCCGCCGATAGCCGAAGACCGTTCCACGAGCACCACGCGGGCGCCCGCGTCGGCCAGGTCGAGGGCCGTCTGGATCCCGGCGATGCCGCCACCAATCACAAGCACCTGGTCGTTCATGAGACTGCCCTCTGGCCGTGGTCAAAGCCCGCGCCGAAGGCGCGGAGGTTGAGGTCGATAGTCTTTGGCGGGACGGTCGTCCGGATCGCCTCTTCCATGGCGGCCCGTCCGACCACGCTGGTCGCGCCGGTAAGGAAGCCGAGCATGGCGATGTTCGCCACGAGCCGGCGGCCCATCTCCTCGGCGATGCGCGTCGTCGGGGCGCCGTAGACCATCCTGCCCGCGCCCGCCGTCACGAGGTCGTCGTCGATCAGGACGACGGCGTCATCCGCCATATCGGCCGAATACTTGATGGCCGCTTCCTGTGACATGAGCACGAGGATGTCCGGGCGCGTGAGGACCGGGTAATCGACCGCGTCGTCGTCGATGACGACTTCGGCCGCGCACGCCCCGCCGCGTGCTTCCGGGCCGTAGGACTGGCTGAATACAGCGTCCTTTCCGTCGTAGAGGGCGGCTGCCTTTCCGAGGATGTAGCCGGAGAGGATGATCCCCTGGCCGCCGAATCCGGCGAGGCGGACCTCATGCCTGGCCATTCAACACCTCCTCAATTGCCCACTTCTTCACCGAAGGACTGAACACGGTGCGTTCGCGATTGACGAAGTTGCCGAGCACGATCGGCTCGTCTTCGGACATCGTGAGTCCCACGTCCTCCAGGTTGGCGTTGTCATCGACGATGCTCCGGCGGCGGTAGAACCGCATCTCATCGATGCCATCGCCCAGGTCGTTCGCCTTGCCGAAGCCAACCGGACAGGGTGAGAGGACTTCGACGAAACTGAACCCGGGCTTCAAGAGCGCCGTGCGGATGGAGTCGCGAAGCTGGCGCACGTGGAGCGACGTCCAGCGGGCGACGTACACCGCGCCAACGGCGGCCACGAGGTGGGGCAGGTTGAACGGCTGCTCCACATTCCCGTCCGGGGTGGTGGACGTTGTGGCGCCATAGGGCGTGGTTGGGCCAGCCTGCCCACCCGTCATCCCGTAGTTGAAGTTGTTCACGCAGATGACGGTCAGGTCGAGGTTGCGGCGGGCGGCGTGGATCAGATGGTTGCCGCCGATCGATGAGAGGTCGCCGTCACCACTGATCACGGCGACCTTCAGGTCCGGGTTCGAAACTTTCAACCCCAGCGCATAGGGGATTGCGCGGCCGTGCGTGGTGTGGAACGAATCGAGGCTAAGGTAGCCGGCGACGCGCCCCGTGCAGCCGATCCCCGAGACACAGACGTGGCGCTCCACGGGAATGCCGGAGGCCATAAGAGCGTCCGTGTAGCAGGACATTACCGATCCGAGGCCGCAGCCCGGGCACCAGATGTGGGGAAGGCGGTCAGACCGCAGCAAGAGGTCGGCTGGGTGTCGATCGACTACGATTTCCGTCGCCATGGCGGGCTGCCTCCTTGATAGATTCGAGGATGATTTCCGGGGGCATCAGGGCGCCGCCCGCGTGGTGCGCCCCGAACACCGGGACTCGCGCCACCCGCTCTACTTCCAGGCGGACCTGGCCCAGGTTAAGTTCGGCCACGACGATCGACTTCATGCGCGCGCTCAGCGCGGCAATCTCCGCGTCCGGGAACGGCCAGATGCTGATGAGCCGCAGGATCCCGGCACGGATGCCCGCCTGGCGCGCCAGGGTGACGGCCCGCTTGGCCGTCCGCGCGGTGCTCCCGTAGGTGACGACGGCAACATCGGCGTCGTCCAGGCCGACCGCCTCAACCTGGGTGATTTCGTCGGAGAAGAGGGCGATCTTGTCGGAGAGGCGCCGGACAAGCCGGTCGTGCGTTACGGCGTCCGTTGCCGGGTAGCCCCGCTCGTCATGGGTAAGACTCGTGATATGGGCGCCGAAGCCAACACCCGGGAGCGGCATCGGCGGGATCAGCGTCGTTTCGTCCGCCCGGAACGGCTCGAACGGCTCCCCCGGTGTCAACACCGCAGCCCTTCGAGGCACCCGTTTGATCTCGCTTTCGGCGGGGATAACGACGCGCTCCGTGAGGTGCCCGATGGCTTCGTCGGCGAGGACGAAGACGGGGTTACGGAAGCGGTCCGCCAGGTTGAAGGCGCGCAGAGTGAGGTCGAACATCTCCTGGCAGGAGGCCGGGGCGAGGGCTATCGCCTGGATGTCGCCATGGGTACCCCAGCGGGCCTGCATCACATCCGCCTGGGCGACCAGGGTGGGCAGCCCGGTGGAGGGCCCGCCGCGCATCACGTTGACGATGACGCACGGCGTTTCGGTCATCGCCGCCAGGCCGATGCTTTCCGCCATCAGGCTGAAGCCCGGCCCGGATGTCGCGGTCATGGCGCGCACGCCACCCCAGGCAGCCCCGATCACGGAGACGATGCTGCCGAGTTCGTCCTCCATCTGGACGTACGCTCCCCCGACAGCAGGGAGACGGTGCGCCAGGCGCTCGGCGATTTCGGTTGAGGGCGTGATTGGGTAGCCGCCGAAATAAAGGCAACCAGCCGCCAGCGCCCCTTCAGCGCAGGCCGTATCGCCGTTCATGAAGTGGCTCCCCGTCAGCACGCGTTGTTCATTGGTCGGCACTCAGGACCTCCTGGGCTTCCTCGGAATAGATTGCGAACTCGGGACAAACGAGCATGCAGAAGCGGCAGTTGACGCAGGCGTCTTCCTTGCCGCTGGCCACCACCGCGTAGTGGTAGCCCTTGGCATTCAACTGCGTGGAACGCTCGAGCACGTCGGCGGGGCAGAAGTCGATGCAGAACTGGCAGTCCTTGCAGCGGTGGGGAATGATGTAGACCTGTCCGCGGGGGACCCGGAACTGCTCCTGGTCAAGGTCCAGCGGACGCCGCGCCACGATTGTGCTCACACCGTCACTCAGCCTTTCGAGATGCCTGCTCGTGTTCGCGCAGGAGGAAGGGAGGGCTTGTACCGGGAAGACCGTGCTGCCAGACGGCGGAAACGAGGCGCTCAACCTCGTACGCCGGGTAGCGCCGCTGCCCGCCTAGGGTCCGCACGTAAGGGATGATGCCTTCGTTGGCCCAGCGGGTGATCGTCTGCGGCGCCACGCCGAAGCGGATGGCCACTTCTCGCCGGTTCAGGAGGTTGCCGTGGGAAGGGCTTGCGATGACCGCGTTGCTCTCCATGATCGCCTCGTGCGCATTAGAGGCATGGATCGCTTCGCTTGTCGTGATGCATATTCATCACTTCGATGCCCGCATCGGGACATTCTTCCGGGAATAAGGCTTTAGCTCAGGTGACCAGCCCATCGCGGTAGGCGAGCGCCACCGCTTCGGCCCGGCTGTGGGTCGCGAGCTTGGCAAGCAGATGCTGGATGTGGTTGCGGATCGTCGTGTCGGACACATGCATCTCGGTCGCCATCGCCTCGGTTGAGGCGCCGCGGCAGAGAGCGCGGAGCACCTGCTGCTCGCGCCGCGTCAGCAGCGGGGTGGCCGCCGTGAGCACCGTCTCCGGGGCCACCCCCACCTCCCGGCAGAGGTGGATGACCGGTCCCGGGCAGTCCCCGGAGGCGAGGATGATCGTGCTCACCTCGACGGTCACCGGGAGCCCGTCCCGTGTTTGGGCGTCGAGATGCAGAGTAGGCGAGACATCGCCCTCGCGCGCGGCCCGGATAACATCGCAACCCAGGCGGCAGAAGCGGCGCCCGGACGGGTCCCGCGCGCCGACGAGGCGATAGCACAGGGCGCCCAGGGCCGCCGAGGCCTCGTATCCGAATACCCGTGCCGCCTCGCTGTTCCAGGCGATAATGTGCTGATCCGCGTCCACCGCGAAGAGGGCCTCGGCGCTGTCCGCGCCCGGCGAACCGTTCAACCTGCTCCGCAGGTCGCTACCCACAACCGGCCCCCTGGCGGACTCGGCGCCTGGACTCCTTCACGGATGCTGAGCCCGGCCTCCACATAGCCACACCCGCGCGCCTCTGTCAACGGCTGGGTGGACGCCCGCGCGCGGCCCAACGGCCCGCGTCTAGATCAGAGCCCCGAGCGATCAAGCGACAGGCCCTGCCCCCGTCCCCCACCAGTACGGCGCGAAGCCGCCAGGCCCGCGCGCTGACCGCGGATTCGCCTGGCACACGCTGCGCCTGGACCACCTAAGGCTATTCCACCTGACCAAGGAAGAGGACGTAGAGATCGCCCCAACCCTCGAGGCCTTGATCCGCAGCGTAACGTTGCCTTGCTGCTCGTCGTAGGTCCCTTGGAACTGGAACGGGTCGGATTCGGACGAGTCCCACTCGTTAGTGTCGCACCCGGTGATGATCGTGAATCCCGAGCCGGTAGAACTTCCCGCGCCCGTGAGCGTGGCCTCGGAAGCCGTGCCGCGGAGCCTGACGCTGAACGTAAATTCCACCACACAGGGGGTCTGCTGCAGCCGGGGAATCAGCAATTGCCAGTCGACGCGCAGCACACCCTTTCCTTCCGCTGTCAGTTCGCCGCCCTTGACCGGGAACTTCACCGTCATCTCGCTCGTCCGGAACTGAATGACTGCGTCTACGGTTGCCTGGGCCGTGGCGCTCGCCGTCATCCGCATCGGGCCTTTCGCGGTCACCGTGTCGAACTCGATCGGGAGCAGCGCCCGCACTGGCCCGGAAGACGCTTCCAGGACGATGCGGCGGCCCCGGTTGGGCGTGACGAATACGCCGCAGACCCCTTCGCTGCCCACAATGTCGCACGCCGCCGACTTGCCGCGCTCCATGTGGATGGCGGCGGCGCCGAGGCTCGCTTCGCCCTCCACCACGCGCAACGACACGTCCGCGGCATCGCCCACTCCGCGGGCGATGAGGGTCAGCGGCATCTGTTTGCCGACTTCGGGCTTCGCATCCAGGGGTCGCCACTCCAGAGCCGACACGCTGGCCGGCCCCTTGGGGATGAACGCGGGGTCCGTCCATGGCTCGGTCAGCGTATCGATTGGCTCAATCTCGAGGATGTCGCGGTCAGGGCGGTTGACGCCCGACCCGCCGAAGCCTTTGGCGGCCAGCTCCGTTGTCCCGCCGACAATCTGGGGCACCTGCTTCGCCGCTTCCGCGAGGGCGACGTGTTGCTTGACCTGGCCTTCGGTGCTCTTTCGCTGAAGCTCTTCCACATCCTTCGGAGATGCAAGGTCGACGCGCGTGCCATGGTTCACATCGCTCGCGCCCTCGATCGCGCCGCCCACCGCCTGGCCGAGCTTCACGGTCCCATACACGGCCAGCACAGCCCCGAGTATCGGGGGCGCATAGTAGGCCGCGAAGCCTCCAACCAGGACCAGCTTCCCCATGATCCAGGCGAAGACGGGCATCGCTACGGCCTCCCCGCGACGTGATGCTGACCGGTGAAGAAGCGCCCGTCGAGGTACGTCACAAGCAGCCCCGTCGAACGGTAGAAGAAGGCCTCGCTCCCCTGGTAGGGGCTTTGCACTCCGGGCACGGCAACGCCCGTTTCGCCGAGCAGGCTTTTGACCGCGCCGCGGCTCAGCTCGCGGTGCAGCCGCGTGGGGTCGACCTGCAGTTCGTATTGGGGCCAGCCGGCGCCCGAGAATGGCCGCGAATCGAGCAGTTGGCCATCGACGAAGCGGAGGACCTGGCCCGTTGCCGGGTAAAACCAGGACTCGATCCGGTGGGCGTCCTCGCCCGGGGCAACCGGCCCGTCGCCGAGGACCCAGATCGGCGGAAGGCCGTTCTCGGCAATCGCTTTGCGTTGGTCGCTCGTGGGATCGAGCGTGTCGTCGCGCCAACTGGAAAGCGCGCCAAGCACAACCCCGATGACAGCCACCGCCGCGAGCAATCCAACGAGGGACCGCGCGCCAAACGGAATGAATTTCCGCCGCGCTGCGGCGGGCGATTCAGCCTGAGCGGCGGCGACGCCGTTGATGGCCGCCCCGCAGGCCCCGCAGAACCGTGCACCGGGACCAGGCTCGGCGCCGCAGGCCTGGCACTGGAGCACCTGAACGGCGACCGGCGCCCCGCAGCCGCCGCAATATGCCGCTCCGGGCGTGATCGTCTTGCCGCAACTGGAGCAGGCCACCCGGCTCCCTCCCCGCCTCCCCCATTGAAATCGCAATGCGCGATCAGTATAGCCACGGGGTCAACTCCCCGGCATAATCCCCGCGACGGCCCAATCCAACCGGAGCAAAGCGCGTGGAGACCGGCGATCCACTGCCTGCCTGCCCGGCGTGCGGCAGCACGCGCGCGGCCGGCGCCAGGTTCTGCGAAGGCTGTGGCGCGACTGCTACCTGTGCGGACGGGCATCCCGTTACTGTTGCCGGAGCGCTCTTCTGCGCAACGTGCGGAGCGTCCCTCCCGGTGGCAGCGGCAACAGCCAGGCGGGCGAAACGGCCGGCCCCGTCCTGGGCGAGCCACGCGATCGCCGCCGTCACAATGGCGTTGGGCGCGCTGGGGGCGGCGTACTTCGCCGGCGCCTTCGAAAGCAGCGAGCCAGCCCGGGCGGTGTCCCGAGCCTCGCTGCCGGTCAGCAGCGCTTCTCCCACCACCGCCGGAGGCTCCGGCGCAGTCGCCACGCCTTCACCCACGTCCCCGCTCGCATCACCGGCTGCAGCCACGAGCACGGCCGCAACTGCGGCCACGGCTGCCGCGTCGCCGCCAGTGGCCGCAGACGTCCCGACAGCTCCCACTGCGACGCCCCGGCCAGCCACGCAGCCGCCAACCCTGCCCACGGCCACCGCCCGGCCAGCCACCCCGACGTCTGTCCCGCCCACTGCTACGCCCCGTCCCGCCACACCGACCGCGACACCGGCCACGGTCATCGCCGTCCCCGCGCCCTTCGTGGCGGCGATCTTCCGCTCCGGTAACCGCGTCGGACAGCAGCTTCAGTTTTGCTGGGAGGTGACACCCGAGGACAGGCCCTACAGCTACACCATCCGCCAGCTCTCGCCGGTGCAGCAGGTGGTCCGGCCGTTGACACAGCACTCGGGCGGCGACGACTGCATGATCGGTGACATCCAGCCGGGTGACGTTGGCACGCTGATCGTCCGCATCGAAATCACGATGGACGGGAAGACCGCCGGCGCCCAGGTCAGCCGCACGGTTTTGCCCTGAACAGGGGCAGCCGCGGCGCGCTAGCCGGGGGCGGCTGCCGCCGGGACGGTCGCCTGGACGCGGGTCCCCTTGCCTTGCGCCGAGCGAATGGAGCAGCGGCCACCCACGAGGCGCGCGCGTTCCTGGATGCCGAGGAGGCCGAGACGCCCGGCGCCCACGAGGGTGGTCAATGAGGGCACTTCGAACCCCTGGCCGTTGTCCGTCACGGTGAGGCGGATCTCGGGGCCCTTAAAGTCCAGGCGCACGCCGGCGCGCGTGGCACCGGCATGCTTTTCAACGTTCCTGAGCGCCTCCTGGGCGATCCGGTACAGCGCGAGTTCCAGCGTGGCCGGCATCCTGTGGGCGGTCCCCCCAACGGTCAGGCGGGCTTGAATTGGCGCCCGGTCCCCAGCCAACACGGGACCGCCTGATTGTGCTCTAATGCAGCCAATTCGCCACCAGAGGCGGTTGCGTGACCGGGACGATTCAGCCAGACCAGCGCATCTTCGTCAGCTATATCGATAAGTCCCGCGAGTACTACCTCGCCCAGGGCTACTCGAACCCCTATCGATGGGCCTACAACCAGGACTCGCCGTTTGCGCTGCTTCGGAAGCCGCTGGCGGAGGCGCGCGTTGGGCTCATCACAACCGCCAGCCTCCTCGACGACGGCATCGAACCCGAACCGTTCTCCATGCCGAAGGTGGTCTATGCGGCGCCCGTTGAGCCGCCCCCGGCCAGCCTCTACACGGGCCATCGCTTCTGGGACAAAGACGCCACCCACACGGACGACCTTGACTCGTTCGCCCCCATCCACCGGCTCCAGGAGGCCGTCCGCTCCGGCCGGATTGGCAGCCTCTCGCCTCGCTTCTACGGCATCCCAACGGAGTACAGCCAGCGCAAGACAAACCAGATCGACGCGCCTCAACTGCTCCAGATGTGCCGGGAGGACGGCGTGGACGCCGCCATCCTGGTCGCCCTTTGACCCGTCTGTCACCAGACCGTGAGTCTGGCTGCCCGGCACCTTGAAGAGGCTGGCATCGCGACGGTGGTGGTTGGTTCCGCGCGGGACATCGTGGAGCAGTGTGGCGTGCCGCGCTTCCTCTTCACGGACTTCCCCCTGGGCAACCCGTGTGGTGCGCCCTACGACATCGCGATGCAGACCGCGATCCTCAGCATGGCGCTCGACCTCCTTGGGCATGCACGGTCCCCCCGAACCACAGTGCAGACGCCGTTCCGCTGGCACAACGACACGTGGCGGGCCAACTTCATGCGCGTGGACGGCATGGAGGCGGAGCTGAGGGCCATGGGCGAGGAGCGGCGAGAGCGGCAGGCGGCCAGCCGTGCTCAGGCTGGTGGGGCGCCAGTCCGCATTCAGGGGACGAGCACGCCGACGTCGGCGTCATGGCTCAACCTCGTCGAATGACTCTCTGCGGGACTCACCGGCCGCCACCTCCGGCGGTCGCGGCGCGGCGGCGTCCGCCTCGTGCCCTTGCCTCGGCCGGCCCGCCCCACGCACCGTGCCCCGTACCTCGTACCACGCCACCGCACCGCGACACCCACTAGTCCCCCACCTGCACCGTCACGGTCCGGTTGCCCGTGCCCTCTTCGCGCTGGATGCGCAGGTTGCCGTCCCGGTCGTAAATGTGCATGACGGCGCTTGTCCCGCCTTCCTTCGCGTTGGTGATCTCTACCTTGTAGGTCCCAGCTTCCGGCGCGGAGATGTGGATCTGGTGCACCCCCGCACCAGCAGGCGGGGCCGACTCGATGCAGTTCGGGTCGCGCCAGGCATCCTTGAAGGTGTAGGACGAACCGGGAATGTCGCGCTTCGCTTTCGTCTCCGCCTCGGCCCCCGATGCCCCTTCGACCGTCCCCACCACCCGGCCCGATGGGTCTGTGACCCGGATGCGCATCTCCGCGGGGGCGGTGATTGTCAGGGCCGAGAGGTCATCCGCCGGCTGGAAGAGGACGCTCCCCAGGACCTTACCCTTGTAGAAATCGAGCGTCTTGCGATCCGCGTAGTACGGGTCGCTGATCGTGATCTTGTCCCCGTCGTACCCCGTTGCCGCGATGTAGTGGCCGGGCACTTCCAAAATCACCGGGATCTTCGCATCCAGAGCGGACTTGATCTCGGCGTCCGCGCCGGAGCCCGCGCCCAGGTAACGGACGCGCGGCGTCCCGGGGGTGGAACGGTTCGCCTGGGCCGAAAGCGCGTTCGCCGCGCTCCAGACCACGTCTCCGTAGGCGTAGCCGCGGCTTGTCCACCCGGCCCCATCCTGGACCGCTTCCTGCTGGAACCACTTGTTGAGCGTGCCGGGGTTGAGCGGCTCGCCGTCTGGCATCGTGACTAGCTGGAGCAGCGCGAGCACGGTCGCCATCGAAGTGACCTCGCACCCGCACTGGGCGAGCGTCTTGCCGCAGGTGCTCTTCGGCCCAGCCTGGCCGGCCGCCGCATAGATGTCCTTCGCCCAGGCGGCGTCGTCCTGGCGGAACAGCGGGCCCCGGGGCGAAGACGGCGCGGGCGTCCTCGCAGCCGCAGCCGCATCCTTCGCGGTGCCACAGAGGTGCACACCGGCATACCGCTCTTCCAGCTTCGCCAGCGCCGCCGCGGCGTCATCCTTCTTTGCCCCGGCGAGGGCGGTCGCGGCGGGCTTTGCCACAGTGGGAGCCGGCACTTCTTCTTCCTTTTCGTTGATGATCGGGATGGCCGGGACGTTGAAGTCGTCAACATCCGCTCGCACCGGCCAGTCAAACCAGAAGACCGCGAAAACCGTCCCAACGACCGCCAGCGCGAACAGCACTTGCAGCGGGAGCTTCCACGGCTGAAGACGTGGCTTCACCAAAAGCTGCCCGAAACGCTCAACCTGGTCGAACGCCGCGGTATGAGAGTTCGCGGCAACAGTGAAGATAAATACCTCGTTCCGCCCGAACAGCGGACGCCTGGCCATCCGCGCCCGCAGACCTACCCGCCGTTCCTCCCCCGGCCCCAACGTCACTCCAGGCGCCTGCAGGTCGAACCGCATGCGCTCGTCTGCCTCCACCACCGCAAGCCGAACATTCACCGGCGCGTTCCCGGCGTTGCCCAGCACCACCTGGAACCGCTCCTCGGCACGGTTTGGGTCAATATCCATCTCCAGCGCCTCGAATGGCAGGATTTCGATGCGGGCGATCTCCACCGCCTGCCTTCCATCGACCCCGGATGTGGCCGTCACCACCACGTCGTGGTTGCCTGCCAGGGCTTCTGGTTCCACCGGAGGCCGGATGACGATCGGCAGTTCCGCGGACGCACCGGTCACGAGACGGACCCGCGGCTGCCACTCGTGCAGCCACGATTCGGGGATACCGCTGACTTTCAGGCTGATCTCATCGACCACGCGGCCCCGGTTCTCTACGTGAAGAACGCCCTGGATGAGCGACCCGGCGGCGAACGGCGTTCGCGGCAGCTCGGCGCGGAGGAGGATGCGCGAAAGGGGCTGGATGGCGGAGTCCCCGGGCTCATCGTCCGGCCCCTGCTCGACGCCGCCATGGCTCCATTCGCTCTCGAGAGGCAACGGTTCCAGGTAGCGCGCCTTCAACTTCCCGAACTGGACTTCGTGCCCCGGCTCAACGCGATTGCGCTCGCCCGGCTCCACGCGCCGCCCATCCACCCGCGTACCCGCTGCCGAGCCCATGTCCTCCACGAGCAGCACCCCGGACTCGACGAGCAGCTTCGCGTGGCGCTCACCGATGGACGGGTCCTGAAGCAGGATGCCGCTTCCCTCGCCGCTCCCAACGAGCACCGACGGCAGGTCGATGTCGTACTGCCGTTGCGCCCCGTTGGCTTCCGTGACAAGCAGCGCCCCATATTTCATGCGTCCGCCCAACTTTGCCGGTTTCTGCGTCCTTCCGCGGAAGGAGGAGAGGGGGCAGGGGGGTGAGGGGCGCCGCGGGCCGGCGCCTGGACGCAATAGCTACTTGTACGTCGCGTCGAACCAATCCCATGCGATGCGCGCGAGCTGCCGCCCGAGCGGGACTTCGGCTCTGTAGCTCGCCACATCCTGGGACATGAAGGTAATCGCGTACGCATACTCCGTGCCGTCCTTCGTGAAGCGGACAATACCGGCATCGTTGTCCACCCAGCCTCCGTCTTCGAAGAGCCAGCCGTTCTTGTGGCTCACCCTGCCCTGCGGATTGTAGGCCAGGAGGTAGTTTAGCGACGGCATCACTTCCTCCATCGCATCCAGCAGGTAAACCCGGTACGGATCCCGCAGGACCCCGCCGTCCCAGAGCGCCGCCAGCCCCCGGTTCGTGTCGTTCGATGAGATCCAGTTGTTCGGGTCGCGTCCCAGCGTCTCGAACGGGTAACCGGGCGGGTGGTCGATCAGCGTCCCCGTCATGCCCAGCCGCTCGTTCATCAACCGGCCGACCTTGATAACCCCCGCGTCCTGGTCGTTGCCCCCCGTCTTGCGGTACAGGGCACGCGCCGTAGCGGTGTTCGAACTCCACAACGTGGAAGCGATCAGCCCGCTTACGTCGTCCAGCGGGTATGCCCCGGATTGCACGTCCAGCAGCGCCGACATAAGCACGAAGATGTTCATGATGCAGCCTGAAAGCTGGTAGTAGTCGCCGTTCACGTCCACCGAAAGGCCGGTTTGCAGGTCGGTCACCGTGACGGCGTAGGCCCCGGAGACCGGGAAGGCATCGACGGCCTTTCGCAGCGCGGCCTGCAAACCTGTCATGTCCGGGGTGGGCCGTTGCGTCGGTGTTGGGAAAGCCTCGTTGGAAACCCCGGGGAGCACGCGGCGGAAAACGGCTGGCGTGGGAGTTGGCACCGGCGTCGGTGTCATCCGCGGCTTGCGCGGCGTGGGCGTCCGCGTCGGCCTCGTGGTTGGCGTCGGGGTCGGGATCTGGACGACCGGCCCGCCCTGGCTGTGCGCCGGTACCGCCGGGAACAGCGCACCCATCGTGAACACGGCGGCAGCCGCCAGCACCAGCCCGCCGCCGAGCAGCGCCGGGACGATGCGTAGCCGCCGGCCCTGGTTGTCGCTTCCCTCCACAGTCCCCCTCTGATGTTCGCCAAGCGAGTGTTGAGCCCAAGAGGCCGAGTCTCATGGTAGGCGACGGAGTGCCTGAAATCCCATTGTTGGCAAACGGGCCATGCTTCAGCGTAGAATGCCGGTAAGAACATGCGTGCGGTTTCTCGACACCCGGCGCAGGCAGCGTTGCCCGATATGTTGGCGGCAGAAGGCGAGCAGCAGGCTTTGGAGTTGGAAACCGGAGAGACCGGCAGGCTGTGTAGCCCCGGTTCACGAGTGGTCATCGGGGACGCGACCAGCGTCTTGCGAGGGCTGCCGTCGAACTCCCTTCAGATGTGCGTCACGAGTCCACCTTACTGGGGGCTGCGCGACTACCAACTCGATCGCGAGGCCCAGATTGGGGCTGAAGACGACCTCCCCTCCTACATACACCGCCTCGTGGCCGTGTTCGAGGAAGTCCGCCGGGTCCTCCGCCCGGACGGAACGCTGTGGCTCAACCTCGGAGACTCGTACACAAGTGGCAACAGGACCTGGCGCGCACCCGATCGGAAGAACCCGGCGCGTGGCATGCACTACCGGCCACCAACGCCGGAAGGCTTGAAGCCAAAGGACTTGATCGGCGTACCTTGGCGCGTGGCGTTTGCCTTGCAGGACTCCGGCTGGTACCTCCGCTCGGATATCATCTGGAACAAACCAAACTGCCAACCGGAATCCGTGCGCGACCGCCCGACACAGGCGCACGAGTACCTCTTCTTGTTCTCGAAGTCCCTCAAATACCACTACAACGCCGAGGCGGTGGTGGAGCGTTCCACGGATGGCACAGGCAATCGCAACAGGCGGTCGGTCTGGTCCATCCCAACCGAGCCGATGCCGGAGGCGCACTTCGCCACGTTCCCGCCTGCACTTGTTGAGCCGTGCATCCTCGCAGGCAGCAGTCCGGGTGACGCTGTGTTGGATCCGTTCTTCGGGGCCGGAACCGTGGGCCTCGTCTCACTCCGCCTACAACGAACATTCGTGGGCATCGAACTAAACCCGGACTACGCAGCGATCGCCAGCCGGCGCACCGGGGTCTCGCCGGAGTCCGGTGAGGACTCCGATTGACAGCAGCGGAACTCGGAACCGGCACGCAACTGGCATTTGCCGTGCGACTGGGCCACATCAGCGAACGCCAACTCGGGATCGCACTCTCTGAGGCCGTGGCCAATCTGCAAATTTCAGAACTGGACCGGCAGTACGCCCGCCTCCTCACCAACGACCGCCTGGCCCGCCTCGCCCAATTTGGGCTCAGAGCCGAGACGTTCTTCCCCTGCGTCGCCGTGCTGACAGAGCAACCCTACCTGCTCGCCTACTACCGCCTCCTTTACGGCTTTTCGCAAAAGAGCTTCTTCCGTAAGTTCGGGGCCTTCAAGGCGATGGAGGAGAAGGGGAGGCTGACCGCGCGAGCCCGCGCGGGCCTGGCCGGTCTGTGCGTGGAGCTTTGTGACAGCGGATGGCCGTTGCTCGCCAACCTCCCATCTGTGTCGTTGCAGATGATCCGTGACCTGCAACTGCTCACCCTCGGCCCTCAGCTCCGCGGTGGACTGCTCAACGAAATTGGCAAGGCCGCCGCCGAGATGGTGCTGCAGCGCATACGGGCTGCAGTCTCCGACGACGCGGTAATCAGCTCGTCAGCTGCCAGCCTCGTCTTGCAAAACAGTTCTGGCCGGCGAGTCACCGTCGCCTTCTCGAGCGACCCTGACATCGCCATCTCCGAGGAACTCTCGGCCTCTGTCATCAACAAGCTCGCAATCGAGATCAAAGGCGGCACCGATGTGAGCAACATCCACAACCGCCTTGGCGAAGCCGAAAAGTCGCACCAGAAGGCGCGAGCAAAGGGATTCACGGAGTTCTGGACGATCAAGAATGCAGTGGTGGACCTCGCGGTGGCTGCAAGGGAATCCCCAACCACCAACCTCTTTTTCGACCTCTCCACGATCATCGACCCGAGTGATCGAGAGTGGATTCGCTTTCGCGACGAACTCACGGCAAGGCTTGGTGTACCCGCGTCATCCGTGACAGCGTGAGAGACGGCTGCCCGGCGTCGCCCCCGCTGTACTCGGTGATCTTGATCCCAACGACGGGAGAACGATCGCACACCTCCAAGAAACCCCTAACTCGCGATCGCCATGGTGTTCGGATGACATCACGCACGGCAGACAGCCTGTTTCGCACCTCCCGCGATGCCCACGATTGCCCAACGCCTCCGCGCCATGGACGAGCCTCGCTGATCACCGTTTGCAGCCCCCGCCCCTTATGCCGCAGGATGCCCCAGCCAACAGAGAGAGGATCACCCATGGACACCGGCAACTTCCGCGGATTCGAAGTCGCGATCCAGCACCCGGGCATCGCCGTCATCACCTTCAACGAACCTGAACGCTTGAACGGCTTCACCCAGGAGTGCAAGCGCGACCTGGTGGAGACGCTCCTCCAGGCCCAGATGGACGACTTCGTCCGCGTCGTCGTCATCACCGGCACCGGGCGCGCCTTCTGCGCTGGCGACGACCTGAGCGGCCGTCGCCCCGCCGACCGGCCGGGACTCGTGCCTCCCATCCACGGCGGCCATCACAACGAAATCGGTACGTACGAAGGCCTTCGCCACATCTCCCAGCCCGTGAACACCGCCGTGAGGAACCTCGACAAGCTCTGCATCGCGGCGGTCAACGGGATCGCGATCCAGACAGGCCTCTCCCTCGCCCTCGCCTGCGATTTCCGCATCGCCGCCCGCGAAGCGAGGCTCGGAAGCGCCACCCTCCGCTTCGGGCTCCTGCCCGATGAAGGCGGCCAGTTCCTCCTCGTCCAACTCATGGGCGTCGCGAAAACGATGGACTTCCTCATGCGCAAACGCATCGTCTCCGCCGAGGAGGCGCTTGCCCTCGGCCTGGTGAACGAGGTCGTCGAGGGCGTCGAACTGATGGACCGCGCCATGGCCCTCGCGACCGAACTTGCCAACGGACCCCAGGTATCCATGCGCCTGCTCAAGAAGAGCGTCTATAACGCCGCCGAAATGACTTTCGCCCACGCCCTCGACGAGATCGCCGCCAAGACCGCAATCTCCGACCACCACGCGGACGCGCGCGAGGGCGTCGCCGCCTTCCGGGAGAAGCGGGCACCCCGGTTTAACGCCTGGATCGATGAACGCGCCACGAAAAGGTAAACTCGTTCTGAACGCGGATCACGCCGTTTTGCCCGCCCAGGTGTCATTCTGGGTAGATGGAACCCAAGCCAATGGTGGATGACCCCTTCTCCCTGGAGCGCGCCGGGCCCTACTTCTCGCCCCCGGCAGAGGTGGAGTACTGGGATGGTTGGCCAGCCGTTCCGCCTGAGGACGCCACCGACGTCCCGGCCTCGCCCCGTCGTAGCTCGCGCGGCCGCCGCTTCATCCGCGAACTCGTGGAGACGAGCGTGCTCGCAATCCTCGTTTTCCTCAGCGTCCGCGCCACCTTCGGCACCTACAGCGTCGAAGGCCGTTCCATGGACCCAACCCTCGAAAACGGCGAGTTCCTCCTCGTCAACCGCCTCCAGTACGCGAAACTCGAGTTCGGCAGGCTCGGCTCAATGCTCCCCTTCGTTGGTGACGAAGATGGCACCCGTTACATCTTCGGCGCACCGGCCCGGGGCGACGTCGTCATCCTCAAGGACCCGCGCAACCCGATCGAAAAGGACCTCGTCAAGCGCATCATCGGCCTCCCCGGCGACGTTGTGGAGATTTCTGACGGCCACGTCTACGTCAACGGCCGCCTGCTGGACGAGCCCTATATTCTTGGCGACTGGGACGGCAGCAAGTCCAAAGTCGTCATCCCGTCCGGCCAGTACTACGTCCTTGGCGACAACCGCCGCAACAGCTCCGACAGCCGCTTCTTTGGCCTGGTTCCAGAACGCCTGATCGAAGGGCGCGTGCTCGGTTCGCCCTGGCCGCCCTCAAAGTTCGGCACCAATCTCGGCGTGAGGCCCACGCTCGCCGATGAAGTCACCCGCCCTT
>PNKC01000030.1 GCA_013822275.1 Anaerolinea sp. | reverse complement strand
GGACGACATTGCCTACGCCGGGTGGGAGACGGGCAGTGCCGCCGAGATGGGATGAAATCGCAGCGCGGCTGGAGGCGCCGGCGTGGGTGTAAGCCGTGGCACGCGCGAGCAGGCGGAAGGCCGCCACGTGGCCGGCCTCATCCAGTTCAAAGACCCGGACGGCTACGACGGTGAAGTGTTTCATGGGCCGGAAGCCCGTCCCGGATTCAGATCCCGCTCCCTCAGCCCCAAAACTGCCCGGAAGTCCGGACTAACCGCCGCTGACCCGGAGCACTTTCGAGCCCCGGATTTCGTGGTGGCGAATCTCGCGAAGGGCACGGTTTGCCTCGTCCAACGGGTACTCGCGCACTTCCGCGTGAAGCGGGATGCGTGACGCCACCTCAAGGAACTCGCGGACATCCGCACGCGTCACGTTGGCCACGCTCTGGATGCTCTTCTCCAACCAGAGTTGGGCGGCGTAGTCCAGTCCCAGCAGTTCGGCGCGGTCACCGTCTTCCTTGCGGATCGCGTTGATCACGAGTTTCCCGCCCCTCTCGAGGTGCCGAAGCGAGGCGAGCACGGGAAGCCAGGCGGGCGTGGTGTCGATGATCGCGTCGAGTGGATGGGGCGGTTCGTCCTCGATTGCGCCTGCCCAGTTCGCACCGAGACTCAGTGCGAACTCCCGTCCCGATGCGCCCCGCGCGAACACGTACACCTCGCTCCGCGGAAACAGGTGGTGGGCCGTTTGGAGGACAAGGTGCGCCGACGCCCCGAACCCGGTCAGGCCGAGGCGCTGGCCATCTTGAATCCCGGTGAGCCGCAGCGAGCGATAGCCGACCGCGCCGGCGCACAGCAACGGGGCGACCTGGGCGTCCGAGAGACGGTCCGGACCCTGTAGGCGAACGCTGCGGGTACGGTCATGAACTCCGCGTAGCCGCCATCGGCGTCCCGCCCCGTCGCGCGGTAGCTCTCGCAGAGGTTTTCCCGCCCGGAGGAGCAGAAGGCGCAGATGCCACATGCGGAGAAGATCCATGCGACCCCAACGCGGTCTTCCATCGCGAATCCCGTGCTGCCTGGGCCTATCTCATGCACGCGGCCGACAACCTGGTGGCCGGGAGTCACGGGCAGGCGCGGTGGTGGCGTGCGCCCTTCAATCTCGTCCAGCTCCGTGTGGCACACCCCGCAAACGGTGACGCGGATGAGCAGCTCGCCCGGCCCTGGCGACGGGGTTTCCACGTCTCGCGCGACAAGCGGGCCGGGCCCATCGTCCATCGGGCCGACCCGCTCCAACCGCATCGTACGCATGGCTGCCTCCCCGGATGCGCAGGCTGCGCTCACCATAGCGGCCCCAGCGGCGCTTCGGGGCGCCTTTTCGGCCTGCTACAATGGCCTCATGACCACGATCTCCGTTTCCCTGGACGACGCAACCTACGCGCGCCTGAAAGCAGTTGCGGATGCGGAGGGGATCTCGATAGAAAGCCTGCTGGCCACGGCTGCCGTCGAGCATGCGGAAAGGACGAGCGAGGTGGTCGAAGCCCGCCACATGGCGGAGCGGCACCTGGCGCGCTATCCGGAATTGTTCAAACGGCTGGCGGAGTGAGCGTCCGCTTCGTCTCGATCGAATGGGTCGAGGCGTATCACGAGCGGCTCATGGAACTCCAGGGCCAACAGGCGATGCTCATGGGCGACCAGGGCCGGGCGAAGCTTGAGTCGGCGATCGCCCGCCCGCAGGCCACGGTCTTCGGAGAAGACGCCTTCCCGAGTCTCGCCGAAAAAGCCGCCGCCTTGCTGCAAGCTGTCGCGATCGCCCATGCCTTCACCGATGGAAACAAGCGGGCTGCTGCTGGCGCGATGCTGTCATTCCTTGCCCTCAATTCAGTGCCGATGATCGCGGACGAAGGCGCCCTCTACGACCTCGTGATCGCAGTCACCACCGGCGAACTGCGCGAAGTCGAGGACATCGCTGCCCGCCTCCGCGTCCTTTTCGCGCCCCACCTGGACGCCTGACCTACAGCCGCCGCCGCCGCGCGATGAACGCCGTGCTCACCAGCAGCGCCGCCAGCCATACGGCCGTGAGCCCCGCGCTCACCCATGGCCGGTGCTGGATGGCCGCTCCCGCGACGACCGTCGCCACGGTGGCCGGCAGGACGCCGAGCATGGTTGCCACCATGAACGGCAGCGGCCGGACCGCCGTCAGCCCGGCCAGGTAGTTGATCCAGTCGTAGTTGGTGGCGGGGAGCAGCCGCGCCCAGAAAACCGCCAATGGCCCGACCCTGCCGGCCGCGCGTTCCATCTGCCCAAGCCTGCCACGGCCGGCGAGGCGCTGGACGTGCTTTCTTCCGAGGCGGCGCGCCAGTGCGTAGGCGACGAATGACCCGGCGGCCATCCCGGTCATTGCCAGGAGCGACCCCCAGACTGGCCCCCAGATGATGCCGGCGGCGACGTGGAAGGGCGTGTTCGGGATCGGGGCAAAGACCACGCAAGCGGCGAGCAGGACGACAAAGAGCAGCGGCGCGAGCACGCCGCCGCGTTCCGTCTGCTCCCGCACGGTCGAGTCGCTGAATCCGGAGAGCGGCCCGCCGAACTGCGGCGCCAGCAGATAGGCCAGCACCAGCGCTGTCACGATCCCGCCAGCGGCCCCCGCCCATGTCGCGGCGCGGGAAAGCGGCCGGGGGGCGTCGGCGTCCGGCGGAAGCTGGAACTGGGGAGCGGTAAGCGGGTTCACGGAAGCCTGCCCGCCCATCGTGCTGTCTGGCCCGTAAGCGTGGCCACGGCCCTACGGGCACCGCCCGCCACCCCAACGGCCCCGGCTTGGCGCGGCTACCAGCCCGACTGGTGAGCAACGAAGCGGCTATTCGCGGCCGGGGAACGCCGTGAACTCGAAGTTGCCGAGCGGAGACTCGAGCGGTGCAAGCGTGCCGCCGATGGTCGCGCCAATGATTGCCGGCTCGCGCCCTCGCTCCAGCCGGAAGATGAGCGCCACGGCCGGGCTTCGCCGATCGCCGACTACGATCGCGAACTGTCCGCAGGGACCTCCGCCGCCGGCGCAAGCAGCGGCCGCAAGCGCGGTGCTGGTGGGCAGCGCCGCCTTCACGGCGCCTTCGAACCGGTCCTGGGAGACGAAGGCCCCGGGGGTCCCCGGAGGCGCCAGCCAGTAGCCCCGGACGCTCGTGTTCGCTTCCTTCCCGAGACAGATGTCCGAGCTTCCCAGGCCGGGAGCGCTGCCGGTGCCGTCGCACAGGAAGAAGGCATCGTTGCTCAGCCGCCGGGGGAACAGGCCCTGCTGACCTGCCACCGAGTCGATGGCGACGCTGGTAGCGAACTCGCACAACCAGCCGGAAAAACCAGCCCGAAGGCACGCCGTGTCCGGAGTGGCGTCGCCTTCCAGTCCGGTGACAAAGGTCTCCCGCGTCAACGTCGTGGGTTCATCCGGCCGCCGGCACGGCGGGAACACGTCGTTGCCCACAGCAGCCTGGATCCCGTTCTCAGCGTTGAGCTTCACCTGCCAGAAAACCCATGGCATCGGCCTGGCGCACCAGTTTTCCCATCTCCACGCCCCAAGGTCACCGGTGAAGGGGAATTCGATCGCGACCTTCAGGTCGCGGGAGATGTTCGCTTCCGGAGGGTATCCTGGCGCCGGGTCAACCGGCGGCCGGCCGAGCCCGAACAGCATCTGCCCGAGCAGGCGGCAGCGCGCCGCCCCGGACGCGGAAAGCCGGACAAGCACGTGGTCCACCCTGTCCACGGTTTCAAGAGACAAGGCGACATCGGTGCTGGTGCAATCCGCGAGCGCTGGTGGCGTGACGGCGGCTGTGGACGTTGGGGCAAGCGAGGGTGCGGCAGTGGGGAGCGCATCCTGGGGCGGCGAGTCCGCATCATCGCGCCAAACAAGGCCCGCGACGGCGATAGCGGCGAGCACAGCCACACCACCGGCCACCGCAACGACGGCAACCTTCCCCGCCCACCCAACGCCGAGGCCGGCCCGCGCCCACCCTCCCGGCCGCGACGGCATCTCCCGCCAGATCTCGACGGCTTCCTCGCGCGACTCGGCGCCAAGCTTGCCGAGAATCTCCCGGACGTGGTACTTCGCGCCGTCGAGGCTCACGCCGAGGCGCCTGGCAATCTCGGCGTTCGTGAGGCCAGCGGCAAGGAAGTCTATGACTTCACGCTGGCGCGGGCTGAGTTCGTGCCGGTAACGCGTCTTCAAGTGCGAAGGCCTCATACGGGCACGCTATCAGGGGCCGTGTGCGACTTCACTACTCTCTGCACTGAATGTCAGCATGTCATCCTCGGCGTGTAGGGTTGCTCCGCTACCCCAGCGCCCCGATCTCCCGCGCGATGATGTGCTTCTGGATCTCCGAGGTGCCCTCGGCGATGGTCGCCGCGCGGATGTCCCGGTAGTAGCGTGATGCCGGCGTGTCGTCCATGTAGCCCAGCCCGCCGAAGATCTGCACCGCCGAGTCCGCTGCGCGCTTCGCCATCTCGGTGCAGTGCAGTTTGGCCAGCGCCGCCTCCTTGATGTAGGGGGCGCGCGCGTCGCTCATTCGGGCCGCCCGGTCGCGCAGCAGGCGGCCCGTTTCGAGCCCGAGGTACATGTCCACGAGCATCGCCTGGACGTGTTGGAACTGCCCGATCTTGCGCTTGAACGCGACCCGGGCGCGGGCGTGCTCCAGCGACAGGTCGAAGCATTCACCCGCCAGCCCCAAGGCTTGCGACGCCAGGTAGACCCGTGTCAGCGCGAAGCCCGCGCCCACCACCTGCTGCCTTCCGCTGCCCCCGCTGCCGAGCAGGTGGTATGCCGGTATGCGGCAATCGGCGAAGGAGAGCTCGCGCGTGTCCGCCGAATGAAGGCCCATCTTCCGCAGCGGCGGGCCCATCGTGTAGCCGGGCGTGCCGGTAGGCACCACGAAGAGCCCGAACCCGTCTTCGGTGCGGGCGAGTGCCGTCACGAACGCGCAGTGCTCCAGCCCCGCGTTGCTGATGAAGATCTTCGAGCCGTCCAGCACCCACTCGTCTCCGTCGCGCACGGCTTTGGTGCGGATGCCCGCCGTATCGGAGCCGGCATCCGGTTCCGTGATCCCGCCCGCGCTGACCGTCTCCCCGGCCACCATCGGCAGGACGTAGCGCTCCCGCCAGGCAGCAACCTGCTCCTCGCTGCCCCGCATCAGGGAGCGCGCGCCGCCGGCGCCAACCCACAGTACCCAGCCAAGCGACATGTCGACGCGGCTGATCGCTTCGAGCGCCAGGCAGAAGGCGAGCGTTGAGGCATTCGTCCCGCCAACCGCTTCCGGGTAGAGCATGCCGGGCACACCGAGCGCGCCCAGTTCGCGGTAGAGGCCGTAGTCAAAGGCGGAGGTACGGTCCCGTTCGGCGGCGCCAGGCGCAACGCGGTCACGCGCAAATGCGAGCACCGTGTCGTAAGTCAGCCGCTCCGCTTCGCCGTAGCCGTAGTCGTCCATCGCGCCTCGCCGCTCGGCGCAATATAGGCGCCGATCGCCGGGACGTGCCACTTGACTGAGGTCGGCGGTTCGTTGTCGTCTGAAGTCGTCCCGTATTTGCTTTCGTCGTCGACTTCCAACGGTCTCAGGCCGGCCGTTTGTTGGGCTCCTCCGGCCTCCAGCCGCCGGTT
Organism: Anaerolinea sp.; assembly: GCA_013822275.1. Lineage (GTDB taxonomy): Bacteria > Chloroflexota > Dehalococcoidia > Tepidiformales > Tepidiformaceae > PNKC01. The sequence goes on along the minus strand of PNKC01000030.1, from coordinate 25,715 downwards.
ACCTCGCCGCTCCGGTTGACCACCCTGCGCCACGAGGCGTATCAACCTATCGGACTCGAATCACCCCTGGATCAAAGTTCGGGGGCAGGTCATCTCCATCACAGACGCAAGGTGCCAAGAATGGACAAGAATCGCGCGATTCTTTGGGACAATGATGGAGTCCTGGTCGATACGGAGAAGTGGTTCTTCGAGGCGAACCGCCTGGAGCTGGCGGCAATAGGGGTGACGGCTACCTGGGCGCAGTTTGAAGAGATCAATCAGAAACATGGGGTGAGCCTGCTGTCGCTCTCCAGGCTGGAGGGCAAGGAGCTGCGGGCTCTCTATACGCGGCGCGACGCGCGCTACAGCGAACTGCTTCGGACAGAACAACTCGCGATCCCCGGCATGCTTGAGCTGCTTGAACGCATGAAAGAGCACCTCACCAACGGGATCGTGACGGCATCACGCCGCGAGCATTTCGACATCATCCACGGACAATCAGGCATGCTCGAGCACGTTGATTTCGCGGTCGTGCGCGAGGACTATCCGAGGGCAAAGCCCTATCCTGACGGTTACCTCGCGGGTATCGAGCGGGCGGGCCTCGCCGCAAGGTATTGCATAGCCGTCGAGGACTCACCACGTGGCATCGATGCTGCCCGGGCGGCAGGATTGGAATGTGTGCTCTTCACGCCTGCCGGCGTTGGAGCCGATCGAGATGTCGGCGAAGTTTTCGCTCAGGCCGGGTCGGCGGAGGAACTCGAAGAGGTGTTAAGGCAATGGATTCGCGAATGAGCCCACGCGGCGTTCGCGCTGTCTGCACGGGGCGCCGGTGTTCACATCGCGATGAGACTCCCCCGCGGGCGGGATAGCCTAAAGCCAACGGCCAACGGCCAACTGTGTTATGGTTTCTCCAGAGCGTGCACGCATTCGCCGTGCCGCCGGCGTTTTCCTCGGCTCTGTTGTTGTACATGCGGTGGTTGAGGTTTTCCCGGAATGGGCCTCGCCCTGCTTCAACCTACAACACGATGGAGATCAACCTTTCTGCTTACCCTCGCCAATAAGACGGCCGCACCGGCAACCGCCGTGCGTCCCACCACCACGCTCCCTGACGCCGCTGCTCTGAAGCCGGCGACCCCGGGGGCTTCGTCCCCGTTCGCCGCTCTCGGCATCTCGGGGCCGCTCGTCAACGCCCTCGCAAAGGGCGGGATCACCGAGCCCACCCCCGTCCAGTCCATGACGATCCCGGACGCCCTGAACAACCTCGACGTCTGCGGCAAGGCCCGTACTGGCTCCGGCAAGACGCTCGCCTTCGGCCTCCCGATCATCGAACGGATGACCAGGAGCCAGCCGAAGAAGCCCCAGGCCCTCGTCCTCGTCCCCACCCGTGAACTGGCGAGCCAGGTCGCGAGCGCGCTTGGCCTCGTCGCCAACGTCCGCGGCGTGCGCATCACGGCCGTCTACGGGGGCATGTCCCTCAACCGCCAGTCGGATGTCCTCCGCGCCGGCGTCGACATCGTCATCGCGACGCCGGGCCGGTTGAACGACCTGCTCCAGCGCGCCGCCCTCGACCTCTCGGCCATCAAGACCGTCGTTATCGACGAAGCGGACCAGATGGCGGACCTCGGCTTCCTGCCGCAGGTCGAGCAGATCCTTCGCCGCATCCCCCATGAGCACCAGACGCTGCTCTTCTCGGCCACCCTCGATGGCGCCGTCGATGCCCTCGTCCGCCGCTACCAGAAGGACCCGGTCTTCCACGAAGCCGTGACCCCTGAAGAGGAGGAGCCAACGATGCTCCACCGCTTCATCGGCGTCTCCGAGGAAGACAAGGTTGGCGTCGCAGCCGACATCGCCTCCGGGCCGAACCGCACCCTCCTTTTCGTCCGCACCCAGCGCGGCGCCGAGCGGCTGGTGAAGCAGCTCGCCGTCAAGGGCCTCGATGCGGGCGCCCTCCACGGCGGGATGAGCCAGCCCAAGCGCGAACGCGCCCTCGCGGCGTTCTCCCGCGGCTCGATGCCCGTCCTCGTGGCGACCAACATCGCCGCCCGCGGCATCCACGTCGACGGCGTCGACATCGTCGTCCACCACGACCCGCCGGAAGACACCAAGACCTACCTCCACCGCTCGGGCCGTACTGCCCGCGCGGGCGCCTCTGGCATCGTCGTGACGCTTGTCGCGCCGGAACAGATGCGCGATGTGAACATCCTTCGCCGCGAGGCGAAGGTCAGCGAAGCCGTCGTGCCGATGACGGCCCGGGACGCGCGTCTCGGCGACCTCGCAGGCTGGATTCCCCCGACTGAAGACCTCGCCGCCATGCGCGAACCGCGTCTCGCCCCCGGCCCCCGGCCGGGCATGAACAACGCCCGCCGCCACGTCCCCACTGGCAACAACGGACAGCCCCCGCGCCGCTTTGGCCCGGGCAACGCCAACCGCCTGGCCGGCAACGGCGAACGCGGCCCCGCCTCGGAACGCGCTCCCCGCGTCGACCGCGGTGCAGCGGCGTACGCATCGTCCCCGGCAGACCGGGGTGAGCGGGGAGAACAGCGCCGCGCCCCACGCCACGCCGCCTGGGGCCGCCGGTCAGACTAGTTCTGAGTTCTGGAGTTCTGAGTTCTGAGTTGCTCGCCGTTCGTCGCGGCGAGCCTTCTTCGCCGCTTGCGAACAGGCCGCCGCCCGCTGTGCTAAAGTCGCGGGGCGTTGTCCGGTCGCCACTCTCTGCGTCCGCCAGCGCATACCACAGGCCGCTGGGCGGGGCGGCGGGAGTTTGGCATGAAGTTCGGTCTCTTCTACGAAATCTCTGTCCCCCGGCCCTGGGAAGCGGACACGGAGTACAACGTCTACCAGAACTGCCTCGAACAGGTCCGTCTCGCCGACGAGCTTGGCTTCGACCAGGTCTGGGCCGTTGAGCACCACTTCCTCGAGGAGTATTCGCACTGCTCCGCGCCGGAGATCTTCCTCACAGCCTGCGCCATGCAGACGAAGAACATCCGCATCGGCCGCGGCATCGTGGTCTGTGTCCCCCAGTTCAACAACCCGATCAAGGCGGCCGAAGTGGCGGCGACGATGGACATCGTCTCCGGCGGCCGCCTCGAATTCGGCACGGGCCGCTCCGCCACCTGGACCGAGCTCGGGGGCTTCGGCGCCGACCCGGATGAGACGAAGAAGACCTGGGACGAATGGACGCGGATTATCCCGAAGATGTGGACGCAAGACCGTTTCCAGTATGAAGGCCGCGCCTTCAGCATGCCCCAGCGGGCGGTCCTCCCGAAGCCCTACCAGAAGCCTCACCCGCCGATGTGGGTCGCGGTCACCAGCCCGGGCACGGAGCTGGACGCCGCCGACCGCGGCATGGGCAGTTTGGGACTGACGTTTGGCGGCTTCCAGGAGCAGGAGAAGAAGATCGCCGAATACCGCCGCCGGATAAAGTACTGCAACCCCGTCGGTTCGTTCGTGAACGAAGCGGTGAACACGGTCAACTTCCTCTTCTGCCACGAAGACAACGAGTACGGCGCGAAGACGGGCCAGCGGCTCGCGGGCACCTTCAACTACCTGGCCGAGCAGCTCCTCGCCGCCCGCCAGGCCTACCCGACGCGCTCCTACCCGAACCTCGGCCTCCTCCCCGCCCTCCGGCGCGAGGCGACGAGCGCGCCGGAAGGGCAGATCCCCGAGGGACTCGCGATCGGCAACCCGGAGCGCATCGTCCAGGTGATCAAGAACTGGGAGTCGGTTGGCGTGGACCGGATCAACTTCCTTCTCAACGCCGTCGAGACCGTCCCCCAGGAAGAGGTGCTGGCCAGCCTGCGCCTTTTCGCGAAGGAAGTGATGCCGAAGTTCGCGGATTCTCGCCAGCCGGTCGGCGCCAGCGCCGCGGGGGGCGTCTGATGCCGCTCGTGGGCAGCCGCAACCTGTCTGACCTCTTCAGGGCCGCGCCGCTCGTCTCGGTCGCGAGCGAGGACCGCTGGCAACTGCCCGGCGCCCAGATCCTCCAGCTGATGTACGAAATCGACGACGCGCAGATGACGGCGCTCATCCCGCCGGCCCTCCACCCGACGATCCCGCCGACGCTCGTTTTCACCGTAACGCGCGCGCCGGAGAGCCCGGCCGGGCCGTTCGTCCTGGCCGAAGTGAAGGTCGGCGCCCGTTCCGGCGCCAGGCCGCGCGGCTTCCTCGCGCGGGGCTATTGCGATTCCGCCGAGGCCATGAAGGCGCTCGGCAACCGCTGGGGCTACCCCCTCCTGCAAGCCCAAGTGACACTCGACAAGCGTTACGACCGCATCCGGGCCACGGTGAAGGCCGGCGGGGCGACCGTCCTGGAGTTGACGCTCCTCAACCCGGAGCCGATCAGCGGCAACGACCTCCAGTACCTGGCCAACCTCAACCTCGCCCGCGTCACCCGCGACGGCTCAGCGCTCGACCGGCTCGTCCAGGTGGACCCGGACTACGTTTTCCGCAGCGCGGACCGCGGCAAGCCCCAACTGGACGCCTTCGACGCGGCGGCCTGGCAGCTCGCCGGGGCGAAGCCGATTCACGCCGTCTCGGCCTCCTACGCCGTGGCGGACATCACGATGCCGGTCCTCCGCTACCTGGTAGACCCGGTGAAGCCGCCGCTGCAGGCGGTGGAGCGGCTCTGACGCAGCTACCGGCTGCCAGCCACCAGCGACTGCGGTGGTATCCGGCGTGGACGCGGAACGGGCAACGTGACTGGCGGTGAGCGGGAAGCCTGGGGTGAAACCAGGGCCACAACTGGTGGCGTGTCTCCTGACGCTTTCGCCCAGCGGGCTTCCGTGTCTTCAGTGAAACCGGTTGGCAGCTGGCAGCTGGCAGCTGGCGGCTGGTAGCTGGCGGCTGGTGGCTCCCTCAGGCCAATAGCTCCGCCCTATGGATCGTCAACCAGCTATCGGTAGCATCTGCTTCTCAGGCCCCGTACAATCGTCGCACCGTGCAACCGGGGCGCGCGTGGGCGCGGCCTCGGCAACTTTCAGCACCAGGAACTGCTCACCGTGGAAGACGTAGTCATTACCAGCGGCGTCCGCACCGCCATCGGCAAATTCCAGGGCTCCCTCGCCGACGTCCCGGCATCCGACCTCGCCGCTCATGTCATCCGCGAGACCGTGAGCCGCGCCGGCATCCAGCCGGAGAACGTGGACCAGGTGGTCTTCGGGATCGTCGGCCAGGTCGCCGAGGACGGCTACCTCTCCCGCCACGCCACGGTGAAGGCCGGCCTCCCGATCGGTACCCCGGCGATGAACGTCAACCGCATCTGCGGCAGCGGCCTGGAGGCGATCAACACCGCCTCCCGCCTGATCCAGAGCGGCGATGCCGAGGTCGTGGTCGCCGGCGGCGCCGAGAACATGACGCGCATGCCCTACTACCTGCGCAAGGCACGGGCCGGCTACCGCCTGGGCCACGATGCGATCGAGGACGGCATCATCCACCTCCTCAGCGACCCGTTTAAGGGCTACCACATGGGGATCACGGCAGAGAACCTGGCCGAGCAGTTCGAAGTCAGCCGAGCGGCCCAGGACGAGTTCTCCGCCGAGAGCCAGCGCCGCGCCCTCAACGCGATCGACAAGGGGTACTTCAAGGAGCAGATCGCGCCCCTGACCGTCAAGGTCGGGCGCGAGGAGAAGGTCTTCGACACCGACGAGCACCCGCGCGCGACCACCGTCGACGCCCTCGCCAAGATGCGCCCGGCCTTCAAGGAAGGGGGCGTGGTCACCGCCGGCAACGCCAGCGGGATCAACGACGGCGCCTCCGCCCTCGTCCTCATGAGCGCCTCCAAGGCGAAGGAGCTCGGCGCCAACGCGCGCATGCGCATCGTCGCCCGCGCGGAAGCCGGCGTGGACCCGGCGATCATGGGCAGCGGCCCGATCCCGGCGATCCGCAAGGCCCTCGCCAAGGCCCAGATGACCCTCGATCAGATCGACTGCATCGAGCTCAACGAGGCCTTCGCCAGCGTCTCCTGCGCCTGCGCCAGCGAACTCTCGCTCGACCCGGACAAAGTGAACCCGAACGGCGGCGCGATCGCCCTCGGCCACCCGATCGGCGCGACCGGTGCGATCCTGACGGTCAAACTCATGCACGAACTGGAGCGCACCGGCGGACGCTTCGGCATCGTCAGCCTCTGCATCGGCGGCGGCCAGGGGATCGCGACGATCTTCGAGCGCGTCAACTAGCGTTGGCCATTGGCCATTGGCCATTGGCCGTTGGCTACCAGCTTCCAGCGACGGGCGTCCCACTGCGGGGCGCCCGCCGTCTTGTTTTGGGGACACGAAGTCCCGAAGGCACGAAGCGGCACGAATTACGAAAACGCTTCGTGCCGCTTAGAGACTTTGCGGACTTCGTGTCCTCAAAACCAAAATCGCGCGGCGTCTCATTCCTCATGCCTCATTCCTCAAGCCTTGCATCCTTACACGGTAACGGATAAACTCGCCGTCATGGGAGTCTGGAACGCAGACAACGTCGCCGGGCTTCGCGCCGCCCTTGGGCTGACGCAGGCCGAGTTCGCGCGCGCCCTCGGCGTCCGCCAGCAGACGGTCAGTGAATGGGAGACGGGCCGCTACGAGCCGCGCGGGGCCAGCGCCCGGATGCTCGGCATCCTCGCCGAACAGCGCGCCCCCTACGACGAACCCCCGTCCGGGGCGAAGGGAAGCGGCTGATGTCCACCGCCCTGCGCCGGCTCGCGCCGGCCGGACCCGAAGCAACCCTCGCCGCGCGCTGGGCAGCGGGATTTCGCGGGCCCCTGCGCCTCGAGGATGGGCGCGCGCTCAAAGTCGTCTTCCCCGGCGTCCCCGGCGGCGGCGCCGGCCCGGATTTCACCGGCGCCATCCTCGATGCCGGCGGGGACCTCCTGCGCGGAGACGTCGAGATCCACCTCCTCGCCAGCGGCTGGCGGGCACACGGCCACCATGTGGACCCGGCCTGCGCCGGCGTCGTCCTCCACGCCGTCGGCCGCAACGACGGCGAAAGCATCGCGACGCCCCATGGCAGCGGCCGCAGCATCCCGATCGTCGTCCTCCCTTCCGCCGTTGAAGGCCAGCCATCTTTCCCGCCGCCCTTCACCCCGCCCTGTGCGCTGGAGGCGGCCCGCGGCCGCGCCTGCCGTGAACCGCTCGAGAGGCTTGGACTCCGCAGGCTGCGGATGAAAGCCGCTGCCGCCCTGCCCCTCGTCAGGGCGGCAGCGCCGGCCCAGGCACTGTATGCCCTCACCCTGGAGATTAGCGGCGGCCCCGCCAACCGGGCGCCCTTCGCCTCGCTCGCCCGCCGGTTGCCGCTCGCCGCCTTGCTCGAACGCTCGGCGGGATCTCCCTTTCCCCGGCGCACGGTCATGGCCGCCGAGCTGCGCGGCGCGGCGGCCCAGCTCATCGTCCGGCGGGCGGGCATGCGGCCGATGGCCTCCCCGGCGCGGCGCCTTGAATCCGCGGCATCCCTCTTCGCCAGCTGGTGGCCGGAAGGGGAGGTACCCGGCTGGCCGTCGTCACTGCCCGCAGGGGCGGCACCCCCGCGCCCGCTTCCCGCCTGCGTGGGTCGCGCCGTGGCCATCGAAACCTGGGTCAACGCCGTCCTCCCCGTCGCCCTCGCCTCGGGGGCGTGGCCGGAACGGGCCTGCGAATCCGTCCTCCTCACCCTCCCCCCGCCCGGCACCTACGGCAAGCTCAAGCCGCTCGCCGGCTGGCTCGGCACCGCGAACGCGCGTCCCTTCCCCTCCGCTGCCACCCTCCAGGGTGGCCTCCTCCTCCACGCCGACTACTGCACGAAAGGCCAGTGCGGACGGTGTCCCCTGTCGGGGTAGGCCCGAGGCCCGAGGCCCGTTGAGGTTGAGGACACGAAGCCGCAAAGACTCGAAACCGCACGAAACGTTTTATTAGGCCCGGCGATTTCCTCCAAAACTTCGTGCGCCTTTGTGCGTTCGTGTCTTCGTGTCCTAATCCATCGCCTCGCCCCCTTGCCAGCGGAGCTTCGCCCACGTCTACTTAGCGCATGACCCACCCCTGGCACGACATCGCCGTCGACCCCGCAACCATCGCCGAAGCGCTGCCGGTCGTCATCGAGATCCCGGCCGGTTCGAAGAACAAGTACGAGCTTGAAAAGGTCAGCGGCATTCTCAAGCTGGACCGCGTCCTCTACAGCTCCGTCCACTACCCGGCCAACTACGGCTTCATCCCGCGCTCTTACTGCGACGACGGCGACCCCCTCGATGTCCTCGTCCTCGGCCAGGAGGCCGTCCACCCCCTGACGATCGTCTACGTCCGCCCGATCGGCCTGATGCACATGCGCGACCAGGGCAAGGCGGACGACAAGGTCCTCGCCGTCCACGCCAACGACCCGGCCTTCAACCACATCCTCGAACTGGAACACGCCCCGCCCCACACGATGACCGAGATCCACCGCTTCTTCCTGGACTACAAGGTGCTCGAGGAGAAGGAGGTCCTTGTTGACCCCTTCGAAGGCCGCGAACGCGCCCTCGCCGTCATCCGCCAGGCCCTCGCCGACTACTGGACGATGCGCAGCAAGGAGACCTGACGAGTTCTGAGTTCTGAGTTCTGAGTTCTGAGTTCTGAGAGCACAGTCTCTCGCGCGCGCGGCCGCACGCGCCGGAGTATCCCTGGCGCATGCCTGTAGGGGCGAGCCTGCAATACTGCTCTCCATGCCCTCCGATGTCCTGCCGCCGCCTGAAGAGAAAGCCGCCGCTGTCCAGCAGCTCTTCGACCGGATAGCGCCACGCTACGACCGCGTGAACCGGATGATGACCGGCCGCATGGACCAGCGCTGGCGCAAGAGCCTGATCGAGCGGCTCGCCGTCCGCGACGAAGACGTGGTCCTGGACCTTGCCTGCGGCACGGGTGACTTCGCCGAGATCGCGCGTGAACACACCCGCCACGTGGTCGGGCTGGACTTCTCACGGGGGATGCTGGGAGGCGCGCAGGCCCGCAGGCTACCGGGCGTTGAGCTCGTCCAGGGCGACGGGCTGCGGCTGCCGCTGCGGGATGGGAGCGTGACGGTTGCGGTCTCGGGCTTCGCCCTGCGGAACTTCGCCAGCCTGGAACCGGTGTTCGCCGAACTGGCGCGGGTGGTTCGCCCGGGCGGGCGGCTCGGCCTGCTGGAAGTGGACCAACCGCGCAACGCCCTCGTCCGGCTGGGGCACGGCTTCTACTTCAACAGGGCCGTGCCCTTCATTGGCGGGCTCATTTCGGGCGACGCGAAAGCCTACCGCTACCTGCCAGCCTCGGCGGCCTACCTGCCGGAAGAGCGGGAACTCGCCCGGATGCTGCGGCGAGCGGGGTTCAAGCAGATCCTCAAGAAGCGGCCGCTGTTCGGCGCCATCCAGTCGATCACGGCACTGCGCGAGTGAGCGCCGCCGCGGCCGGCCGCCCGCTGTCCCGCGCGCGGGCCTGGAAACTGGCGGTGAGGCCGCCGACGCTCACGGCGGCCATGTCGCCGGTCTTCGTGGGCACGGCCGTGGCGATCAGCCAGGGCGAGTTCCGGGCCTTGCCGGCCCTGGCCGCACTGTCCGGCGCGCTCTTTCTCCAGGTTGGAGCCAACTTCGCCAACGATGTGTTCGACTTCAAGCGCGGCGCCGATACGGCCGACCGCCTGGGGCCGCCGCGGGCGACCCAGATGGGCCTGCTTTCGCCCACCGAGATGCTGCTGGGGATGTGGGCGATGCTGGGGCTGGCCTTGGTCTGCGGTGTCTACCTGGCCTTCGCCGGCGGCTGGCCCGTGGTGGTGTTTGGGCTTGCGAGCCTCGCCGCCGCCGTGGTCTACACGGGAGGGCCCTGGCCGATCGGCTACCACGCCCTCGGCGACCTGTTTACGTTCGTGTTCTTCGGGCTCGTCGCGGTCGTCGGGACGTACTACGTGCAGGCGAAGGAGACCACCCTCCTGGCGTGGCTGGCGGCGGTGCCCGTGGGCTGCACGGTCACCGCCATCCTCGTGGTTAACAACCTGCGCGATATCGATACCGACCGCGCGACGGGCAAGCGGACGCTGGCCGTGGTGACAGGGCGGGGAGCCACCCGCGGCTGGTTCGTCGTCCTCTGCGCGGCAGCGTACGCGGTCGCGCTCGGGACGATGGTCGCGGGCGCGTCGCCAGCCGTGATCCTGGTGTTGTTGTCGCTCCCCGCCGCGCGCGGCCCCATCCAGGCGATCCGGGGCGACACGCGTGGTGCGGCATTGAACCCCGTCCTCAAGGCGACAGCGCGGTTTCACCTGGTGTTCGGCGTGCTCTTCGCCGCGGGGCTGGCGTTTTCGTAGGCGGAAGTCGGCGGACGCAAACAGGCCCCGGTATTTCCGGGGCCTGTGAATATCGATGCTCCCCCACCACGCGCCGGGCGGCACGTTGGTGGTGAGTCTCCGCTCCCATGAGGCCCGCTTCCCTCGTGCCGCCCCCTGGGGGGGCGATCCGGGACGCGCTTACTTCGTGCAAGCTTGTTGCGTCCGGGCTGTGTTGGCAACGCGATTTGGGGGTGCGAGCCTCGAGCGGACACTGTGCCTGGCCTGCATTCAGCAGACCCTAACTCTGCACAATCCAAACTCCGTAGACGGCGTGAAGCTTAACGTACATAGCGCCTGACCTCCTCCGTCTTCGCGGGCCGGGTTTCCTGTCCGGCGTCCCGTACCGGGGCAGCATATCCGCGGTGCTACCTATCAACCTACACCTGCCACGAAGGCTGTCAAGAGGCTAGGCCGGTGAAAATTGCGTTTCCACCGGCCCGTGATCCCATCCCAGGCCGCGCGAGCAGGGGACGGCCGGACCGCGGTTCAGTGGAACATCGCCCGGTAGGCCGGGCTCTCCATGAAGTCGCCAAGGACCCGGCGCGCAACCTCCGGCATCGCAAGCGCGTGCAGTTCGTCCGGGCGGAAATAGCGAAAGGCCTGCCCTTCGCTCACCTGGATGTGCGTCTCGTCGATGTCGGCGTCCACGTAATAGACGTGATACACGTCTATCAGCGATGCGGGGATTTCCGGCCCCCGGCGGTAGACGCGGTAGAGCCTGAGCGATTCGAGGAGGTGGCCGGTTTCCTCTTCGAACTCGCGAAAGGCGGCCGCATCCGGCGCTTCGCCCGGCTCGATGATGCCGCCGGGGATGGACCACATGCCGGGGTAGCGTTCCGGGGGCAGGTCTGCGTCCCGGAGCTGGAGCAGGAGCCGCCCCCAGCGGTCGATTTCGATGACGCCGACGCCACTCTTGAAAGGGGCCATCAGCGCGACCGTGCCGCGGTAGGAGTCGCTGGCGAGGAAGGCCTCTACAAGGGCACGGGTTGGCGGGTTCATCCGCAGCCCGGCAACCTCCTCCGGCGTCCAGTACTGGAAGTCCAGCCCTTCGTTGACCAGCAGCCCCTCGCGGGGGACATCGTCATCCGCGAAGAAGATGTGCAGGCCCTCCACAACGAGGCCGGGGAAGCCGGCCCGGCTGGCGTGGCGCCAGGAACGGAGGCGTCCCAGGCGCGCTCCCGTTTCCTCTTCGAACTCGCGGAGCGCGGTTTCGCGGGGGGATTCGTCGCCTTCGCGGTGGCCTCCGGGGATCGCCCAGCGGCCGTACCCTTCGGGCGGCGAGTGGTCGTCGCGCTGTTGCAGCAGGATGCGGCCGCGGGGGTCGATCAGGAAGACGGCCGCGCCTTCCCACTGGCTTTCCTGTGGATCCTGCACGAGATCAACCGTAGCGGCTGGCCGGCGGACGCGCGACGCCCCGGCCCGGGGATGCCTGCTCCCCTGCATGGCGGCTGTTTACCCCCACTTACCTATCGTAACTGCAGACTGGCAGCACTCCCCCTCCTGGATTGCCATGTGATTCGTTTCCTCTTCGGCCGGACGGCCGGCCGGCTTCTCTCCCTTGCCGTCATCGCCGCGGTCGCCCTCGGGGCCTTCTGGTTCTTTGCGATACGCGAAGACAACGATGCCCAGAAGGAAGCGGCGGCGGTGACCGAGGAGGTCCGCAAAGCGGCGAACGCGACGCCGACGGCTGCGGTGAACACGCCCGCGGCCGGGACGGCGCGGCCGGCGACCGCCGCTGTGACGCAGGCCGTGGCCGCGGCATCGACGATCGGGTCGGCGAGCTACAGCATCGTCCAGGGGCAGTCGTCAGCCTGGTACCTGGCCCCCGAGAAGCTGGCGAGTCTGCCCACGTCATCCGTCGCGAAAGGCACGACGAACGACGTGAAGGGCGAATTCCACTTCACGGCGGACGGACTGGACGCGGCGAAGCCGACCACCTTCACCGTTGGCCTCGCGAGCCTCAAGAGCAACGAGTCGCGCCGCGACCAGCGGGCCCAGGGCGCGCTCGAGACGTCCAGATTCCCCACCGCAACGTTCACGGCGACGAAGCTCACCGGCATGCCGAAGGAGTTCAACGCGACGGACGCGCTGATGCAGCTGACGGGTATCCTGGACCTTCACGGCGTGAAACGGGAAGTGACCTGGGAGCTGAAAGTGAAGAAGGACGGCGACATCCTCAGCGGCCTCGGCACGACGAAGTTCAAGTACAGCGACTTCGGCATCAACAAGCCGGACATCGCGGGGTTCGTCACGGTGGAGCCGGAGGTCACCATCCAGGTCCAGCTCTTCGCGAAGCAGGGATAGCGGTCGACCGGGGAATCCGTCCTCCGGACTCGCGGCCCGAACCGCCGTCCCAGCGGGGCGCTACTCCGTTACCCCGTCACTTCGTCACTCCACTACTCCCCCCGCTCAAACTCCGCCCGCACCTTCGCGTCCCGGGCGCGGGCTGCCTCCGCGAGTTGCGCCTGGAAGGCGACAACCTTCGCCTGCATCGCCGGGTCGCTCGCGCCGAGGATGCGCGCCGCGAGCAGGCCTGCGTTGCGCGCGGCGCCCACGCCGACCGTCGCCACGGGCACGCCCGCGGGCATCTGGGCGATCGAGAGGAGCGAATCCATGCCGTCCAGCACCTTCAAGGGGACCGGGACACCGATCACCGGCAGAGGCGTGGAGGAGGCGAGCACGCCAGGCAGGTGCGCCGCCCCACCGGCGCCGGCGATGATCACCTTGACCCCGCGCCCGGCTGCGCTGCGCGCGTAGTCCAGGGCGTCGTCCGGCGTGCGGTGGGCGGAAAGGACGCGCACCTCGGCCGGGATGCCGAATTCAGCCAGGGCGTCGAAGGCTTCGCGCATCAGGGGCAGGTCGGAATCGCTGCCCATGATGATGCCGACGATCGGTTGCGCCATGGGTCAACTCCCGTGGTTTGCTGGGGCACCCGTCTCGGAGAGCAGGCCGAGGAGGGCGCCGATCTGAGTCTTGTGCTCGATTGGGTGGCGAAAGGGCAGTTCGCGGTGGACTTCGTACTGGTTGCGGCGGCCAACCCGCGTCCGCGTCAGGTACCCCTGTTCAACAAGGTCGGCCACGATCCGCTGCGCGGCCCGTTCCGTGATGCCGACGCGCCCGGCGACGTCGCGCAACCGGACGCCGGGGTCTGCCGCGATACAGAGAAGCACGTGCGCGTGGTTGGTGAGAAACGTCCACTGCTCCATTGACGGCGTGAGCCTACCACGCCCGGCGGACTTCAAGAAATCGGGCCTTGGCCACCGGCTGATCAAGTTGCCGGAGTGGAGCGGCGCCCGTTAGATTTGCATCAGGGCGCCGATGGTGCACGGACGAGGAGGGTCACGTGGCGAAAGGCCAGGAGAAGCCGGGAAAGAAGAACAAGCCGAAGGTGACAACCAAGGCCAAGCAGGCAAAGAAGGCCGAGAAGAAGGCAGCAGCGACGTAGCCCTCGTCTCCGTCGGGCCACCGCCGCGCCGGGCAGCAGTGTCCGGGCGCAAGCGCACGGTGGTGGAACGTCGCGACAGTGCGCTCTTCCATGGCCGGTCGCCGCGCACGTCGCGTCAGGCGACCACCAGCGCTATTCCCCCAACGCACAGCACTGTCCCCACGCCGATCCGCCCGGTGAACCGTTCGCCCAGGAACATGATCGAGAGCGGCAACGCGAGCAGAGGGGCGGTCGCCGAGAGGATCGCCGTGCGCGCCGCGCCGGCGTGGACCACCGCGTAGACGTACATCAGGCTTCCGAACCCCGTGCCTACGATGCCAGTAACGGTGATGATCGTGATGTGCCGGCGATTCTTGAACGGGCGAATCAACGCCGGACGCTGCGTCAGCGTTGCGAAGGCGAGAAGGCTGATCGCCCCGGCGGGCGTCCTGATGGCGCCGGCGGCGATCGCCCCGAGGTCACCCTTCGAACCCGCCAGCCAGACCGTCGCGACCGCCCAGAGGATGCCGACGAGGAGCAGGAGCAGGTAACCGAAGTAGTCGGTACTCTCGCCCGGGCGGGGTGTCCCCGGAACGTCGGCCAGCGTTGCCAGCGCCGGCTCGGCGGCAGGGACGCGAGGCAAAGGCTGGGCGGGTGAGCCCGGCGGCTGGATGACCACCAGGTAGATGCCCGCGCTGATCAGGACGGCCCCGAGCGGGAGGCCCCAGGTGAACGGTTCGTCCAGCAGCACGACCCCCGCAACCACCGTCAGCCCGATGTAGAGCGCCATTGTGACGGGGAAAGTGCGCTGCATCCCCAGCCGTCCGAGCGCGGCGATGTAGATCGTGTCCCCGAGCCCGTAGCCGACGAGGCCGCTGGCAATCACGCCGGTCAGCCCAAGCGTCGTCGCCTGGCCCAGATCCGAAACCTGGCCCGAGGCCAGCAGCAACGCCAGCAGGACGACGCTGCCCGCGGCCAGCCGGAGCGCGCTCAACACCGCCGGCGCCGTACGAGCCGAAAGGGAGGTCAGCGCCACGCTGGTGATGGACCAGGTCATCGCCGCGAGCAGCGCCGCAAGTTCACCCACGGGAGGCCATCCTACGCGGCGGACCCCCAGCGGCAACGCGATCAGGGCGGGGGGAGATCCCGTGCCCGCGGGCCCCGGGGGTCAAATCGCCGGTTTCGGCGCGCGCGTTGGATCCTTCCATTCAACCCGGATTTCGGCGATCAGGAAGGCGAGTCCCGCAAACACGAGGAAGACGCCCGACGTGACCGTGAGGATGTCGCGGCCCACGTCTGGGCCATCCACGACCTGGCCGCGCCAGATGTTCAGGGCCGCGAAGGAGGCACTGACGACGAGCAACGCGATCCCCGGAAGGGCAGCCACTACTTGCCCCCGGGCGAGGAGGAACCCCAGGCAAACGCCGGCGATCGCGCCGCCGGGCAAGGTCGTGGCCACCACCCATTCGCGGTGGTTGTCCCAGCCTGCACGGGCCTGAAAGGCGAGGGCCACGAAGATGCAGGTCCCGATGATACCAAGGATCAGGCCCAGGAAGTGGCGGGCGAAGTCGCTGGTTGACCGGGCGGGTGCCGCTGGCAGGCTCGCGCGGGCGTGCAGTTCGTTGGGCTTTTCCGGGTTGAAGGGCGCTTTCACGGCGAAGTCGGTCATGACCAGCGCATCATCCTTCGTGACCGCGAATCCGGCAATCTCCGCGGAACCGTATCCTGCGGTAGGCTACGCCCGTGGCATCACTCCGCACCAAATCGCACCCCGGCTGGGTTGAAGCAGCGTTGGACGAGTACGCCTCGTTCGACGACTTCTGGGCCGAACTCGAATCGGTGCGCGGGAGCGGCAGCGTGCACGCCTGCGTCGTCACCGGCCACGGCTTCCGCGATCCTGGCGAGGAAGTCACGCTGGACCAGGCACGGAGGTTCGAACGCTTCGAGCTGCCGGCGATTTTCGCCTTCGATGGCGCGCTTGAAGGCTCCGCCCTGCGGCTCGCGCTCGCCTGCGACATCCGGATCTGCGGCGCCAACGCTTCCTTCCGCGTACCGCTCGGTAGCCGCCGGGCCCTGGCCCTGATTGGCGCGGAAGCCTCCGCCGACCTGCTCGCGCGCAGAGGCAGGGTGGGCGCGCCCGCCGCCCTTGCCTGTGGTATCGTTTCCCGCGTTGGCGCGGACGAAGCGGAGGCGCTGCGAGACGCCCGCGCGCTGGCTTCGGTGATCGCCTCGCGAGGGCCGGTTGCCGTACGGTTGGCGAAGGAAGCCATCTGGCGGGGGCTTGAACTGCCGTTCGAGCACGCTCTCCGGTTTGAGACTGATTTGACCTTGCTCCTCCAGACAACGAAAGATCGCGCAGAGGGAGTGCGCGCCTTCGTCGAAAAGCGCGAGCCCAACTTTACAGGTGAATAACGAATGATCGTGCTCCTCGAAGAACCCGAAGCCTGGTCGCTGATGATGGTCGTCAGCGCCGTGGCCATCGACAACGCTGATATCTCCGAAGCGGGCAAGGAAGCGATCCGCCGCTGGCGGTCCGACCGGCCGGAAACGAGCGCTGAGATGACGAAACTGACTGAAGAAATCAACAAGGCGCTCAACAGCCGCCTCGACGCCAAGTTCCTGCGCCGCATCAAGCAGACTGGTGGCCGCGCCGAAACGGTGAGGAAGTAACCATGGAAGTGCAGTTCAAAGACGACGAGCTCGCGGAAGCCTTCAACGTCCTCTTCAACCACATGGCCGATGAGGCGGGACTTTCCGACAAGGACCGGGCGATGCTCAAGCGCTGGAAGTCATCCTCCATGAAGCTCGGCAGCGACGACATGGACGACCTGGTCCGCAAGGCGAACGAGGACCTCCTCCGCGGACTCGCCCGCCGGGAGCGCTCGCAGATCCGGAAGCCAGACTGGGCAGACTGAGCTACGGCCCGAACGTTGCGCGCAGCTTCTCTTCCACGCACCGCGGGACCACACCACCGAGGTTGCCGCCGAGCGAGGCGATCTCCTTGATCAGCGTTGAACTGACGAAGAAGTAGTCGTTCGCCCCGATGAAGACTGTCTGGACGCTCGGGTTCAGGTGGGAATTCATGTTCGCCATCTGCAGTTCGTATTCGAAGTCGCCCGCCGCTCGCAGTCCGCGCAGCAGGACGTTCACGCCTTTGCTGCGCGCATAATCCACGAGCAGGCCGCGGTCGAAGCGGTCCACTTCCACGCGCGGGTCCCCCTCAAGCGCATGCGTGATCATCTCGATCCGCTCGTCCACGCTGAAGAGGGGCTGCTTCGAGGTGTTGGTGAGGACCGCCACGATGATGCGGTCGAAGGCGACGAGGCCAGCGCGGATGATGGCGACGTGGCCGTTGGTTATGGGGTCGAAGCTGCCAGCGTAGACTGCGTCCGCCACGGTTCACATCCCCATGTTGTAGTCGGGACACCATGGTGCATCCCGCGCCGGGTGGCAAGCGGCCGGGGCGGGGGCGGCGTCGAGGCAGCTCGCGTTTGATACACTGACGGCATGACGGCGAAGGAAGCACTCCTCGAGTTGATACCGGAACTGGGCGAGGAGGAGGCCGCACAACTCCTCGCGTACGCCAACACGCTCTACGACGATGAGGGCCTCAGCCATGAAGAGCGCGAGGAACTCCTTCGTGTCAGGGCTGAAATGGAGGCCGGCGAGGCTTACCCCTGGCCTGAGGTCAAGCGGCAGCTCGGCTTGCGAAGTTCGAGGTCGTCCTCTCGCGGCAAGCGCGAAGGTACCTCGAGCGCTGCGACCCACCGACCCAGCGGCGGCTCTCCGAGCTGATCGACGCAATCTCGGACGATCCCTTCTCCTCTCCTACGTCCAAGCCACTCGCTGGGCCCGGAGGTTTCCGGTCCGCCAGGTTGGGAGACCTGCGCGTAATCTTCGTTGTGGACCGGGGCCGCGTGCTTGTTCTTGTTCAGAGGATCGCTCCCCGCGGCCAGGTGTATCGTGACCTCTGAAATGCCCGACCTCGTCCTTTTCGACATCGATGACCGCGGTGTAGCCACCATCACCCTCAACCGGCCGGAGCGCCTGAACGCTATCAACATGGCGATGCGAGACTCGCTCTGGACCTACCTCGAAGCCTGCCGCGATACGCCCGGCGTCCGCCTCATCCTCTTCAAAGGCGCCGGGGCTGCCTTCAGCGCGGGCGCCGACATCTCCGAGTTCGGGACGGCGCCGTCGATCATGGAGGCACGGCGGGCGCGCCACGAACGCGATGTCTGGGCCGCGCTCATCGGCCACCGGTGCATCACTGTCGCGGCAATGCACGGCTACTGCTACGGCGCCGGGCTGGAACTGCCCCTCTGCTGCGACTACCGCGTGGCCGCCCCGGGCACGCGCTTCGCCCTCCCTGAAGTGACACTCGGCTATATCCCCAGCGCCGGCGGGACGCAAACGCTCCCCCGGACGGTGCCGGCCGGCGTGGCCGCCCACATGATCCTCTCTGGAGAGCCGATCGAAGCGGACGACGCGCTGCGCTGGGGGCTGGTCGACCGCGTTGCGGCTGGCGAGCTGGACGCGGCCGTCGATGAAGAAGTGGCCCGCTTGCTCGCGCTTCCACCCGGACAGGCAACCCGCCGCCGGCGCGAGCGGTTGCCGCTGCCACTTTGATCGCGCCGTTTCCGCGGCCTTTGGCGCGGAGACGGTAGGCTTCGTGGTCATGCGCGACGAGTCACCCCCCAGCGTGCGCCCACCGGTTGCCCTGGGATGCACGGCAGTGCTCGCGGCCTTGGTCCTCTTGATCCTTGTTGCGCTGGCCGGCATCGCCTTTCTTGAATCCGGCGCGAACACCGGCAAGGTGATCCTGGACCCGGCCGAAGCCTACGCCCGTGGCTCAGTGGAGTTCGTCGGCAAGGAGCATCTCTATCTTGTTCGCCTCACCGATGGCACTTTCCTCGCGCTGAGCGACCTGGACGCCGCCAACCGGGCCAACCTGCAGCGGCGCTGCCGCGTCTCGCCCGTGCCTGTGTCCGACCCGTGGTTGCCGCAACTCCTGGAACGCCTCGGCGGCCGGATGAGCGCAGGGGCAGCCGGGTCAACGCTGGTCTTCCGGGAGGACTGCAACCAGGCGGTTTACGATGTCACCGGCCTCCGGCTCGATGCGGACGCGCCCAACCTCGATCGCTATCCGGTATCGATATCCGAAACAGGCCTGGTGGGTGTGGATGTGAGCAAGCGGTCCTGCACGGCCCGCGCTGGCGCCCAGTTGTTCGCGGCCATCCCCTGCAAGTAGTGGCCAGGCTATCGGGCTTCCGGCAGCCCGGGTGGCAGCGTCACGAGTGAACCGGGCCCCACACCGTGCCGTTCGAACCAGCCCTGGTTCACTTCCAGGGTGTAGCGGTAGGGCCCCTTCGGGTAGAGCGGCGTCTCGTCCAGCGGCTTCGCTGCGTGGACTTCCAGCACCTTGCCAGCCGCGTCGATATAGGCAATGTCCAGCGGGATGTAGGTATTCTTCATCCAGAAGCCGGAGGTGGTGTCCGCGGGGAAGATGAACAGCATCCCTTCGTCTTCCGCCATCTCCTGGCGGTACATGAGCCCCTGCTGGCGCTGGGCGCTGGTGGCGGCGATCTCCACCTTCACGCTCGCCCGCACCGGCCCTTCGGCGACGGTGACCAGCGGCCGATCTGGTGTTCCTGGCGTGGGCGCGAGCGCGTCGTCCGTCCCGTCACAGGCAACGAAGAGGAAGACGAAGAAGAGCATCCGCACGAGCAGTTCGTTCATACCGGCCACTCTACCGCGCCGCGCCCGAAGGGGCGGTCAACATGGGCGGGGTGAGCGCCTGCGCGCCGCCAGATAGGTCCCGCGCCGCCAGGCTATCAGGGATCTCCGCATCGTCCCGGCCCAGGGGCGGCGATACGGTAGTCGCGTGCAACGCATGCCTCCTCCACCGCCGGCCGTCCATGCGCCCAACGCACTCTTCCAGCGGCTGCGCAGGCCGCAGTACCTGATCCCCATCGCCGTCGTCGGCGGCATGGTTGGCATCGCCTTCGGGGTGCAGCCCCGAAGCACGCCCACGGAAGCGCGTGGCGCCAACGTCTCGCTCACGGCACGCGCGGGTGCGGATCCAACGGCCACGGCGGCGGTCCCGTCGCCCACCGCGAAGCCATCCACACAGCCGGCGTCCCCCACGCCCGCGTCCGGCACCGCGGCGGCCAACGCCGCCAGCCAAAACCAGGCCTCGATCGCGCCCGCCGCCACGGACCAGGTGGCTGGCGCCCGCGGGACTCCTCCGGCCACGGCCAGCGCCGCCGCCCAGGTCGACCTCTCCCGCCAGACCACGCAGTGCGGCGCGATCCAGGAAGTCACCGTGGCGTTGAGCGTGGAGCAGGTGATCAGCGGCGTCTCGGTGAAAGCCACGCGCGCCGCCGCCTACCCGATCGAGTACTTCCGCTGCATCCTCATGGCCACGGGCGGCGTGGAAGCGATCAACCTCGCCCAGTCTGTCCAGAAGGCGGCGAACAACGGCATGACCGGCGCCGTCCTCATCGACCTCTGGCTGACCAACGCCTCGCGCGAATTCGGCCAGGTGAACCTCAAGACTGCCCAACTCTCCCTCGCCGGGCAGACGTTCTCGCCCCTCGCGACCCTTGGCGGGCGTTCCGAAGTCGTCGTTTCCAGCGGCCAGGGCCGCGCGGTGACCCTCGTCGTCACCTTCAAGAACACGGTCGGCACCACGCCGGGCCCGATGACCCTCATCGTCGAAGCGCCACTGGCCGGCGGCAAGCAGACGCTGGGCAAGTACCAGCTGTTTCTGCCCACGCCGTAGCTCAGCTCCCGCCCACATCGCCAAGCATCCGCTCGAACGGACTGGGGCGTTCGTACTCGCGCCGCACGATATCCGCGGTCGCAGCGGCCACATCCACGCGTGGCACGGGCTGCGGGTTGCGGCAGTAGACGAAAGCGGCGGCGGAGTAGTCATCCACCCGTTCCGCGATGCCGCTGGCGAGCACGCCGGGTGACGGCGGACGCCATCCTCGCCCGGCTACGGGGTTCGTGCGGTTGTACGCCTCGAACTCCGCCTCCTGCCCTTGCATGAACGTAACGAAGCCGATCTGCTGGATGGTCACCCGGCACTCCCGCTGGAAGACGATCGGATCCGGCACGTGCCAGCGGTAGAAACCAACGAACTCCGGGTTCCCGCGCAAACCGGGCGCGCGGGCGTCCAGCGGAGCACCGGCGTACTGTGCGGCGTGCAGCCCCATTCCCCAGGCGCTCCCCACGTAGTCTTCCAGCCCCGTCCCGCAGATCGTCGGGTACTCGTTATCGCCATCACGGAAGACCTTCACTTCGCCTTCGCCATACCAGGCCGCCGGGTCGATGCAGCGCACGCCGATAACGCAGCCGAGGAACCGGCCAGGGCCCGCGAGGCCATCCGTGATGACGAAGTCCCGCATCAGCGTCGTCGGGTTTTCGCGCCGGAAGGCCACGTGAAGCAGCCCGGCGTCCTCCGGCAGGGACGGTTGGAGCGTGTAATCAACCTGGTAATAGAAGTCGATGGCGCGGTTCGAGCCGTTGACAAACTCCAGCCTCACCCGGTCGCGGAACGGCATCGGGAAGTAGGCGTTGTAGCCGCGGCCCTCATGAACCGCCGTGAGAGCCGAGTGATAAGCGACGGGCCTCCCATGGGGAAGCCCGAAGAAGTCCAGCGCGGGTAAGGAAACGCTCGGCTCCGCCATCCCGTCGTAGAACACCTCCAGGGTGTAGGCACGCATCGTCTCCGGTGGCGCGGGCGGGAAGGTCATCCAGATGTGGCGAATCGTGCCTGGTCCGGCGATATCCGCGAGCAACACGCGCTCCCCCGCAGCCAGCCGCCGCGAGGGGCTGCCCTTGCGTCCGCCGAAGCTGGTTCCACCCGCGCCGCGAGCACCGGTTGGGTTCTCGAACGTAGCCGCCCGTGAGTCAAGGCTGAGGTCAATCTGGGATGGGTCTGGGAACATGGCGCGAAGTGTACATCCGCTGGTCCCCGAAATGGCCAACCCCCTTCGCTTTGCCCCAACCCCGCCAATGCACTACATTCGCTTCTGACAACTCAAGAGCCCGAGACCGCAGGTCCCAATGCGAAGCGTCCCCTGGACGCTGGGAGAATGCCGAAAGGCGCCTGCCGAGGCAAGGATTGATGCAGCGCCGCCGTGCGCTCCTCGTGTCCCTGCCGTTCGCGCAGGGATTTTTCGTTCCCGGGCTCCTTCGCACTGGCCTTCGCGGCAACCCGCGCCGGCCTCCACTCCAACGAAGGAGACGCCCATGCCGACCCCACGGAAGGTCGCGATGCTGGCTGAGATCAAGGACGCGATGGCTCGCGCCTCGGTCGCCATCAGCGCTGACTATCGTGGACTCACCGTCGCCCAGATCACGGACCTTCGCCGCGCCCTCCGCCCGGCGAACGTGGAAGTGAAAGTCGTTAAGAACACGCTTGCGGCGATGGCAGCCGAACAGGCCGGCCGCCCGGAAATGGCGAAGCTCCTCGAAGGCCCAACGGCCATCGCGATCGGCTTCGGCGACCCGGTGGCGCCGGTGAAGCTCCTGACGGAGCACCTTCGCGTGAAGCGCATGACGCTGGATATCCACGGCGGATGGCTGGAGGGCAAACTGCTCTCCCGCGCCGAGGTGGAAAGCCTGGCGACCATGCCTTCCAAGGAACAGATGATCGCCGACGTTGTGGGCAAGCTGCAGAGCCCGCTCTACAACTTCGCCGGCCTGCTCCAGGCGAGCATCCGCAACTTCGCGGGCCTCATCGATGCTCGCGCAAACCAGCTCGAAGGCGCCGCGTAAGGCACCCCAGCACCCAGCACTCAGCACTCAGAACAGAGGACTTACATGGCTAAGATTGAAGACGCACTCGAAATCATTAAGGGGATGACCCTCCTCGAACTCCGCGACCTGAACAAGGCGATCGAAACGGAGTTCGGCATCACGGCCGCCGCGCCGATGATGATGGCCGCCGGCCCCGCCGCCGCTGGTGGCGCCGCCGCCGCCGAGCCCGAGGAGGAGAAGACGGAGTTCAACGTCGTCCTCAAGAGCTTCGGCGAGAACAAGATCAACGTCATCAAAGCTGTCCGCGAAGTCGTTTCGGGCCTCGGCCTGAAGGAAGCCAAGGACCTGGTTGAAGCAGCCCCCACGAAAGTGAAGGAAGGCATCACTAAGGACGAGGCCGAATCCATCAAGACGAAGCTGACCGAAGCCGGCGCCACGATCGAAATCGAGTAGTCCCGCGTTGGCGCGAACCAAGAGGAAGCCCGGCCGCAAGGCCGGGCTTCTTCATTGCCGGGTACCTTGCGAATGCGCATGCACCGCGTCGCTGTAGTGGATGTCCCGGACCGCGTTTGAAAAGTGGACCACTTCATCTGCATCAAAGCCCAGCGTGACGAGCGCGCGGCGCATCAGTTCGAGTCCACCTTCGTATTCAGGGACGACAACCTCGCTGGCGCCCAGCAGCGCAAGGATGGGCATCTCCGAAGCCGCCCGCGCGCGGACGATGACCGGGACATCCGCGTTCAGCCTGCGGACGTTGGCGATGGCGAGCATTGTGGTGCTTTCGTCCGGCACAGCGATAACCACGAGGCGGGCACCGTGGATCGCCGCCATCCGCAACACTTCCGGGCTGGCAGCATCGCCCCAGACGGCGGGGATGCCGGCGACGTTGAGCCTGCGAGCGAGGCCGATGTCCGCCTCAACCACCCCGAAGGGGATCTGCAATTGCCCCAGGGCGTGGCCCGTCAGTTCACCCACGCGGCCGTAGCCCAGGATCACCGCGTGCCCCGAGGCCGGCATCACGCCGGTGGGCAGCGGTCCTTGCCGGTCAATCAGGCGCCAGAGCCGGCCAGCGTGCCGTAGTCCCCGTTCCAGCGGCGCTATGGACCAGAACGCGAGGGGATTCAGCGTGATCGCAACAACAGCCACGGCAAGGACGACGTTGTAGGTCCCATCTCGCATTAGCCCCAGACCGAGGCTTTCGTCCGCGATGATGAACGAGAACTCGCCAAGCTGCGCCAGGCCGGCGCCGACCGTCAGCGCGGTGCGGGCCGGGTAAGGAAAAAGCGCCGCGACGCCGAAGGCGATGACCGCGTTGGCGAACAGCACCGCCATCAGCACCGCGGCAAACAGGCCAAGATTGTCCAGCACCACGCCGGGGTCCAGGAGCATCCCCACGGAAACGAAGAAGAGCACCGCGAACGCCTCCCGCAGCGGAATGACGTCGGCGGCGGCCTGGTGGCTCGTTTCGGTTTCGCTGACCACCACACCCGCGACGAAGGCGCCGAGCGCGACCGAGAGGCCGAAGGCGGCGGCCCCGGTGGCAATGCCAAGCGCGCCCGCGACCACCGACAGGATGAAGAGCTCCCGCGACCCCGTCTTTGCCACCCAGGCGAGCAGCCGCGGCACCAGCCACGTCCCGGCGACGAGCATGATCCCGATGAATGCCGCCGCTTTCGCCAAGGCGAGCACCACATCCTGGACCAGGCTCCCGTCGCTGCCCGGTTCGAGCGCGGGCAGGAGGACCAGGAAGAGCACCGTCGCTATGTCCTGCACGATCAACCAGCCGATGGCGACGCGGCCATGGATCGATTCGACCAGTCCGCGCTCTTCCAACGAACGGACAAGGACGACCGTGCTGGCGATGGAGACGGCGAGGCCGAGTACCAGTGCCTCCCGGCCAGGAAGTCCGAACCACAGCCCAATCACCGCTCCGAGTGCAGTCGCGAGGACAATCTGGGCGATCGCCCCCGGAACCGCGATCTTCTTCACCGAAAGCAAGTCGCGCACGTTGAAGTGGAGGCCAACGCCGAACATCAGGAAGATCACGCCAAGTTCCGCAAGGGCGCGAAGCGTCTCAGTGTCCGCTTCGTACCCGGGTGTGAACGGGCTGATCACAATGCCCGCTGCGAGATACCCAACGACCGGAGAGAGCCTGACGCTGCGCGCGAGCAGGCCCCCCACGAACGCTGCTGCGAGTCCAGCCGCGACATTGCTGAGGAGATGGAACTCTTCCACGTTCGGCCTTCATCTTGTCGTGGACTTTGGGACAGTAGGGAGGACGGGCTTCAGTCTAGCTGAGGTCGCGCCTGCCCAAGGCGCCGCCCACCCTTCCGCCCCGCGCCACCGTAGAATGCCCCACATCTTCGAAATGGGGGACACACATGGCGGGACGGCTTGAAGGACGGGTGGCGATTATCACCGGCGGGGCGAGCGGCATTGGCCGCGCCTGCGCCGAAACCTTCGCCCGCGAAGGCGCGGACATTGTCATCGGCGACCTTGACGAAGTGCGCGTGGACGAAGTGCTCCGTGCCGTCGCGGCGATGGGGCGGAAGGCGGCCTTCGTGCGGACGGACACCAGCCAGGAAGCGGATTGCGAGGCCCTTGCGGAATACGCAGAGCGCGAGTTTGGCCGGATCGACGCCCTGGTGGCTGCGGCCGGCATCTCGCATGCCCTCTACGTGAGCGGCGCGCCGGTGGCGGGGGACGCCCCGGAAACACCTCCCACCATCCTCACCAAGCCCACCGAATACTGGGAAAAGGTCCTCAACGTGAACCTCACGGGGGTGATGATGACGGACCGAGCCGTCGCCCGGCGGATGATCGCAGCCGGGCGGGCCGGCTCAATCGTCAACATCGCCTCGGTCGCCGCGAAGGTGCCGCTCGCGGGCGCGGCTGAGTACTGCGTGTCGAAAGCCGGCGTCCACATGCTGACCAAAGTCCTGGCGATGGAGATCGGCCATACGGGCGTGCGCGTCAACGCCATCGGCCCCGGCTTCATCGAGACGCCGATGACCGCGAACATGCGCGCCGACGAGTCCCGCAGCCAGTTGCTGCTTTCGCGCATCCCCAGCGGCCGCTTCGGCCAGGCGCAGGAGATTGCCAACACCGCCCTCTTCCTCGCCAGCGACGAGTCGTCCTACTTCACGGGCGAAATCCTCTTCCCCAGCGGCGGCCTGTTCGTTAGTTAGTGTCCCTCCAACCTAACTCGGATCAAGGCCCGAAATCGCACCCACTCCCCCTCTCCTCACGAAGTGAGAGAGGGCGGTCGGGG